>JAEYYV010000247.1 GCA_023428295.1 Pseudomonadota bacterium
AGCGTGAAGGGTGGACTCGACAAGCTCGGGGAGCTGCCCAAGGGCGCCGCGTACGACGCAGCCTGGGCGGATCTCCTGTCGCGCCTATCGATCCTGCGACCCGGCGATGCCAAGGCCGTGGCCGCGCAGCTCGAGCGCGGCGTGATCAGCAAGGGCACGCGCGCGGACACGTTGGCGCGCACGGTGATCGCGTGGACCGCCGCGTCGCCCGACGAGCTCGTGCGCGCGGTGGAAGCGCAGCCCGCTGGATCTCGCGCCGAGCAGCTCGCCCTCGCGTTGCTCGCGCGCAAGCTCGACGACGATCCCGCTGTCGCGGTGAAGACGCTGCGTGCGCTGCACGCTCGCACGAGCGATCGCCCGGCGGTCCGTCGCGCGTTCGTGTCCGCGCTGACGAGGTTCGCGATCGACGAAGCGGCGAGCGAGCGCTTCTCGAACGCGCTGCGCGCCGTGCAGGTGTGCAGCGAGCTCGAGCCGCACGAAGCGGCGCACTATCAGAATCGCGCGGCGCTGTTCACGCTGCTCGGCGAGCACGAGTCCGCCCTCGATGCGTGGGCGGATCTCGATCGCCATCACTATCGATTGGCGCTGCTGGGTCGGCTGGATCCCGCGAGCGCACGCCGGTACGGCGCACCGCACCGCATGTTCTCGCAAGCGGCGCGGCTATCCGGACGCACCGGCGTGTTCTTCGTCGAGGAGCACGAAGAGGGCGCGATCACGCACCGCGAGCTCGTCGTCAATCAGGACGTCATCGACAAGGATCCCGAACAGCTCCGGCAGTGGCTGCATCACACGCGTGCGGCGTTGGTGTTCGGCTTCGCGAGCCTCGGAGCGGATCGCGATCGCGTGCTGCTCGCGCCGTCCACGCCGGCCGTCGCGGAGGCGCGCGCGGATGGCCTCGCGAGCCTCGCGCAATCGCTGGCCGTACTCGTTCCCGACGAGGGCCGCAAGCTCGCCGACAAGCTCGCCGCGCGCTTTCGGGCTGCCGCCGTGAACGCACGCATGCGTTACGCGCCCGCGGAGATCGCGCCGGACGTGCTCGCCGTGCATCGCCACGCCGTCGAGACCTTCGCCGAGCTCGCGATGCTCTCGTTGCGCTGGGAGCCGGATCCGACCAAGCGCTCGATCTTTGACGAGGTGCTCGACACGGTGCGCGCCGTCGCGCCGCTGTTCGACGAGACCGTGCTCGACGGCATGCTCGTCGAGCGGCAAGAAGGAACGGCGCCTCCACACGCGCTGCGCTTCCTCGATCAAGTCATGCGCGTGGTGCTCGAGGTCCAGACGCGCAACGCTCGGCTCGATCCCGCGCAGCGCAAGCGTCTCGGCGAGGTGTTGGCTGCAAACCTTCGCGTGAGCCTCGTCGAGCGCCGCGTCGTGGATGCGAAGAGCGATCTATCGCGCCACGAGATCGAACAGCTCGTCGAGCAGCTCGATCTCGCGCGCAAGGACGATCCGGAGAGCGCGCGCCTCGAGTACTGGGCGGCGCACTTGCTCATGGTCGGCGACTTCCTCGACGAGGCCGTCGAGGCGATCGCGCGCTTCCACGAGGTCGCGAAGGGCGAGCATCCACTCGCGTCGCGCGTCGAGCGCATCCAGGAGCTGATCGACGAGAAAAAGCAGCACGGCAAGGGCAAGACACGCTCGGGCGACGCGCGCGGTCCGTCGCGTGCGAGCGAGTCCGACGAGCGAGACATCTCGATGCGCGAAGCGGAGCTCGAGCTACAGCCCACGTCGATGCAGCTGTACACCGAGCTGTGCCACGAGCTCGCGCGCGCCGGTCGATGGCGCGACGCGCACGCGTGGGCCGGTCGCGCGCTCGCGCGGTGCCTCACGCCCGCGGGGCAGAGGCGAGCCCGCGAGCTCGCGCTCGAGCTGCTCGGCCTCGAGACGCTCGACGGCACGGATCCGGGCGCGATGGCCACGTACATCGCGGGCTCGCGCGCTGGCGCGATTCCCGCCCTCGAGAAGATCGACTCCGCCAGCACCGACGCGGGACTCGAGTACGTGCGCGGCCTGTGCCTCCTCGCCGCGGATCGCCGCACGGAAGCCCGAGCGGCGTTCGCGCTCGCACTCGCGCGCTGCACGCGCGGCATCTATCTCGCCGTGCTCCGCCCGCTCGCGCAGGACGTCGAGACCGCCGTGCTCGAGTCTGCCAAGAAGGACATCGGTGACGCGCTCGCCGAGGGTCGGTTCCGCGACGCGTTCGAGCGAATTGCCGAGCGCATGTCCACGGTCGCGCGGCCCGAGCCGTACGTCATCGAGCTCGCGCGCACCCAGCTCTCCGCGCTGTTGCCCACGATCGGTAGCTCGGACGTCCCCGTCGGGCCGCCACCGATTCGCGTGGAAGCGGGGTGGCGCGGCGAGCTCGCGCGCGCGCTCGAGCTTCGCGCGGTCCCCGAGCGCATTCGCGCACTCGCGGCGCTCGCGGCCAAGGTGCACGAGCCGAGTGTCCGAGAAGCGGACACCTTGGTGCGCAAGCTCGACGATCTCGACGAGCAGCTCGCCGTGGCCGCGGCGCTCGACGAGTCCACCAAGCGCGCCGCCGCCGGCGATCATGCGGGTGCCCTCGTGCTCCTCGCGGACCTCGGCGCCGCCGGCGAGAAGAGTGCGCGCGTGCTGCGCCAACGCGTGATCGTGTTCCTCCGCCTCGAGCGCTACGACGAATCCGACGCGGAGATCGCGAAGCTCTCGCAGCTGCCCGAGCCGCTCGCCCGCGAGTTCACCGCGCGTTATCCAGGCCTCAAGTTCCGCCAGCAGATCGCCGCGGCGAGCGCCTTCGTTCGCAGCAAGGACTACGCGAAGGCCCGCACGCTCCTCGCAGCGCTCGTTCCTGCCGCGCCCGATCAAGAGGTCGAGCTCGCGTACTGCAAGGCATACTGCGCAGCTGCCGATGGTTATCGCGCGAAGGAGCAGGGCGATCGCGAAGGCGCGCGCCGCTTGCTCCTCGAGGCCCTGCGCTACGTCGAGGACAAGCTCTCCGACGCGCGCCTCATCAAGCACGAGCGCTTGCTCGAGCTGCACCAACAGCTGGAGTCGGAGCAATGAGCACGGGCCGCCCACGTCCCAAGACGCGCCTCGCGATCGACACCGAGAACGCCTACGCGAAGCTCGGCGCCTCGCCGCTCGCCTCGCTCGACGAGATCAAGAAGATCCTCTCCGACAAGCGCGGCAAGGCCATGGCGGCCCGTCGCGCGAAGGGGCAAGCAGCGTCCGGCGACGACGAGGCCGAGATCATCGAGCTGCAGGCGATCGAGAAGCAGATCGGCAGCACGGCCTCGCGCGAGGCGTACGATCGCGAGCATCCACAGAACGCGCTACTCACCGTGCAGCCGGCACCGCGTGATCGCGCGTTCGAGCCCCAGAAGATCGCGTCGCTCGTGACGGCGTGGCTCGTGGAAGAGCTCGGCGCCGACGCGTTGCTCCTCCATCCCGACGCGTACTGGCTGTGGCTCCCCGGCGGTCTCGACGCCGAGCTCGCGCAACAGCTCGCCCCGTTCTCGGAAACTGCAACTCACGCGGAGTAGCTATGGCGGAATATCACAAGGTAATCGGCATCGACCTCGGAACGACCTACTCGGTCGTCGCCGCGTACAGCTACGCGAAGAGCGACATCAAGGTGATCCCGAATCGCCAGAACGAGCCGACCACGCCGTCGGTCGTGTACATCTCGAACACCGGCCAGGTCTCCGTCGGAAAGGCCGCGAAGGAGAAGATGTCGCGCGAGCCCGGCAACGTGATCTTCGAGGTCAAGCGCATCATGGGCGAGCGCAATCCGCTCGGTCAGAAGTCGATGGCGCGTGCTGGTGGCCGCGACCTCGATCCCGAGTTTGTCAGCGCGTGCATCCTCAAGGAGCTCAAGGCCGCTGCCGAGCGCCTGATCGGCGAGCCGGTTCACGACGCCGTGATCACGGTGCCCGCGTACTTCAAAGAGCCGCAGAAGAACGCGACGGCGGAAGCCGCGAAGATCGCGCGCCTCAATCCGCTCGCGATCATCAACGAGCCCACGGCTGCGGCCGTCGCGTACGGCCTCGACAAAGGCGAGCCGCAGACGTTCGTCGTGTACGACTTCGGTGGTGGCACGTTCGACGTCTCTGTCGTCCGCATCGAGGACGAGCGCACCGCGAGCGTGCTCGGCACCGGCGGCGATGCGCACCTCGGCGGCGGCGACATCGATCAGCAGATCGTCGAGTGGGTGCTGAGGAAGATGCGCGAGCAGTTCGGCAAAGACTTCTCGCAGGACGCGAAGCTCGTCGGAAAGCTCCGCCTGCGCGCCGAGGCCGTGAAGATCAACATCTGCAACGAGGCGCAGCCGCAGGAGTTCATCGTCGAGAACCCCACGAGCGGCATCGACGAGATCAACTACACGATCACGCCGAGCGAGTTCGATCTCATGATCAAGCCGATCCTCGACAAGACGCTGCGCCAGTGCGACGTCGCGATCGAGAGCGCCGCGCGCACGGCCGGCCTGAACCACGACGAGATCGACGCGTTCGTCCTCGTCGGTGGCTCCTCCAAGATCCCCGCTGTCACGCGCGCACTCAAGGAGCGCTACAAGAAGTCGGTCAAGAGCGACCTCAACCCCGACGAGATCGTCGCGATGGGTGCAGCGCGCTTCGCCGCATCGTTCACGCCGTCGCTCGCGCCGGAGATCAGCGACGAGGCACCCAAGATCGACGCCAGCGTGACGGTGTCGGCGGAGCTCGCGAACACCAACATCAAAGACGTCGTCAGCCACACGCTCGGCATCGGGCTCATCGACGACATCTACGATCCGCTGATCCCCAAGGACCACGTGATCCCGCATCGCGTCTCGCGCGGTGGCTACACGACCGCGCGCGACAACCAGACGAACATCTTCGTGCCGGTCTACCAGGGCGATAACCCGAAGGCGTCACAGAACGACAAGATCGGCACGGTCGTCATCGACGGGCTGTCGCCGGAGCCCAAAGGAACGCACCAGTTCCAGATCACGTTCGCGCTCGATGCGAACGGGATCTTCGAGGGCTCGATCGTCCACGTGCAGAAGGGCACGGTCACGCCGATCAAGCTCGACCGCGCCGACGTGGGGCTCACGCAGAAGAAGCGCGTGGAGCTCGCCGCGATCCTCGACTCGAACCAGCTCCCCCCGACCAGCCCGGGTCCGGCGCCCTCGTTTGGTGGCGGGGCTCCTACGCCGGCGCCATCGCAGAGCGATCCGGTCGACTCGTTGGTCCAGCAAGCCAGCGACCTCGTCTCGACGCTGTCCGCGGATCGCCAGCGCGAGATGCTCGACGCGATTCACAAGGTGATCCAGGCGCGGGCCTCGGGCGTCCCCGTCGCGGGAGCGGTCGCCACGCTCACCGCGCTCGTCATGCGCAGCCGTAATTAGTGGGAAGTCAGGAGCCAGAGTTGGCGTAAGATGACGGAACGATGTTTGGCTACGAGCTCGATATCCCTGGCATCGGGAACCCATTCGACTACGAGCTCGATCTCCCTGGCATCGGGAACCCATTCGACTACGAGCTCGATCTCCCGTCGATCCCGAATCCGCTCGACCACCTCCCATCAATTCCGAATCCGCTGGATTACATCCCCGATATCGACATCCCGCACATCCCGCACATTCCGAACCCGGTCGAGGATGCGTGGAACCGGGCGAAGAAGGGCGTGCAGACGGCTGACGCGATCGTCAACGGCGAGCCCAACACCACGAAGCCGACGGGCGTTGCCGATCCCGAGAAGCAGCTGCTCAAGCAGAAGTATCAGCAGCAGTCGTACGCCAACATGGGGATCGATCAAGAGACGTTCGACACCATGGATCCGATCAAGCGCAACGCGCTGATCAACGCGCAGTACGCGAAGATGTACAAGAAGGATCCCGAGCTCTACAAGTGGGCGGGAATGGCGGCGATGGCCTCGGACAAGGCCGGCACCGGCATGATGCAGACATATATGCTCGACGGTGCGGACGCGAGTGGCTTCGGTGGCATCGCGGATATCGCGGGCGCGCCCGACGGCAAGTTCGTTCGCGATCAGCTCGCGATCGGAAACGGCGGAATCTACAACGACATGATGTGGCAGCACCTGGCGTTCGACCAGGGCGGCATGAAGGCGATGGAAGCCGCTCTCAAAGAGGGCTCCATCACCAAAGACGAGTTTGCGGGCTGGCAGAAGATGGCTGACTCGAAGAAGGCGCTCGAAGAGGCGAAGAAGAGTGGTGACCCGGCCGCGCTCGAGAAAGCACAGGCCGGCATCTGGGACGGCAACAAAGATCTCCTGTTCCACGAGCAGAAGAACGTCCAGAAGATCGTCTACGACAACCCCGGTTCTCCCGAGGCGTTCGAGTTTCTCTCGAGCAAGCTGAACATCCTCGGGGTCAGCTCACCTGTTCCAGGCGGCACGACGTTCGGAGATCATCGCGAGCAACACGGCAGTGAGGTTCCTGGCACGAATAACGTCGCCGACTTCAAGCAGCGCTGGAACTGGA
Source organism: Pseudomonadota bacterium (assembly GCA_023428295.1). GTDB lineage: Bacteria > Myxococcota_A > Polyangia > Haliangiales > Haliangiaceae > JABFXX01. The sequence goes on from JAEYYV010000247.1 coordinate 6,464, forward strand.
TCGACAAGAACATGATGGGCGAGTACCAGAACTTCGAGAAAGACCCGGCGCAGATGGACGCGGAGATGAACAAGTACATCGGCCGCGAGCACAAGAATCAGTGGAGCGAGAAGGTTGTCGATCCGACGGCGGATCTGATCCGTCGTGCGAACGAGCCGATCTACATGAGCCCGTTCAATCCCTTCATGAACCTGTTCTAACGACCGAGGACGTGCCGTAGCCACGACTCGAGCAGTGGATCGTAGAACTCGAAGCCCTCATCGACGAGCCGCTTTGGCGCCACGCGCTGTCCGCCGAGAGCAACGAGCTCTCCCATCTCCCCGAACACGAGACGCACACCGAACGCGGGCGCGCGTAGAAACGAGGGGCGAGCGAGCACGCGACCGAGCGTCTTCGCGAGCTCCCGGTTCGTGACGGGATTCGGAGCGACGATGTTGAACGGCCCCGTCGATTCACCGTGCAACGCGTCGTGGATCGCGCCGAGCGCATCGTCGAGCGAGACCCAGCTCATCACCTGTGTGCCGCTTCCGACGGGGCCACCCACGCCTTTGCGAAACACCGGGAGCAGTTCGGCGAGCGCACCACCCGTTGGCGAGAGCACGACTCCGATCCGCAGGTTGACGACGCGAATGCCAGCCATGCGCGCGGGCTCGGCGGCTGCTTCCCATTGCTTGCAAACCTCGGCGAGGAAGTCATCGCCGAGCTCGCTGGACTCGTCGACGGTCTCGTCCCGCTCGACGCCATAGATGCCGATCGCAGAGGCGCTGATCAGACTCGCGCCGACCTGCGCGCATGCCTCCGCGACGAGACGCGTGCCGTCGACTCGACTACGCACGATGCGTTCCTTGCGCTCTGGCGTCCAGCGCACGCCGACATTCTCGCCAGCGAGGTGCACGATGGCATCGACGCCTTCGAGCCCCGCCGTATCGATCGTTCCGCGCACCGGATCCCACGCCACCTCTCCGGCGCCCGGCTCGCTTCGAACCAGCCGCAGTACCTCGTGGCCGCCCGTGGACAAGAACGCAGCGAGCGGCCTACCGATGACCCCGCTCGCGCCGGTGATCGCCACGCGGAGTCGCCGCTGGCCTCGTGTGCGCGCATGCCGGACGAGGTCTCGACGGAGGGTCTCGTGTCGATAGCGAAACATTCGCGCGAGTCGCTTCTGCACCATGCCATCACCGAACGCGCGGCCGAGCCCACCGAGCGGCAACTCGTACTCGATGCGATCCTCCATGACGCAGCTCGCGTCATCGACGGGAATGACGTCATGCGTATGCGAGAACCGCGCGAACAGGCCGCGCACCTGCTCGTCGCGAAAGCTCCGCCCGGCGACGTAATCGCGGTGAACGTGCTCGATCTGCTTGCCGAACGTGCCGGCGACCTGAAGGACCACGCGATCGCCGTCGCGGATCGTGCCGTGCTTCTCGACGACGCGAACGTGCTCCCATGGTGGCGACAAGCGCTCGAGCGCACCCTCGCGCTCGTGCCACGCAAATGCATCACTAGCGGGAACCGGCAATGCTACCTGCCGAACAAACGTTGTCATATATGCACTACTCGCCGAACAGTTCTTGTGGGCGGCCCAGTCCTCGTTCCATGGACCGCGGCCGGATCGAACGTACTGCGTTCCAATAGTCCGCGACATATCGCTCGTACTGTTCGGGCGGAGCAGTGAAGGACAGCGGGTAGTACGTGGTTCCGTCGACGAGGTTCGTGTAGACCCGATACTCGGTACCCGTCGAGCGGTCGATCGTGACCGACCAGTACAATCCGGTAAGGCCGAAATCCGAGGCCACCGGATACGGACCGTTCTTTGCGAGTAGCTTCCCGTTGTCGAGGCGAAGCTCGTACTCCAGGGTTTGTTCGAGCAGCGCTGCGGGCCCCGGCATCGAGACGTCGCGCGGCAACATTGGTGACACGATCATCGCGACGGCTGCATCGCGAGGCTCGACCGGGTGGAGCCGAGGTTGCTTGTTGCGAAACTCGAGCCTCCATCCCCCTCGTTGCCGACCAGCTGTGCGAAGAACACCTCCGCCATCCCTCCGCCGCCGAGCCGTCGTTCTATCTGGTATCGGCCCAGCCGAGTCACCTACCGACGGTAGCAGCTTGACCGGCAGTGGTGCTGGTGCCCCGATGTCGGGTTCGACAATTGGTAGTCCGAGCCGCACCCGCGATCTGCCCGTGACGTAAGCTGTGCCCGGCATGGCGACGTTGCGGCTTCCCGTCGGGGAGATGACCGAGTTGTCCGACGGTCGCGTTCGCGTATCGATGTCGCCGGACGCGCGCACGCGAAGCGCGGTGCGGGCGAGCGTCGAGCGCCTCGACGGGCTCGCCGCCGAGGGGTGCTGGACTCCGACGAGCATTGACGAGTACGAGGGTGATCTCGTCCTCGACTACGCGCTCCAGCAAGAGAGGTCGATGTCGTTCGCGGCGGCGCTTCCGCGCTTCGTCGCGGAGCCGCGCGTGCATCTGCCGGAGCTCGTCGAGCTGGCGCACTACCTCGCAGGCTGCATTCGCGCGCTCGAGCACGCCGGCGTGGAGGCCATCCTCGGGCCCGCGTGTCTGCGCTACGCACCGGAGCGCACGCTCGGCGCGTGGCGCTTGATGGTGGTGCCGCTCGTCGATGTCTCGCTCGCCGAGTGGGCGCGATCGTCACCCGATGCGTGGGCGTGGATGCCGAGTCGATCGCTCCTGGGCAAAGAGCCCGCGGATCTCGCCGCGTTCGTCGTGGGAGCGGCGCTGTGCAGCGGCCTCGCGGGTTCGCTCGTTCCGTCGCATCTGCCACCCGGCGCGCAGTTCCGTCGCGTGCTTCGCGGCTGGGTCGGTCAGCCCGCACGTGTTCGCGCGGCCGTTCGCGAGGGATTGCCGGCGAGCTTTGTCGACGAGGGGACCGCGCTCGCGTCGCTCGCGTTGTCACTGATCGAGCCGAGTCCTCCGTCGGATTGGAATCACCTGCTCGCGCAGATCGGCGAGCAACTGCACCCGTACCGCACCGCGGTCCGCTGGGAGTACGAGGGCAACGCCTCGGTCGCACGCGGTGTCCTCGAGCGCTTCGCGGCAACGACGCCCAAGGAGCACGTGCCGTGGGATGTGCTCGGTCGATTGCGGAGCGCGGATCAAGATCCGTCGGGCGCCGTGCAAGCGGCGATCGACGCGCTCGATACGTCCGACACGCGGGACGCAGTTCGCGATCTCGCGGCGGAGGTGCGGCGTCTGGCGCACTCGCGACCGCCCCAGGAAGCGCGTCCGCTGATCGAGCGCGCGGTCGCCGCGATCGACCTGCTGGGATCGCGCGTGGGCGATTTCGGTCGCCTTCACTTCGCGCACATCGAAGCGCGCTACCTCGATCGCGCGGATGCGGCGCTGCATCGGTTGTCCGCGCCGTTTCTGGATCCGTGGGATGCGATCGTGAAGTCCACGATCCAATCGCGGCTGCTCGCGGGGCAAGGACATCACGCGCACGTCGCGCGGATCTGCAAAGAGTCCAGAGCGGCGATCCACGCGATGCCGCTCGGCGGCGGCGAGCTCGGCACGTACGTGGTGGCGTACCTCGACTACCTCGACGGCCTCGCGCACTACGGCGCGACGAGCCAGTACAACGATCCCGGGTATCTCGCGGATGCATTCTCGCGAGTTGTTTCATCTCTCGATGCGACTTTTGCGGTTTGTGATCCGTCCGACCCTCTGATCGAGGCCAACGTGCATTGGCTGCATTGGATCGGTGACCTCGCGAACCAGATGAAGATCGACGGCGCAAAGGCAATCCGGACCGGAATCGACGCCTATCTCAGCTCGACCGGCCTCGCGCGGAGGATCTCGGAACAACAACGGCGCGAGCGGCCGCCACTGGTGTGGTACGACGCTGGACGGCTGTTGGCGCTTTCGGGAGCGCCATAGGGGAGCATGTCGACGATCATCATCTGGATCCTCGCGGTCGTGGGCTTGGTCCCCGCGATCGTCGCAACACGGGCCTACCTTCTAGAGAAGCGGGAGGGCCTCCCGCGCTCCACGCTCCGGTGCGCGGTCGCGATCGCGATGGCGCTCGGCCTGTTCGGCGTCGCGGCCTATGCGCAGCTCGCGGGATCGCCGAAGCCGCCCGAGGCGGTGAAGCCCGTCGAGCACGACGCCGCGACAAAGGAGAAGATCGCGGCGCTGAAGCAAGAAGTCGCGCGACTCTCCGAGGAGCTGTCCAAGCGCAACGCCGAGCTCGAGAAGCTCGATCCGACGGTGATTCCGCCCACGGTGGAAGCGCCGCCGCAGTGGCCGCTGATGGTCGCGTTCTCGCTCGTGCTGTTCGCCGTTGGCGCGCTCGCGCTCGGCGATCTGCAGACGCTCTTGCCCAAGAAGCGCAAGAAGGCCGAGGAGAGCGTCGCGGAGCAAGTGCCGGGACAACCGCAGGCGCTCGATAAGCCCGAGCCCGCGACGATCACAAACCTCACGGCACACGCGTTTGCCGGTCGCTTCAAGGCGGGCATCGCGATGGCGGCGCGCATGTCGATCGAGCAGCTGCACAAGCTCGAGCAGCTCGACTTCCTTTATCTGCGGGCGTTCTGTCACTTGATGGCCGTCGCGAAGCCGGAAGGCGATGCGGTCCTCGGCTCGCAGGAGCGCACGGACAAGCTCGCGGTGGCGCAGAAGGACTGCGAGAGCCTCCTCGGGCTCGCCCCCCACATGGCAGAGGCGAAGTACCTGCTCGGTCTCGTGAAGGCGCGCGCCAACGACTGGCAAGCCGCGCTCGACACGCTGCGCGACGCGAACACCGCCGACATCGCCAACATCGATCAGATTCCGGTCAAGGAGAACGAGAGCGCGTGCTTGCTCGCGCTCGCCGAGCAGAAGCTCGCCGCCGCGGACAACGAAGGCGCGACGCGCATGTTCGACGAGGTCACGAAGATCGGCGTGCTCGCGGGACAGATTCCCGTCGCCATGGTCACGCACCGCATCCTCGCGGTGCGCGAAGCGATCAAGCAGAACAAGCTGTCCGAAGCGGCCGACGGCATCGCGCGCATTCGCGAGGTGACCGGTCTCGAGGACGAAGCGCAGAGAGCGTCGAGCGCGGCGTGCGATGTCTACGATGTCGCCATCCAGTACAAGGCGGGCGAGCTCGACAAGAGTCTCGCTGCGACGCGGGCGTTCTTCGGGCGATGGTTGCCGGCGCAGCTGCCCGACGTCGAGGATCAAGCCGCTGACGAGTTCCTCCTCCCCGCGATCGACAAGACCACGCTGCCCTTGCCCGCGGAGCTCTACCGCGCGCTGTTCTTCCTCGAGGCCGTGGTTCGCATCGACCTCGCATCGCGCAAAGGGAGCGCGCTGTCTGACGAGGACGTCGAGATGCTCGGAGCGCTCCTCTTGCGCGCGCTGCAGTTCCAACCGAGGCATCGCGATGTACTCGCGGCGCTCGGTGCGCTGTACCTCGCGTACAAGAAGGAGCGCACCGAGAAGGCGCTCGCCTGGCTCGATGCCGCGATCACGATGGGCGTTCGTAGCCCGCGTGCGCGCGCATTGCTCGCCGAGGCGCGTCGCGCCGAGCAAGAGCGCAAGGAGCTGCTCGCGATGTTCCGCTCCGCGAGCGCGCGCTTCTTGTCGGATCCCGCCGTCGGGATCCAGGTGCGCAAGGCGTTGATCGAGGAGCTCGGCCGCTTCGACGAGTTCCGCCCGGTGGTGCTCGATCTGCAAGACAGCGGTGCACTCGAAGCGCCACCGGCGGGCGAGATCACGGTGAGCGCGTTGCGCGAGCGTGCCGCGTTTGTCGGTGGCATCGCGAGCGAGGTCGTACGCCGCGCGGATCCCGCGGCGGTGAGCAAGCTCTCCGAGATCCATCGCGAGCTCACCGCGCTCGCGAACAATGTCGACACGTCGGCTACTCGCATCGCCGCGCTCGAGCGCGCCGTGATGGAGCAGCTCGGCAAGGTGGTGCTGAGGTAGCTATGGCCGACGACGATCAGACCGGCGGCGGTGTGAAGATGCGCCAAGCACTGCTCGCGAAAGTTCCGGTGCTCGAATATCGGGGTGCTTCGGTCCTCGAGGCGCTCAAGCTCGACGCGGATAGCGATCTGCGCCAGGCGATCGAGGTGGACGTCGAGGCATTCCTCACGCCGCTCGAGCTGACGACGAGGCGACGCGGCTGATGTCGGCGGAGCCCTCGCTCCAGCCGTGCGAGAACTGCGGGACCGGCTACGACGCCTCCGCGATCGTGTGCCCGTTCTGCCGCGCACCCCGTGGACTCGGTGGCCTCGCGCGCATGCCGAGCGATAACGATCGGCTCGATCGGATCGTGACGGAGAACTTGCTCGCGCGAAGCGATGCGTCGATCGAGGACCTCCTCGCGCGCGATCTCGCCGGTCCGCTCTCTCCGGGCGATCTGCGCGATGCGCTCGTGCGTGTCGACGAGCGTCTCGATCCGAGCGTGGCGGAGCTCGAGGGCGCGCTCACGCTCGATGCTGCCATCGCGCTCGACGGCATCACGCTCGCCGACCTGGTCGACAAGGGCGGCAACGATCTGAAGATCATCAAGCGCGGTCTCACGTTCTTGAAGGCCAAGCGCTTCAGCGAAGCAGTCGAGTGGTTCTCGCTCAACCGCGAGAACCTCGCCCCGTCACAGGACCGGCTCGCGCTGCTGCTCCTGCTCATGGAGGCATTCGCGCACCGCCTGGCCGGTGATCACCGTCGAGCAGAAGCCGTGAACGTGAAGATCGTCGCGCACCCCGTGTATCGCCAGATGCGTGGGCTCGGGACCAAGTGAGATAGCTATGAACAGAACCTCGCAAGCTGCCCTCGTGCTCGCTGCTGCCTCCGTGCTGGGCGGTACTGCGGTCGCGGCTCCGTCGTACAGCCGGATGCTCGACGACTACACGCTCGACCGAGCCAAAGAAGAGCTGCGAAGCATGGCGCGCGCGGAGGGCATCGGCGACGAAGCGGTAGAGCTGTTGTTCAAGCTCGACGTATTCGCGACATCGAGCGACACGGGCTGTCCGGGCGTGGATGTCGACGTGATCAACAACACCGGTCGTACGGTGTGGAACATCGAGGTCACGGTCACGCAGAAGGACGGCCGGGTCAACAGCAGGGTGGAGAAGGTCCACCTGCCGTACATGGTCAAGAACAGCAAGGTTCGCTTCACCACGTCGTGCATCTCCGACTACAAGTCGCGCTACGACTACTCGAACGATCCGATCACGCTGAACTACGACGCGAAGGGCACGCGCTCCCTCGAAGAAGCGCTTCCCGAGATGGTGAGGATCAAGCGCGACTACGTGGCGGCGACGATGGGCATCTCTCCGTCGAGCGTCGCGCAGACCTCGAGCCTGCTCGAGGATGCGCTCGCGATGCAGGACGACGAGGTCGCGAAGGAGCTCGTGCTCGCGATCGCGAGGACCGGCGTGGGCCGTGAAGAGCTCGGCAAGAACGTGATGGACTACTCGTCTGGTGCGATCGCTGACGAGGTCGTGAGGTCGCTGTCCAAGCTGCCCGCTGCGCAGCAATCGCAGATCGCGCGCGCGCTCCTCAGCTCGCCGGCGTCGGGCGGCTGGAAGGACAAGCTCGATCCGATGATCGATCGCACGCTGTGCACGGGCAACCGCGCCGATGTCATCGGCCTCTGGATGCAAGCGCAGAACGGCGGGATTCCCGTCGAGCACTACCGCGCGAAGATCACCGCGAAGTGTGCGCCGACGGCAAAGGATGGCCCCGGATTCGCGGGCGCTGTCGATGCGTCGCCGGAGATGGCGGGCGCGCTCGACAGCCTCGATCCCGCGCTGTTCGCGCAGGTCGTGGGCATCTGGAAGGCCAAGTCGGGCGGCAGGGGCCACCTCGCGTTCTTGAAGATGACGCGCGACTCGGAGAAGTTCACCCAGGCGGCGGCGGTGCTCGCTCCCGCGAGCTACTTCGACGCGGTGCTCGAGGTGATCCTCGCGGCCGACGGTCCGGCGGCCAAGACCAAGTCCGATTGGGTCGCCGCGATCGGCAAGGACGTACCGGCCGAAGACATCGACGGCCTCGTTCGCCAATCGATGACGAAGGTGTTCGACGGCGAGGTCCGCATCCCGGGCATGCGCGATGCCATCAAGTCGTACCGTCCGCTCGCGCAGCAGACGGCCGACGAAGTGATCGCGAGCTCCGCAGCGAGGAGCTCGATCGTGTTCGACCCGGTCAAGGTGAAGGCAGCGGGCGTGGACCTCGCGGACTTCCTCGCGTTCGAAGCCACGCTCGGCGGTGATTGCTCGAGCAACGCGGAGATGCTCGCCCAGTGCGCGCAGAAGATCGCTGCCAATCCGGCGATGGCCAAGCTGACCAAGACCGCGCTCAAGAGCGAGTTCGAGACGGGGATGCAACGCGTCGCGAGTGACACGCGCCAGACCGAAACGCTCGTCGCGCTCGCGAACGATCTTCGCAGCGCGGGATTCGATGTCGCCTTCGTCGCGCAGAACGCGTGTCGCGACGCGCATAACGCCATCGAGTATGGAGGTGACCCCGACGAGTACATCGCGGTCGCCGAGCGCATCGCGCCGGACGCGTCGTGTATCTCCGAGGTAAAGGCCATGGCGAGCTCCAAGGCGCGCAAGGCGCTGCTGTTCGCGATCCTCGCGATCGTCGGCCTCCTCGCCCCCATGCCGCTCGGCTACCTGCTCGCCAAGCGCCGGTGGAAGAAGGTGCAGAAGGAGCTGCCCGTCGATGCACCCACGGAGACGTCGGGCGAGAAGATCGACGATCGCCTTGGCGCGAACGGCCTCGGCCGCATGCTGCGCGACGGTATCGCTGAAGCGAAACGCGACCTCGCGGGCACGGCGGTCGGCCAGGGGCTCGCGGAGATCGACGACCCGATCATCTCGGCGGCGCAAGGCACGGTGAAGCGCGCGGTCAAGACCGGCGACGCGGCGACAATCATCATCAACCGCGCGTCCGACGCGGTGTACATCGTGGCGCTACCGGTGCGTGACGCGCGCCCGCAGGTCGTGCAGCGCTACCTCGGCGCATCGTGGCCCGAGCACGTGGCGCAGCTCCAAGCCGCGGCCGGGATGCCGATCCTCGCGCTCGTCGTGATGTGCGGCCCTGACGTCGGCGAGTCCACGCTGCTCGTCGGCTGGCACATCGGTAGCGCGTCGTCCGACCCCGACGCGCTCCTCGACGCGAAGGAAGCGCGCGAGCGCGGCGCGAACCAGTTCCGCTACACGGCATCGCTCACTGCAAAGGCCGCCTAGACCATGTCCACCATCGATTACGGAATCGACCTCGGCACCACCAACTCCGCTCTCGCCCGCCAGGAGGGCCGCCAGCAGAAGCTGCTGCCCGGTCCCGATGGCGATCCGCTGTTGCAGTCGGCCATTCAAGTTCTCGCGAGCGGTGAGATCGTCGTCGGACGCGTCGCGAAAGACGCGCTCGATAACGATCCGCAGAACACGACGATCGAGTTCAAGCGCCTGATGGGCACGGGCGAGAAGAAGCGCTTCCCCGCGTCGGGCCGCGAGCTGACGCCCGAGGAGCTCTCGTCGGAGATCCTCAAGTCGCTGTGCGAGCGCGCGCGCGCTATCGACGGTGAGTCGCCGCGCGCTGCGGTGATCACGATCCCCGCGATGTTCCAGCTGCCGCAGTGCGACGCCACGCGCCGCGCCGCAGCGCTCGCTGGTATCGAGCACGCACCTCTCCTTCAGGAGCCGATCGCTGCCGCTATCGCGCACTCGGGCACCGGCACGGTTCGCGAGGGAAGTTGGCTCGTGTACGACCTCGGTGGCGGCACGTTCGACGTCTCCCTCGTGCGCTGCAAAGACGGTCGCCTGCAGGTGATCGATCACGACGGTGACAATCACCTCGGCGGTCGCGACTTCGATCGCGCGATCGCACGCAAGGCGATCGATCAGATCCGCGACAGCGGCAAGTATGGCGACTTCAAGCGCACCGACCCGCAGCACGCCGATGCATTCGCGCGCATCAAGGTCGAGTCGGAGCGCGTGCGCATCGCGCTGTCCTCCGACGAGAACGCACACTTTCAGGTGCCCGAGACCGCGTTCGATCTGAACCGCGAGGATCTCGAGGAGCTGCTCATGCCGCTAATCCAGCGCACGACGCAGCTGTGCAAGAAGCTGCTCGGTCGCAATCGCATCGACGCGAAGGAGCTCTCGGGGCTCGTCATGGTCGGCGGCCCCACGCTCACGCCGTGCGTGCCGCGGCAGATCTACTTCGATGTCGGCGTGGAGGCGAAGCACTACGTCGATCCGATGACGATCGTCGCGCGCGGCGCGGCGCTGTTCGCGTCGACGCAGCGATTGCCACCCACGATCCGCAAGAAGCGCGCGGGCGCGGCGATCGAGCTGCACCTCGAGTACGAGCCGATGACCACGGATCCCACGCCGCTCGTCGTCGGCAAGGTGACGTCGCCGGTGCCGCCGCCCCCGGGACTGAAGATCCAGGTGCGCCCCGAGGGTGCTGGCTCGGCTGACAGCTCGCTGGCGCGAGGTGCGCCGCTCGCGCCGGTGCAGCCCAATGGTGCGTTCGCGATCGATCTGCGCCTTCAGCCGAACCAGCTCAACGTGTTCGCGCTGCAAGCGTTCGACGGTGCGGGCAACCCCCTCGCGACGGAGCCGGACTCGATCAAGGTCCTGCACGGGTTCTCGATCGCGAAGCCGCCGCTCTCGCAGTCGGTCGGCATCATGCTCGCGAACAACAACGTGCACTGGTACCTGAAGAAGGGCGTGGTGCTGCCGGCGCGGCAGACGGTCACGCACCAGACGACCAAGTCGATCAAGCGCGGGCAATCCGGCGAAGCGATTCACGTGCCGCTCGTGCAGGGCGAGTCCACGCGCGCGGATCGCAACAAGGTCATCGGCGTGCTGCACATCCACGCGGACAAGATCGGTCGCGACTTGCCCGAGGGTTCCACCGTCGAGGTCACGCTCGCCGTCGACGAATCGGCGCAGACCGTCGGCCGCGCGTACGTGCCCGCGCTAGATCAGTGGTTCGAGGAGGTGGTCCGCTTCGATCTCGAGACCAAGCCCGCCGACGAAGTCGCGAAGGGGCTCGCGGAGCAGAAGGATCGCCTGAAGGCGCTCGAAGCGCTCGCCGACGATCTCGATGCATCGGTCGCCAACAGCGGCACGTGGATCCGCGAAGAGGAAGAGAAGGACCACCACGTGGATCGCATCAAGGAAGTCGAAGCGCTCCTCGAAGAAGGCGACCGCGACTCGATCGATCTCGCGGATCAGATGGTGCGAATGATGTCGCAAGACATCGACGCGACCGAGGACGGCGGCCGCAAGACCCGCCTGACCAACGAGCTCGACGACGTGCGTTCCCGCGCGACCGAGGTGATCGAGTCCGACGGCGAGCCCGCTGACAAGCGCCAGCTCGCGGTGCTCCTCGCCGAAGCGGACAAGGCGCTACAGCGTGGCGACCTCGATCTCGTCGAGAGGAAGATCGACGATCTGCGCACGCTGAACCTCACCGTCATGACGCGGCAGCCCTGGTTCTGGGAGGGCTACTTGAACTACCTCATGGGCGAGGCGCAGAAGCTCGGCGTGTTCGATCTGACGCGCAAGCAGTTCGAGCGCGGCGCGACCGCGATCCAGCGCCAAGACCATCACGAGATTCCCGGCATCTGTCGCGAGATCGTCCAGATGTTCCCCGCCGAGCAGCGCGATCGCGTCGGCTCGATGATCCGTTCGGACGTGAAGTAAGGAGACCGAGATGGCCACCGCAACCGCACCCAAGTCCGACGAAGTTGCTCGCACGGCGCAGCGCTCGCCGGGGCTGACGCAGTATCGCAAGAGCCCGTTCCGTCTCCTCCGCTTGCCGGTCAACGCGACCGCGAAGCAAGCGGTGTGGCAATGCGACAAGGCGCTCGCTCGCGCGCGCGTCGGCATGTCGCTGCCCGATCCGGATCCGGTGCCATGGCTCGCCGCCGGCGACGAGATCGAGCTGCAAGAAGCCTCGCAGACGATGGAGTCGCCGCTCGCGCGTCTCGTCGAGCAGCTGCTGTGGTTCGACTTCACCGAGGACGCGGACGGCAAGCTGCTCGAGGCCGCGCTCACCACCGCGGACGCGGGCCAGCTGCGCCAGTACCTGCACCTGAACCGCGACGGCAGCGAGCAACCGCTGCACGCGGGCCACGCAGCGAACCCGTATCGCGACGCGGCGGCTGCACCGCCGACGACGATGATGGCGCACGAGCTGAACCAAGCGAACATTCGCTTGCTGCTCGGCTTCTCCGCGTTGCGCGAGGTCGGCCCCAATATCTACGCCGCTAGCACCGCTGCGCAGCGCGCGCAGCTCGCGTGGAAGGACAACGCGGGCCTCGTCAGCGCCGAGGATCCGCATCGCATCATCAAGAACCAAGGCGTCCTCCTGTCCACGGCCGATGCGTGGGCCACGCTCCTCGGTGAAGCCGTGCAACGCTGGGGCGTTCTCCTGGGCACGCAGGAGCTCGGCGAGCACGTCAAAGCCAAGATCACCGCGCTCGGCGACGAGCTGCTCACCACGGACGATCTCGAAGCGGTGCTCACCGCGATCAAGACGCGCATCGCTGACCTCGTCGTCGGCGAGACCAAGCTCGAGATGGCGCAAGGGCGCATCGGCAACGTCGGCCACCTCTCGGGGCTCGCCGGTAAGTCGCAGCTCGAAGGAAAGTTCGACGCCGAGACCTGGCTCGTCGCGTTCCGGCCGCTCAAGACGCAGTTCCAATCCGAGCTCGCGGATCTGGCGCCCGACGCCGAGACCGGCAACGGCCTCGTCGAAGACGTGAACGCGTACCTCGATCGCCTGTCCACGCTCGCCGCTCGCTGGCGCCCGCTCGACGAGGGTCAGCTCCTCGGCCTCTCGGCGCTCATCGACGAAGCGGTGCAAGACGCCTTCGCCAAGCTCCGCTCCATCCCGCGCGAGAAACAGCTCGAGCCTCGCTTCAAAGAGGTGCTCGGTCGCATCGGCCAGATCGCCGTGTCCTCGTCGATCAAAGAGCGCGTGAAGGGCTACTTCGATCGCCTCGCCGACGTGCAGAAGGCGATGTGTCACTTCTGCGGCAAGCGCGAGCTCGAGGCCTCCTCGTGCGCGTCGGTCTCCTCGCAGATGGAGACCGGCCGCGAGTACTACGGCAACACCACGCGCATCCACTATCAGGTCGGCGCGCGTCCCGTCGCTCGCTGCCCGCGCTGTGCGCAGGTCCACGGCTACATCCGCAACGTCGGTACGATCGCGTTCTGGACGCTGACCTCCTCGGTCATCTTCTTCGCGCTGCTCAAGCCATCGACGTGGTTCCAGGAGACCAGCACGGGCGCTGGCGTGGCGCTCGTGTGCGTCGGCATCGCCGCCGCCTGGGGCCTCGGCTTCCTCGCGCGCGACATCGCCGCGAACATCGTCACCACCAAAGGCGATCGAAAGTTCGGCGACTACGCGACGTCTCCCGCCGTCGAAGGACTACGCGCCGACGGCTTCGTGTCGATGAAGTACGACTCCCGCCCCGATGCGTGGGAGCGCGTCAACAAGCACGGCGTGAAGGCGGCCGGCGGCAACGAAGGCATCGAGGTGCTGAAGACGCTCGGCTGGATCGGCCTCGTCGTCGTCTTGATCGCACTCAAGGTCGGCGCGCGCGGCGGCTGCTAGAGCTACAGACGCGGCCGCGCGTACAGCGCTTCTGGATCGCTGAGGCGCACGTCGCGGAAGCCCGCCTTCACGGCAGTGTCCATGGCCAGCACGATCTGCTGGTACGAGACCGGAGCCGTCTTCGTACTCTCCGCGGCGATCTGGATCTCGCTCGTGTCGACGAACCACGTCGACTGCTTCTGATCCTTCAGCGCCTGCTCGAGCTTGCTCCAGTCGTATCCACTCTCCGTCTTCGGAATGCGCGTGTACTCCTCGAGTCTCGACACCCCTACCCAGATCTCGTCGCTCTCGATGAGCACCGACAGCTTTGGCTCGTCTCCCTGCGGCGTGATCTGATCGCGCGCCTTGCCCGACGCCTTCACGTCGAGCTGCGAGATGTTCACCCAGACCGCCGTCACGAGCAGGAACGCCGTGAGACAGCTCATCAGGTCGATGAACGGGATGATGTTGAGCTCCACGTTGCGGCTCCTGCCGCCTTCTTCGGTGCCGATTGCTGCGCCCATACCGGGTCGACACGACGCTTTCGCACGCGTTGCAGCGCGATCGCTGTAGCGATTCGCCCCGAGAGCTCGTGCGTCTAGCCGAAGCGCGAAGTGTGCCACGCGGGCAGCTCGCGCAACGACGAGAACACGACGTCCGCGTCCGCGAGTGCATCGGCGGTGTCGCTGCCGGTGGTCACCGCGCACACGGTGGCGCCGCACGCGCGAGCTGCGCTGATGTCGTGGATGGTGTCGCCGACGACGATCACCTCGCGGACGTCGCGGTCGGCGCGTCCGCGCTCGATCGCTCTCGCGACGAGCTTCGCGCGCTCGCGCGAGTCGCAGCCATATCCACCGAGGACGAACCACTCGTGCAGCTTGGCGGCGGTGAGCTTGGCAGCGGCACCTTGTTTCACGTTGCCGGTTGCGATGCCGAGGAGCACGTCGGGCTTGCTCGACAGGAACGCGAGCGACTCGAGCACGCCGTCGTGAACGAGGACACCTTGTGTCTCGAGCAGCGTGACGAGGCGCGGGAGGTAGCCGGCGAGGAACGCCGCGTGCTCCTCGGCAGTGGCGTCGCGCCCGAGACGTGCTTGGTAGATCTCGTCGATGATGCCGGGGTCGGTCTTGCCGCCGTAGCGGATACCGCGGCTCGCGTCGGTGATGCCGTGGTGCTCGTGAAACACAGCATCGAACGCGTCGCGTCCGAAGCCGTGTGCACTGAGCAGTGTGCCGTCGATATCGAAGAGATAGAGGAGCGTCACGTGATTACGGCTTGCCGGGCTTCACGCCGCGCTTCACCGCGACATCGATCAGTCCGTCGAACGTGTCGCGCAGCGCCCACGCTTTCTCTTTGAACGTCGACATCGCGCTCGCGCGCAAGAGGCCGTCGCCGAACGCCTTGCCGATGCCCTTGCACGGCGGATCGCGCTCGAGCTTTGTCGACGTGCCTTCGTAGATCCGGAAGCACGCTTCCATGCCCGACGCGTTCGGCGAGCCTTCCGACATGCCTTGGTTGTAGAGCGGCGCGCCGATGTCGATCGCGGCGGTGATCGCTTGGACCACCTCGACGACCTGCGCGTCGCTGCAACCGTCGAGGACCGTCACCGGATGGTTCGGCACCATGCGCGTGATCTTGACGTCGTCGTTGCTGCGCCGCTCGTCCTCGGTGGAGGTCTCCTGCGCGAAGCGCTCCATCGGGATCGCCGACGGCTGTGCGAGCAGCGTCTTTAGATAGTTCGTCGGCACCGCGAGGTTGATCGCTTGCCCCGCTTGAATGATCGCGGTCGTGACGCCGATGACCTCGCCGTACTGGTTGAACAGCGGACCGCCCGACGAGCCTTGCGAGATCGGCGCGCTGATCTGGAGGAGCTCGAAGCCGCCGACGGGGCAACGGCGCTCGCGCTTGTTGCCCTCCTTGTCGACGACGGTCTCGGTCTTCACGCACAGCGTGCGGCGCTGGCTGACGAGGCCGCTCGAGACGGAGTACTCGAACACACCGAGCGGATTGCCGATGGCGACGATCTGATCGCCCGCCGACATCTGGTCGGAGTCACCGAGGCGCAGCGGAACGAGCGACTTGCCTGGCGGCTTGATGCGAAGGAGGGCGAGGTCGCGATCGGGATCGTACCCGACGACCTGCGTGACCTCGGACGAGGAGCCGTCGTGCAGCTTGACGGTGATCTGCTTCTCGCTCGCGACGACGTGCAGGTTGGTCGCGACGAGGCCGCTCGCGTCGACGATGAAGCCCGAGCCGATCTTGTCCTCCCCTGCGGTGATGACCACGATGCCGTCGCTCGACTGCTGGACGATGTCCTTGGGCGTCATCCGCATCCGCGGACGGTCCGGATCCTTGGACGGCCCGCACGAGGCGAGAACCATGGCTCCGGCGACCAAGAGCAACTCGCGGCGCATGATCGAGATTTTACGTCACTGCGGCGGAGCGGGCGAGGGTGCGTTCTCGCGTTCCTGGTTGTTCAAGCGAATCGAGCGGACCGCATTCTCCCCAGCAGCGCGGAAGCCCTTGGGATCGCGCTTGGGATCGACGCCGCTCTTGACGCCCGCGTCGAGATGCTCCTGGTAGAGCGTCATCCGCACCTCTTCCCACGACGGGCAGCCACCGGGCAACGCACGGCAGGATACGAGCGCGCGCGTCGCGTAGTCGAGCGCGGCCTTGACCTCGAGCTTGTCGACGTAGGCGACCGACGCAGCGAGCAATGCCTTCCACTCGGTCGACGAGCCCTTCGCGGCCGCGGCGCCGAACACCGACGCTTCGATCGCCCAATCCTTGTAGTTGGCGTCGCCGAGGCGGCGCGTGAAGTCGCCCAGCTTGTTGCCATCGGAGGGATCGGCGATCGTCCGAGCTTCACTGAGCGCGAGGGCGAACTGCGCTGCGTCATCGCCTTTGGCGGCGGGGGCGGCGAACATCTCGCGGGCAGGCAATACGACCATCACGATCAGCACGGTGATGACCGCGAGGTCCACGAGGCCGACCGAGCTCGGAAGCTTCATGCGCATACAGACACTACTCGCTGCGATCCGTTTCCGCGTGATCGCAGGTCGCTGAAATAAGCGCACATGTAGGCGACGGACGGTCGGAAGGTGATGGCCGTCGCTTTTTGCCCCGAGGGGTCCACCGTTCGTCCCGAGATGCCCCGGCGGTGTAGCGTTCGCAAATCGCGCATGTGCCCAGATGTCACGCGCTTGCGCGCACGGATCGAGCGTTGCACTGGTGGCGGCGACCAGACCTGCACTCTCAACAGGGGATGTTCTAGATGCTCACTGCAATTTCGACCGCGTTCCATAAGGGCGGATGGGGTATGTGGCCCATCCTTTTCACCTCGGTGATCATTATCGCGATCATCGTCGAGCGCGCCGTGTATCTGTTCCGCGCTTCGGTCGACAAGGACAAGCTGCTCGCTCTTCTCAAGAGCCAAGTCATGTCCGGCAACGTTCAGGGCGCCATCAAGGTGTGCTCGGGTAACCCGACGCCGATGACGCGCATCGTTCAGGCCGGCCTCATGAAGTTCAACAAGTCGGACGACGAAGTCCAGGCTGCGATGGACGAGGCCGCTCTCCGCGAGCTCCCCAAGATCAACACGCGTACGCCGTACCTCGCGATGCTCTCGAACTTCGCCGTTATGGCCGGCCTCCTCGGAACCATCTCCGGCATGATCAAGAGCTTCGGCTCGGTCGGCTCGGACGAAGGCGGCAACAAGGCGGCCCTCCTCGCGGAAGGTATCTCCGAAGCACTCAACTGCACCGCGTTCGGTATCGGCACGTCGCTGATCGGCCTCCTGGGCTACTCGATGCTCCAGGGCAAGACCACGCACGTCGTCGATGACATCAACGAGGTGACCGTGCAGGTCGTCAACCTCGTGACGTCGCACCGCGCTCAGATGCAGCCCGCGGCGTAGAGGTCTTCTCGCTCGATCAACCCTAGCGAGGAGGACCCATCATGGGTGCATCAGTAGGAACCGAAGGCAAAGGAAGCGTCAACGTCGAGCTGAACATCGTGCCGTTCATCGACCTGATGAGCTGCTTGACGGCCTTCCTTCTTGTCACCGCGGTCTGGGTGAACATCGCCCAGATCAACATCCAGCCGAAGGGCAAGACGCGCGACACCTCGAACATCCAGGAGGACAACGAGACGGTCGTGCTGTCGGTGCTCGTGCAATCCGACAAGATCTGGGTCGGCCTGTCGCGCGTGAACGAGTTCCAGGACATCCCGAGGCTCGCCAACGGCGACCACGACTGGGAGAAGTTCGAGACCACGATCAAGCAACACAAGTCGTCGGCGTTCTTCTCCGATCGGCGCGATGTCGAGATCGCGGCGGAGAGCACGGTCCAGTCGCCGGTGAAGTACCAGGACGTCATCCACGCGATGGACGTCGCCGTGAAGGTCGGGTTCAACGACGTCGGTCTTTCCGATCCGGCGGGCCTCGCGGCCCGGCCGCAACTCTAAGGGGCCCCAATGGCAATTCATGCAGCAGGCCCGCGCCTCTACCACTCGATCCGCTTCCGACACCTGGTCAAGAAGTCGGGCAGCGCGCACGGCTCCCGCGGCTCGAACATCTCGCTGAACCTGGTCCCGTTCGTCGACATGATGACGATCCTCGTCTGCTTCCTGCTGATGGTGTTCTCGTCGACCGGCGAGCTGCTCCAGGCCCAGAAGGGCCTCGAGCTGCCGATCGCGCAGTCGAGCGACACGCTCCAGCAGGCGCCCGTCATCATCGTCACGCGCAGCGACATCACGTACCAGGGACAGCAGATCATCACGACGGAGCTCGCGCTGCGCGACGACTCGGCGCACTTCAAGATCGACCTGCTCTATGAACGGCTCGAGGCCGCGGCGCGGAAGATCAAGGAGGACGTCGGGATGGGGCGCAACTACGAGAAGAAGTTGCTCGAGGCCTGCGAGAAGGCCAAGAACAACGTCCGCGCCGAGCCTGGCGCGGTGTGCCCCGATGGCCTCGCGATCCTCCAGGCCGACGAGGCCACGGACGCGCGCCTGATCAACAAGATCGTCAACACGGCGAAGGCCGCGGGTTTCGACAACCTCTTGTTCGCGGTCAAGAACAAGTAAGAGAGGGCGACCAATGCGCCGACTGGCTCTCGTCACGCTGGTGGGGCTCGCAAGCCTCACCGGCTGTCCTGCGAATGAGTTCGACTACAAGACCTGGACCTCGAAGCTCGACGACTCTCGCGAGGCGGAGCGCGCGGTGCAAAAGCTCGAGGAGCTTGGGCACCCCGGCGCGATCCCCGCGCTCGGTGCGGCGTGGGCGGATCAGGGCAAGCCGGTCCGGTTCCTCCAGGTCATCATCTCGCTCGCCCGTCCGCTGACGCCCGCGGAGGCGAAGGCCAAGTTCGTCACCGACTTCGAGAAGGAGGGCCGGAAGTCGAGCTGGGACGCGGCGCTGCCGTTCCTCACGCAAGCGCTGCTCGAGGTCGACGAGGCGAACCCGCGCTCGGTCGACTCGGCCTCGAAGGCGGCCGACGCGATGGGCGAGGCCAAGCTCCAGGGCGGCCTCGAGGCGCTCATCGACCTGGCCCAGAAGCCGGTGTCGAAGAAGCTCGTCTCCGCGCAGGTCGGCGCGATCCGCGCGATCGGCCAGTACGACAACGAGAAGGCCGCCGCGGTGGCCGCGCTGACCAAGCTGATCGACCGCGAGCCGCCGCCGCACCCGCGCACGGCGAACAAGGAGAACAAGGCGGCGATCGTCGAGAAATTCGAGATGTTCCTCGCCATCACGGGTGCTGCGATCAACGCGGTCGCCGAGCTCCGCGCCCCCCAGGCCGCGAAGACGCTCGTGATCGCGCAGTACCGCACCCCGGAGCTGTTCACCCAGATCCGCCGCGCGCTCGTCGCCAGCGGCCCGGACGCGAAGGCGGAGCTCCGCAGAGTGCTCGCCGGCAAGCACACCGAGGTCGAGCAGCTGTTCCAGCAGAAGAAGTACAAGAAGTACTGCGGTGACAAGGGCGAGGCGCCCGAGGATCAGTGCCAGGACGTCTCGGCGAAGGACTTCTATCCGACGACCGTGCTGGGTGACTTCTACGATCCGGACACCATCCCGGACCTGCTCGCGGTGCTGAAGCGGCCGCCGGTCCCGGCGTACTTCGTCGACGAGCAGGCCGGTCCCACGCAGCACGTCGCGGTGTTCGACGCGCTCGGCAAGATCGGCGGCGCGAACGCGGCGAAGGAGATCTACGCGCTGTGGAAGGGCGTCGAGGCTCCGAAGAAGGGCCAGATGGCGCCGCCGGAGTTCAACACGAAGATGCTCGCCATCGTGAAGTATCCGTTCCTCGCGCGCGACCAGACGGGCGTCGACGAGCTCGCGAAGATCGCGGGGGACAACGGCACCGACCGCGAGGCCGACTACCACGACCAGCTCCGGCAGGTGGCGGCGGAGTCGTTCGCCCGCATGTCGCGCGACGCCAAGGACATCTCGATCCTCCAGGGGCTCGCGAAGAAGTACTTCGACGCCGCGGCCGAGAAGCGCAAGGCCGCCGACGGCAAGCCGAAGGCCGACGCCGACGCCGCCGACAAGCTGCTCGAGACGCAGAAGAAGGCGGTCGACGAGCTGAAGGTGGACCTGATCAAGATCACCAAGGACACCACGAAGTCGGCCACGGACATCCGCGACGCGACGACCAAGGTGAAGAAGGCCGAGGCCGAGCTCAAGGAGCACAAGAAGAAGAACAAGGAGGCCACGGGCCCCTACAAGCAGCTCGACAGCCAGGCCAAGAGCTACAAGCGCTACGGGCGGCTGTTCGAGGAGCACATCGCGCGCGTCCAGACCGGCGTTCGCTGCAAGGACGATCTCGAGTGCTACGCGGCGACGCTCAAGATGCAGCCCGAGGACACCAAGCAGTACGTGAAGGCGTACATCCCGGAGATCGAGAAGTACACGAAGGAGGAG
>JAEYYV010000286.1 GCA_023428295.1 Pseudomonadota bacterium
GGGCTCGTCGTCGACGGGAAGGAACGCAAGCGCGCACCTCGTGTGCCCCATGTGCAGGTAGCCGAGCCTGCCCTCGACGAGCTGCTCGTGACTGTCACCGACGAGCTGGTCGTCGAGTTTCTCGAACCGGCAGCGCTCGATCGTGACGAGCCGTCGGACATCGCACGCGAGCTCGCGGCATCGCGGCCCCCCGTCTCCGAGTCCGCATCGTCGAGCGCCACCTCCGAAGCCATCGCCGCGCCTCCGTCGAGCTCCACGTCCAAGCCCGGCGCCGCGCCTACGTCGAGCCCCACGTCCGACGCCGTCGCCGCGCCGACGTCGAGCTCCACGTCCGAGCCCGCCGCCGCGCCTACGTCGAGCGCCACGTCCGAGCCCGTCGCCGCGCCTACGACGAGCGCCACGTCCGAGCCCGTCGCCGCGCCTACGACGAGCTCCACGTCCGAGCCCGTCGCTACACCAATGACAAGCCGCGCATCCGAGCTCATGGCTGCTTCGACGACGAGCGCCACGTCCGAAGCCATCGCCACGCCTACGTCGAGCGCCACGTCCGAGCCCGTCGCCGCGCCTGCGTCGAGCTCCACGTCCGCGCTCATGGCTGCTTCGACGACGAGCGCCACGTCCGAGCCCGTCGCCGCGCCTACGTCGAGCGCAACGTCCGAGCCCGTCGCTACACCAACGACAAGCCGCGCATCCGAGCTCATGGCTGCATCGACGACGAGCGCCACAACCGACTCGAAAGCCGCACCGACGACGAGCGCCACAACCGACACGAAAGCCGCATCGACGACGAGCGCCACGATCGTGAACGCTTCGTCGAGGTCCGCATCGACCGCTGGCTCGACATCCGATCCGGCGACACCCGATTCGACGAGATTCGATTCCACGACACCCGATTCGACGACGTCCGATTCGACGACGTCCGATTCGACGACATCCGATTCGACGACATCCGATTCGACGACATCCGACGCGAAACCGGCAGGGCCACGTGGCGCGATGAACATGCGAGCACGAGCGTCCGGCCCCGACCTCACGCTTCACGAGGACGTGTCGCCGCGCGGACCGCGCGCCGCGACGGAAGCGCCGCCAACCGAGAAGAGACTCGAGCAACGCGGCGCGGAGTACGCCGTACCGGACCTCGTCACCACGATGCATGTCTCGCGCGACGGTCGTGCGCGGTTTGTCGACAAGCCCGACATCGATCCGCGCATCACGCTGCCTGCCGCGGACATGAAACGGTCGGCGAAGGATCTCGGGAACCACTTGTCGGCTTGGTATCGCGACCCGTATGCGCAGAAGAACGCGCGACGAGTGCAAGACATGCCCATGTACGAGCAAGCTGTGCCCGGCGGATGGGACGCAGGTGCGGGCGGCGACACGAACATCGACGGCTCGATCAAAGCGCCCGACCAGCTACGGCGCGTCACCGACGGTTCGTTGCCTGTGTTCGGCGGTTCGCTCGACATCACGTCGTGGCTGCATCGCACGTTCATCGGCGATCCGTACGCGTCACGAAAGCGAAAGCTCCTGGACGAAACGCTCGCCGAACGCGCGCAGATCCGCGAGCGCTACACGCGCGAGCAACTCGACGACAGCGCGATCTCGATGCACCACAACGTCGAGCGAGTGTTTCGCGAGATTCGCGCCCCCGCGCGGAGACGTGCTGCGTTGTTCGCCTTGTGGGACGAATGCGCGGAAGGCCACGGCGCGGAAGGCGAAGCCGGTGCACGCGCGCGCGCGATCGTCATCGGCGCGATTCGCGGGCAACTGTCCGCGCCGCCGGACAGCTTCTCTGACGAGGAGATCGCTGCGCTCGACGCGGGTAGAACCTCCACGCAGCACTTCGCCCCGTACGAGCTAGCCGAGCCCACCGCGCCAACTGGCTAACCGTTCGCTCGTCCGAGTGACTCGCGTCGACTTGCGTAGCAACGGGCGAGCGTCCGTTCCATGCACGCCGAAGACCCGCACACTTCGCAACAGCTACCGTGCCTCCATCCCGCCTCCGACGGCGTACTGCGCGCCCGTCACGAAGCTCGCCGCGGACGACGCGAGGAACGCGATGACCGGAGCGACCTCGTCCGCTTTGCCGAAGCGAGCGAGCGGCACCATCTGGACGACGGCGCTGCCGAGCGCGTCGATGTCGGCCGCGGTGACGCGCATCTTTTCGGGCTGGTACGCGGGCGTCTCGATCGGTCCCGGGCTGACGGCGTTGACGCGAATGCCTTTCGACGCGAGCTCCGTCGCCCACGCGCGCGTGAGACAGAGCAATGCTGCTTTCGTCGCGCTGTACACCGACATGTTCGGGAATGGGTGGTCGGCCACGGTGGACACGACGTTCACGATCGTGCCACGCGTCTTCTCGAGGTGCGGCAGTGCGAGGCGCGTGGTCTCGATCAGACCGATGATGTTCGTGTCGAACATGCGGCGCACGTGATCGCCGTCGGCATTCGCGAGTGGCACGATCTCGGCGACCGCTGCGTTGTTGATCAGCACGTCGAGCCGGCCGTTGCGCGCGATCGTTTCGGAGATCGAGCGAGAGACATCGCCGGGCCGTGCGATGTCGGCCACGACGTACGAGATCCCAACGTGCTGCGCGGCGGACTGCTGGAGGGTTGCTTCGGTGCGGCCGGTGATCACGACACGCGCACCTGCCCGCGCGAGGAGGTTAGCGGTGGCGGCGCCGATGCCCGTGCTACCGCCGGTGACGAGGATGCTCTGGTTTTCGAGGGACTTGAACATGTGGACTCCTTTGGCCCTCGTTCTAAGGATGCCGTCGTGATCGCGCCTTCCATGGCGCTGCGCTCGTCTTGCCCGAATCTGCGATCGCAGGAATAGACAAGTGTTCCGCAGGCACGTCTCGGTGCGTCCACTACACTGGGCACGTGGCGATGTTACGTGCTGTACGTCTCGTGAGTGAGGATGGGCATCCGGCCGCGCTCGATCGCGGCGGTCTCGATCGCGGCGATCTCGCGGCGCCGATCGATCGCGTGCGTGATCGCGTGCGTGATCGAGCGCTGGCGCTAGCGATCAACGACGGTCACACGGGCCTCGAGAACCCCGACATTTGTCTCTATCGATTCGAGCGCGCGACAGAGTTCACGAAGCTCTCGACGTTCGGCGTCACGCTCGGTGTCGTGCTGCAGGGATCCAAGCGCATGCAGGTCTGTGGCACCGAGCTGCACGCGGATCCATCGCAGCTCGTCGTCATCACGCGCGATGCGGAGTACACGAGCATCGCGGTCGACCCGGACGACACGAGTTGCTACCTCGGCCTCAGCGTGTTGTTTCGCCCCGAGCGGGTGGCGCGTGCGTTGATCGCGCTGGCGGAAGCGGGCGGTTCGTCGAGCGAGGAGTCATGCCCGGCGTTTTGGATGCCGCTGGACACGAACATCGTCGAGGCGCTCGGACGCCTGCTCGACACCTTCGACGATCCGCTCGATCGCAGCGTGCTCGCGCCGCTCGTTCTCGACGAGCTACTGTATCGCTTGTTGCGCTCCGATGCGGCGGCTGCCGTGCGCTCGGGCGTAGGGCCCGCGCAGGATGCGTCGCGCATTCTCGAGTCGATGCAGTACATCCACGCAAATCACGCGAAGAAGCTGAGCGTCGAAGGGCTCGCGAAGAATGCGGCGATGAGTCCGTCGCACTTCGCGCATCGCTTCACCGCGGTCGCGCGCATGAGTCCGATGCGCTACGTGCGCGAGGTGCGTCTCGAGCGAGCGCGCGACCTCATGACCCAGAGTGGCGCGCGAGCCGGTGATGTAGCGGCGCGTGTTGGCTTCGAGAGCGCCGCGCACTTCGCGCGTGAGTTCAAGCGACGCTTCGGTCGTTCACCCTCGCAGTACACGCCGCGCTAGTCGTACGCACGCTTGTTGCGATAGCGAGTCGCTGCGATGTCGATCGCGATCGTGCCGCCCCAGCCGTCCGGCGTGCGCACCATCGCGAGTGTGATCGCCGGTTGCAGCCACGAGCCGAGGCCCGTCGTAGGAGCGAAACGCGTGGTGACGCCGGTGCTCCATCGCACGTTCATGTCGCCCTCGTCGGTGGGATCCATGGCGAGAACGGTGTCGACCGACACCATCGTGCGGCGAAACGCGACGAGTGCGCCGAGCCCTGCATGCGGCACCACGTGCATCGCGTGCTCCTCGGGGCGGCGAGCGAGCTCGTAGGCGAGATCGAGGCCCGTGTCGATTCGAATGCCGCCATAGCTGCGCGTGCCGAACCACGAGCTCGGCAGATCGAGAACGCCGAACAAGTGCGACGCCGAGAAGCGTGCGCCAGCGCTTCGCGGAAGCTCGAGCACCATGTCCTGTGCACGTGCGCTGATCGTGTGCGGCTGTCCCGCCGCGGGCGCTGTCGGCAAGAGCGCGCCGACGCGCCACACCGCGCCGTGCTTGTTCCTCGACGGTCCCCCGAGGAACAGTCCGACGTCCGCCGTGCCGAAGCCCACGCGCGGCCGTTGCGGCGGTGTCACGCCCGCGGCAGCAACAGCCATCGGCTCGGCGAGCGCGAACGCGAGCGGCAACGTGAAGTACGCGCCGAACGTGCAATCGCATGACGTCGACACTTGCGCGTGCAGCGTGCTGGTCACGGTGTCTGCGTCGTCGTGACTGCCGACCTCGGTCGTGATGCCGAGGCGCGCGAGTGCGAGCTGCATGCGATCGAGCAACCCCGACGAGAGCGACATCATGTCCGGCTCGTCAAACGTGGGCGGGTCGTCGCCATACGCGAGCATCTCCGCCGTGGCGGTGGACGAGGACAGGAGGACAGCGAGCGCGACGAGCCGCATGTCCGTAGAACGCACCACCCGGACAGAATGGGCAGAACGTTTTCGGCGGCCATCCGCAGAGCTCGCCGGGTGGCATCGCGGAGCTCGCAGCACCGCGGCGATCCGCGGACCCTCGCCGCACCGGGGTTAGTTTGCCGGATGGCGATCCGCGAAGTTCCCCGCACCGAACTGTGGAGTTCCCCGCACCGGGGTTCGTACGCTGACGGCAGTCCGCGGTGCTCGCCACACCGGGTTTAGTTCGCCGACGGCGATCCGCGAAGTTAGCCGCACCGGGGTTAGTGATCGGAGGCGTTTCGTGTCCACACAGACACGCTGAGATTTGTCCGAAGCTGTCCGGCAACTCCCGGGGCGTCAACGACGCAGTCGATCCGAGTCGCCGTTCCGTGCGGAGCACCGTTCCGGGGTTAGGGATCGTTCCACGGGCAGCATCAATCGCGCGCGATTGTCCTGTCCGAGAATTGTCCGAAGCTGTCCGGCGCGAACGCGCTACTGGATGATCGGAGCTTCGGTGGTCACGCCCGCGCCGAACCAGCGCTGCGGTCCCATCGACAACGTGGTGGCCGCACCCGTGACCGAATCGATCTGGATCATGGTGCCACTCGCTGCTTCGAAGCCGTTGTCGACGAACCCATAGATCTTGCCGCCCCAGAAGCCGAGGCCGAAGATCTTGTCGTGCCCCGTGCTCTGCGCGAGCGGCGTGGCCTTGTAATTGTTGGCCGGATCGACACGCGCCAGGTAGTCCATCGTTCCTGTGCCGATGTCCACCGTCGCGAAGATGCCGTAGCCACGCACGCCAAAGAGATCACCGGACGACTTCACCTGCATGCCGTCGTGCATGCCGTAGTTGCCGATCTTCGTCGCGGTGCCGTTCGCTTCGTTGATCTGGAACACATCACCCGCGTCGTTTGCCGCGACGAGGATGTCCGGATCCGACGGCGATGGCGCCGGAATGAACGACAGGCTCGTGAAGCCTTGTGCGCCTGCGTCGAGCGTACGAAGCAGCGTCGCCGCACCGGTCGTGGAGTTGATCGTGTAGAGCTCCGTGCGCGATGCGCCGACGATGCGGTCGTTCTTGTCGACCGCGAGATCGAGCAGCTGCCCCGTGATGCCACTCATCGCTCCGATCTGCATCGGCGACAGCGTGAGCGGGTTCATGCGGAACAAGGTGTCCCCGGAATGCGCGTACACCCGCGACATATCTTCTGTCCCACCGGTGTCGCTTCCAGATGCGTCGACTCCGGGTTGGTCGTCGCCTTCGCGACCTCCTGGTCCGCAAGCGCCCAAAACAGCGACGGTCGCAAGAAGGAATTGGAGTGAAGGTCCCATAAGCCCGCGCACTCTACCGAGGGAGCCTGACAGAAACATCTGAAATCGATGATGACAGCGTCCACCGGGATGCGATCATGGGAATCTGGTTTGGGCGCCGTAGGTTGAGCGCCGAATCCAGCTCGACTCCTGCCCGCCATGTCCCCGCCGCCGGTCCCCGATCGCACCGAAACGCTCGCTCCACGCGAGGCGGATCGCATTCCGCCGGCCGAGCCAGTCGCGCGCGCATCGTCGCGAAGGATCCCAGCGAGCGACGATCCGGACCGCTACGAATCCGTGGGCGAGCACGCGCGCGGAGGACTCGGTCGAATCGTTCGGGCCGTCGATAAACGATTGGGGCGCACCGTCGCGGTGAAAGAGCTCCTGCGCAGGAACACGTCCAACGAGACGCGGTTCATGCGCGAGGCACTGATCACCGCACGCCTCGAGCACCCCGGTATCGTTCCGGTGCACGAAGCCGGACATTGGCCGAACGGCGATCCGTACTACGTGATGAAGCTCGTCGAGGGGCGCACGCTCAAAGAGCTGATCGCCGAGAAGGCGACGATGCGCGACCGACTCGGCCTCTTGCCTCACGTGATCGCCGTCGCGGACGCCGTTGGATATGCGCACTCGGAAGGCGTGATCCATCGCGACATCAAACCGAGCAACGTGATCGTCGGTTCGTTCGGCGAAACCATGGTCGTCGATTGGGGGCTCGCGCGCGATCGCAAGCAAGACCTGCCCGACGCTGACTTCTGCCTCCTCGATAATGATCCCTCGGGGTCGGGAGCCGGCAGCTCCAACGTTTCGACGGTCAGCGGCAAGGTCATCGGAACGCCGGCGTATATGTCGCCGGAGCAGGCGCGCGGTGAAGTCGTCGACGAGCGCGGCGACGTCTACGCGATCGGCACCGTGCTCTACGAGCTACTCGCCGGCACCGCCCCGCACGCGGACACCACACCGCAGGCAACCCTCGAGCGTGTGCTTGCGGGACCGCCCAAGCCTGTCGATTGCGCGGTTCCCCACGTGCCGTCGGAGCTCGGCACGATCATCGCCAAAGCGATGGCGCGCGATCCGAGCGATCGCTATCCAAACGCGACCGCGCTCGCCGAGGATCTGCGTCGCTTCCAGACCGGCAAGCTCGTCAGCGCGCATTCCTATTCTACGTGGGCAATCCTGCGGAAGAAGCTCGCGCAGAACCGCGGCGTCGTCGCGGTGGCGCTCGCGAGTGCGATCGCGCTGGGTGTCGTGGGCGTCGAGTCGTTCCGGCGGGTCGTGCACGAGCGCAACATCGCGCAGCACGAGCGTGGCCGCACCGAGGACGCACTCTCGCAAGCCGAAAAGCGAAAGCGCGAGCTCGTGTTGTTGCAGGCAATGACATCGCTGCGGAAGGATCCGACGGCGTCGATCGCGTGGCTCAAGACGTACGACATCGGCGACGAAGACCGCTCGCAGATCATCACGGTGATCGACGAAGCGCTCGCGATGGGCGTCGCGCATCACGTGTTCCGTCCCGGAGACTGGACGATGGACGCGGCGTTCACGCCCGATGGCAACACCGTCGTCGGCGCCGTTCGCGACGGCGTGATCCGCGCGTACGATCTGCGCACGGGTCGCATGCGCAAGCTCGGCGCTGCGCCGTCGGCCCCGCACGCTGTGGAGGTCACGCCGGACGGCAAGGCCGCGATCACGTCGGGCACCACCGGCGAGGTGATGATGTTCCCGCTCGACGGAAGCGCACCGTCGACGCTGCTGCCGAGCAACGGCCGTATGGCGACGTCGCTGCAGTTCTCGCCCGACGGGAAGCATGTGCTCGTCGATCGCGACAAGGGCGTACTGCACGTGCTCTCGCTCGACGGCTACGCGCGCTCGACGATCGGCTCGTCCGGCGCGCTGCGGACGTGCGTCGCGGAGCGTGATTGGACCAAGCAGGTGGTGCTCACGGCTCCGAACGAGATCGCTACGCTCGACCAGCTCGGCGCGGTGCCGCGCTCGCTAGGTGTCACCACGAAGGCGATCGCCTGGCTCGGTCTATCGCCTCACGGGGATTACGTCGTCGCGCACGACGGCAGCTCCGTGTGGATCGCTCCGTTCCGCGGAGGTCCGTTGCGCAAGCTCGCTTCCTACGACAACAGGCTGCTCGGCCTCGCGTGGTCCCCCGACGAGAAGACTGTGGTCCTCGTCGGTCATCACACCGACGTCGTGCTGGTCGACGTCGCGAGCGGAAAGGTCCGTACGCTGCGCGGGCACACCGATGCGCTGTACACCGTCGAGTGGAGCAAGGACGGCACGCGGCTCGTCTCGGCGAGTGACGATGGGACGGCGCGTGTATGGAGCGTCGCCGACGGCAGCTCGATCGCGTTGCGCGGCCACGATGACGATGTCGGGCGTGCGAGATGGTCGACCGACAATCGTCAGGTCGTCACGGCGAGCTTCGATGGATCGATCCGCGTGTGGAGCGTCGAACAAGCCGGCGAGAAAGTCTTCGCTGAAGGCGCGAGCATCATCGAGGAGCTCACGCTCGACGGTGACAAGGCGCTCATCAAGACGCCGACGACAGTCGCGCGGTGGGACCTCGCCAACGGCACGCGCGAGCCGCTGTTCTCGTGGGCCGACGATCCGAAGACGCTCGGCTCTGCCATTCCGTCGCCCGACGGCGAGCTGTTGCTGGTTCCCAAAGCCGACTGGTCGATGGAGCTGCGTCGTTACAGCGACACGCCGCTCACGCTTGTCGGGCACAAGGCCGTCATCACCCACGTGGAGTTCTCGCGTGACAGCAAGTTCCTCTACTCCGGCTCGTTCGACGGCTCGCTGCGCCAGTGGGACACGACGACGGGCACGATGACAACGCTGCTCGACGGGACGGCGCCGGTGCGCGGATTTGCGGTTGCGCGAGATGGTCGGATCGCGGTTGTTGTCGGCGATGAAGCGCAGATGCTCGCGACCAACGGTTCGCGCTCGCTGCTCGGCAAGGGCGGCAAGTGGTGCGTCCTCGCGGCCGAGTTCGACCGCGTGCTGGACCGTCTGATCATCAAGCGTTGCGACCTGAGCATCGCGATCGTCGTCGGCAATGACGTGATCGAGCTGCAAGACGGCTATAACGCCAACCGGTTGGTCATCTCGAATGACGGCGCACGAATCGCCGGCGCCATGGCGGATCGCTCGATCCGCATCTGGGATGCGAGTAGCGGAAAGCAGCTGTCACTGTTGCGGGGGCACTCGGATCTCGTCATGGACGTTGCCTTCTCGCCCGACGGACAACTGCTCGCCTCTGCGAGTTACGACCGCACGATTCGGGTCTGGCAGCTCGGTGGGGCCAAGCTTCGAAGCCGCGTGATCCGCGGTCACGGTGGCGCTGTCGACCGGGTCGTCTGGCGCGACCGCGAGCATCTCGTCACGGGCTCGCGAGACGGTACGCTGCGCGTGTGGGAAGTGCCGTCGCTCGAGCTGCCGAGCCGAGCAGACCTCACCGACTCGCTGCGCAAAGCGACGAGTGCACGCATCGAGCTGGACCGTCCGACGACGATGGACGGCTCG
This sequence comes from Pseudomonadota bacterium, assembly GCA_023428295.1. Lineage (GTDB taxonomy): Bacteria > Myxococcota_A > Polyangia > Haliangiales > Haliangiaceae > JABFXX01. The sequence continues at coordinate 9,632 of JAEYYV010000286.1, forward strand.
GGCAACGCGTCCTGATTACTCCGCAGGCTCGGGCCGCATGTCGACGTACATCTCGCACGCCGCCATTTTCTCGGGCTGCCCAGCGTCGATCTGATCGAGGTTGGCCGTCAGGTAATTGATGCACTCGGCGGTCGTGGTGCCACACGCGTAGCGGAGACCACCCACGACGTAGTCCAGGCAACACGTGACGATCTTGTCCTCTGCCAGATCGTTATCGGGACGGTCGTCGAAGCACTCCTGGTACGTGGCCGCGCTCGGCGGTTCGTCGCTTTCACACCCGACCAAGGCTGCAACCGCAGCCGCCAACATGAACGCGAGCTTCATGAGCCAAACGTACACCTACATTCCCATCGAGATCGCACACTTGAAGTGCAAACGCCGCGGTGCTGCCCCCGTGACTGCCCCCGTAACGGCGGCTTTGCTGCTCCCGTGACGTTGCTGCCCCCGTGACGGGGTTAGGGATCGAGACCATTTCGTGTCAAATCGGACACGTTCAGATTTGTCCGAAGCTGTCCGGTGCGCCCAATTAGCATCCCTTGCCGACTAGCCCCTTGATCCAATCGAGTGTGCCTGCGGCGTCGATCAAACTGTTCGAGCACGATCAGAGGCGCCTACAACTCGCGGTTGCAGTGCGGCACCGCGACACGATGTTCCTTTCGTCCCGCACGAACGTGAGAATGCAGCGCGACGCCGTGCAGATCGAATCTGCGTCTTACACTTCAGGGCGACCGCGTTTGCCGCGTTGAATCCTCACCCCAAAGCTTCGTCTTCTTGGTGCCGTTCTCTCGTACGCGAAGAAGTCGATCGTCTAACTCGCGCTCGAGCAGCTGGATCTGTCCCTGCGAAATCCGCCCCGTGCGCAACCCGGTCGGAGCAACATTGCTGTCCCCGACCCAGCGGACGGGGCCGTTCGCGTACGCCGTCACGGTGTAGCTCGTACACATTCCCAGGCATCCGGTACGCTCGAGCGACAGACTATCGAAGTGATAGCGGGCGATGCGTGGGCGCGATGTCGAGGCGGTGGAAGTGGCGGTGGGTTCGGTGAACCAGTCGAGCAAGCGCCTGCAAGCGAAAGAGTGAGGAGCGGCCAGCGCACATGTGCAGCCTACCTCGTGGAGAAGAACCCGCGAGAGCTTCTCGAATTGCAGTACGATGCGCGTCGGAGGGACTCGTGACCAAGCTCGCGATCGCTGTTTTGTCGTGCGCATTGTTCGCCTGCGGACCACGCGCTGCTGGTACTGGCGGCGATGGTGGCGGAAGCGACGATGGTTCCGTCGGCCTTCACGTGCTCACTGCGATCGAGGTGACACCGACGAACCCCATCGTCGAGCTCGATCTCAATCAGCCAAGCACCCAGGCTTTCTCGGCGATGGGGCGTTTCCAAGATGGCAACGATATGGACATCTCGGATCGCGTGAACTGGTCGGTGGTGAACCCTGCCGTCGGTACACTCACCGGAACGGCAACGCTGAACATCCCCGGGTTTCCCACGACGACCGTCGAAGTCTCGCGAATCAAGGCCGAGCTCGATGGCATCACCGGCGAAGCGCAGATCACGGTGGTCGCTTACCGTCGGTCGGGACCTGCACAAGACTTCTTCTTCGTGTTGCCGTACATGCCGCCAACTGGTGAGGTCGCGAAGCCTCTCGACTTCGGCACAGCCGTACCTGCACTCGATGTCTTCTTCCTGATGGACACGACGGGCTCGATGATCGAGGAGATCAACAACCTCCGAAACGCGCTCGTGAACACGGTGATTCCGGGCATCCAAAACGCCGTCGCCAACACGATGTTCGGTGTCGGAGCGTTCGAGGACTTCCCGATCTCGCCGTATGGCGGACCGCGTAACAACTGCTTCGGATTCTCTGGCTCGACGCTCGACCAACCGCTAACCGTGTTCTCGAACATGACGAACGTCGTCTCGCAGTTGCAGACCGCAGTCGGTCAGTACGTCATCGGCAGCCAGCCAAAGGGCTGCGGTTCGAGTTGGCCCGAGTCTTCGATCGAGGCTATGTATCTCGTCGCGACGGGTCAAGGTCTCAGTGGTCCCGGTGGCACGAACGTCCCGGCGTCCAACATCGGCTTCCGTCCGAAAACGATGCCCGTCATCGTAACGATCACCGACGCTATTTCAAACGCCGCGGGGGAGACGCGTACGTGTACGTCGTCGGCGCTCGGTGGCAACGTGACCACGGGGTTCGGGACCGCCATTTCGACGGCGCACACGCGTCAGCAAGCGAAAGATGCTCTTCGCGCGAAGTGCGCGCGCACGGTCGGTATCGCGCCCGTGATCGCGAATATTGGTAACTGTTCAGGCGAGGCCGATCTGGAAGACTTCGCGACCGCTACGGGTGCCCGTGTCCCTCCAGCGGCATGGGACGTCGGCGTTCGGCCAGCGGGATGTGCGGCGAATCAGTGCTGCACCGGCATGAATGGTGCGGGCCGCGCCCCCGACGGCAATGGGCTTTGCCCCCTCGTGTTTCGAGTGAACGATCAAGGCGCGGGTGTCAGCACCAACGTGGTTACGGGTATTCAACTGCTCACGCGTTTCGCGCAGTTCGACGTTACGAGCGAGCGCCAAGGCGTCACGACCGACATTGATGGCAACGCATTGCCCGCACCGCACACCACGGCTGACTTCATCAAGTCCGTCACGCCAACGGGCTTCATGCTCCCGCCAGCGCCACCTGTGGTGCCCAATCCAACGTTCGACGCGAGCACGTTCTACGGCGTCACACCCAGTACGCGCGTGCAATTCGACGTGAAAGCGCTCAACGACTTCGTGATGCAAACGCCTGATGCCCAGATCTTCCGGGCAACGATCCGCGTCGTGGCGAGTGGCTGCGCTGATCTCGATCAGCGTGAGGTTCTGATCCTGGTGCCACCGAATCCGATCGTGATCCAGTAGTCCACGCCGTGCCGCCCTGGTTTGGGCGCGTCACAGGCCTCACCGGGCGCGTCACAGGCCTCACCGGGGCGCGTCACAGGCGTCACCGGGCGCGTCACAGGCCTCACCGGGGTTAGTGATCGTACGCCGCGCCGAGCCCTGTCGCCGAACCTACCGGGGTTGGCGTCATGGGCCTCACCGTAGATAGTGTTCGCACGCTGCGGTGGAGCCGCAGCGCCGGTAAGGTCGGCAACACCCAAAAAGGTCGGCGACTCGGCTCCGCCGCAGCGTACGCGGCAAGGTCGGCGACACGGCTCTGCCCAGCGCACGATCACTTAATGATCGCACGCTGGAAGGGCGCCGACCTTACCGGTTCACGATCGTGCGTTGCGATCGTCGAACGGTGATCGCTTGTCCGAGATTTGTCCGAGGTTGCCCGGCAGCCGGCCAACTCGTCCGGCTGCCGGACAGAACAGTCATGACGACCTTCGGATATTGACGACTTAACTCTCGGCGCGAAAGCTGCTGGGCTCCACGGCGTGAAGCCCCGTCCTGTCCTACCTGGCAACTACTTGTTCGTCACCCGCCGTGTCACGCAACGGCAGTTCCTACTCCGACCCGACGATGAAACGAACAATGCATTCGTGTACTGCCTAGCGGAGGCGGCGCAGCGGTACGACGTCGACATCATCCTGTCGCAGATGATGTCAAACCACCACCACACGATTCTCTACGACCCGCATGGGAACGAAGTGGAGTTCCGCGAACACTTCCACAAGATGATGGCGCGTTCGCAGAACGCACTTCGCGGGCGTTGGGAGAACTTCTGGTCGAGCGAAGAACCGTGCGTGATCGAAGTGATGAGTGCTGACGATCTTCTCGACAAGCTCGTGTACGTCGCGACGAATCCCGTGAAGGACGATCTGGTTGACCGAGTTCATCACTGGCCTGGTCCGAACTTCGTGAAAGGACTGCTCACCGGAACGCCCATGAGGGCCCGAAGACCACTTCACTTCTTTCGCGAGCAAGGCAAGATGCCGAGCACCGTTGAGCTCAGGCTCGGGCTGCCAACGCACTTCGAAGGTAAGGATGTGTTCTTGGCAGAGCTCCGTCGTCGCATCGATGCCGCTCAAGATGAGTTCGAACGGGAACGTCGACGAGCCGGGCGCGGTGTCCTAGGACGCAAACGAATTCTTCGAACCTCGTGGCAAGCCGCGCCAACATCGTTGGAGCCTCGCCGCGAGCTTCGACCGCGCGTTGCCGCGCGTAACAAGTGGCTGCGAATGATGGCACTCCAACGGAACAAGGAGTGGCAGCTCGAATACCGCAGAGCACGCACGCAGTGGCTCCTCGGAATACCGACGACGTTTCCAGTGGGGACGTACTGGCTACGACGTTTCGCAGGTGTGCTCGTGCACTCGCCTACCACGAACTAAACGAAGAGGTCTGACGAACAGTGTGTGTTGGTGCCTCGGCACGGCACGCACCGTCGCGGCGTGGTCACCAGACATGTTCATGGGTGAGATGAACGGCTTTGTCGAGCGCCGTTCTGGGGTTGGCTGTGCTCGCCGAGCATTGTCACGCGGTGATCGAAGCAACTAACGCCGGTGCGGTTATCTTTGGGTCACTTGGGCACTATCGCCGGTGGCTACCCGCCGTCTAGGCTACCCGCCGTCTAGGTGAGCGGAGCGAGCAAGTCGTCGACGTCTCGCTCGGTGAGTTGCGGCGTCGACGTGCCACCACGATCGAGGATCGCGTTCGCGAGCAGCCTCTTGTGGCGTTGCAGGCCTAGCATGCGCTCCTCGACGGAGCCCGCAATGATGAGATCATGAACGAACACGGGTTTCGTCTGACCGATACGATGGGCACGATCGGTGGCCTGCGCTTGCGCGGCTGGATTCCACCACGGATCGTAGTGAATGACGGTGTCGGCCCCGACGAGGTTGAGACCTGCACCACCGGCTTTCAGCGAGATGAGGAATACATCCGCCCGGCCTTGTTGGAACGCATCGATCGGCTTCTGCCGGTCCGGTGTGTGACCGGTCAGCGCAACGTGCTTCACGCCGCGTGCGAGAAGCGCTTCGGAGATGAGGCCTAGCATTCGCGCGAACTGCGAGAACACGAGGATCCGGCGACCGTCGGCGAGCTGCGACTGGAGCATCTCTAGGAGAACCGTGAGCTTCGCACTTCCTTCGACGCCCGCCGCCGCTTCGCTGTTCGTGATGAGGCGCGGATCGCAGCAGACCTGGCGTAGCTTGAGAAGCGCGTCGAGGATCGCGATCGTCGAGCCGGCGAGACCACGCGACTTGATGTGCATTCGAACGTCGGCATGTGCTGCGACGCGGATGGATTCGTAGAGCTCGCGCTGTGCACCTGCGAGATCGACGGCACGGACGAGCTGTGTCTTGGCGGGAAGCTCGGGGGCTACGGCGTCCTTCGTGCGTCGGAGGAGGTACGGGCGCACGAGATCGCGCAATGCTTCGAGACGAGTCTTGTCGGATTTCTCCTCGATCGGCTGGCGGAACTGCGCTGTGAAGTCTTCGCGTGAACCGAGGAGGCCGGGGTTCAGGAAATCGAAGAGTGACCAGAGCTCCCCGAGGTGGTTCTCGATCGGAGTGCCGGACAGACAGAGCCGGTGACGAGCATCGAGAGCGCGAACCGCCTCCGACGCCTGCGCATCGTGGTTCTTGATGGCGTGCGCCTCGTCGAGAACGAGCAGGTGCAATGGAATCTTAGCGAGGTCATCCCGATCGCGCGCGACGAGCGGGTATGTCGTGATCACCACATCGTGGCCACCGAGGGTGGGAAGACGCGCCCCGCGATCGGGTCCGTGATGCACGGCGACGCGCAACGTTGGAGCAAAGCGTTCCAGCTCGCGTTTCCAGTTGCCGACGAGCGACGTGAGCGTGACGATCATCGCCGGACGGTCGAGACGGCCCTGCTCCTTCTCGAGAAGTACATGTGCGATGGTCTGTAGCGTCTTGCCGAGCCCCATGTCGTCGGCGAGGATTCCGCCAGCGTCGTGCTCGCGCAGGTGCTGCAACCACGCGACGCCTTCGCGCTGGTACGTACGTAGCTCCGCGCAGAGGGTTTCGGGCGCCGTGATGCGGGCTGTCCGTCGAGGACCGAGAGCGATCGCGTATGCCTGCTCGCGGATGCGGGTGTCACCGACCCAGCGCAGCGGGCGCGAACCGTCGTGAAGGGTGGAGCACAGCTCGGCGATGAGCGGTGCGCGGATCGCGGGCGCGCGCACCTTGCCGTCGTCGCGGTACATCTCGAGGAGGACCTTGGCGAGCAGCTTCAACCGGGCGGGCGGGACGGGCAGCCAGCGGCGTTCATCGACGCGGACGGCGACACACCGCCGCGCGGACCGAGCGAGGGTGGAGAGATCGCCCGCGCCGTCTAGAAGCTCGAGCAACGCAGGCAGCAGATCAACACGGTGCCCCTCCACCTCGACGCCAAGCTCGAGGCCGAACCAATCGGGTCGATCGGGGTCGCGTTCCGCCGACGCGTAGAGTGGGGAATCGTTGGCGACGACCTGCCACGGGAACTCGGGCTCGATCTCGATCTGCCAGCCCAGGTTGCGAAGCTGAGGCACGGCGTACGCCGTGAACGCGCACAACGCGTGAACGTCAGCATCGATCGCGACGACATAGTCGACCCCGATTCCGGGGCTAACGGCGCAATCGTCGAGGTGGCGGAGCTCGATCGCGCCAAGCCCCTCCAGGGCGCGACACGCTTGCAGCTCGGCGTCGCGATCTCGACCCGCGAGGCGCGGATCGGCGACACGGACGCGGCGATCGCCATACGCGAAATCGAGCCGCAGCATGGCGGTCTTGATCTCGTCGCCATGACGGCTGCCGTCGTCGACAAACAGCGTCTCGGCAAACAGGTGGAGGCACGGGACGCAGCGTTGCGGAGCTGCGACCCCCGTAGGTGGCGACATCGGTCTCGCGATCTTCGCGGTGTGATCGATCGGCGTCCAGTTTTGTGCGACCAACTCTCGTAGGCGGGAAGATCCGGACGGCACAGGAAACGCGTGCTCTCGATCTTGACGATCGCGAACTGTCCGGTTCACGGACACGAACGTTCAGTGCTTCTTGCGCGGAACAAGCTCGACGGTGCGACTGCGATCCGGCACCACGGTGATCGCGACATTGTTGCCGATGATCCTGATCGGCGTCTTGCTGCTCTTGAGCCGTAGCGTCACTGGCGACTTACCAGCAGGCGCGCCATCGACGACGATTGGCGTGCCTTCTTTGGGAGCCTTGATCACGATCTCGATCTCGCCAACCTCGGCGCCCCGAAGCTTCGGCGATCGCTGCCAGACCATGATGCCCACCGCACCAAGGGCGACGATCAAGACAGCCCAGAGAATCCACTTGCCGCTGGCTTTCCTCGGTGCGTTTTCAGCCGCGTGAGCGTCTTGCTTTGCCTGCCTCTCGGCGGCCCATGTTGGATCGACCTCCACTGGTTTGCCTGCGAGCAGCGGGCTTCCGCACTGCGGGCACGGGGTGTCATCAGCGATGTCGCCGTGGACGGTTTGTCCGCATTCAGAGCACGTGATCACGTGAGTTACACCGTACCGGGGTTTGGGAAACGACGCTGCTTACACCGTACCGGGGTTTGGGAAACGAGGCTGCTTGCCGTGACGGGGTTTGGGAACATGGCCCGAGCGTGTCAAAACGGACACGCTGAGATTTGTCCGAAGCTGTCCGAAGCTGTCCGTTCTCGGGCGTTCCACACCGGACCCGCTCGGACGTTCTGCGTGGATCGCGCACGGGCGTTCTACGCGGATGGCGAACTCAGGCGCGCCACACGGATGCCGCTCGGACGTTCCGCGGATGGCGCATGGGCGTTCCGCGCGGATGGAAAACTCAAGCGCTCCACACGGATGTCGCTCGGACGTTCCGCGGATGGCGCCTGGGCGTTCCGCGCGGATGGCGAACTCAAGCGCTCCACATGGATGCCGCTCGGACGTCCACACGCCGGTCGGGCTTCCTACACGGATGACGGTCGGGTTCCCACACGGATGCCGGTCGGGCTTCCCACGGTCGGGCTTCCCACACGGATGCCGGTCGGGCTTCCACACGGATGCCGCTCGGACGTTCCGCGCGGATGCCGGTCGGGCGCTCCACACGGATGCCGCTCGGACGTTCCACACGGATGCCGGTCGGGCGCTCCACACGGATACCGCTCGGACGTTCCACACGGATGCCGGTTGGGCTTCCCACACGGATGCCGGTCGGGCTTCCCACGGATGCCGCTCGGACGTTCCGCCGCGCGGATGTTGCTCGGTCGCTCGGGTGTTCCGCACAGATGGCGCACGAGCGTTCCTATGGATGTCGCTCGGTGCTCCGCGCGGATCGCACACGGCCGTTCCACACGGCGCCCCGGCGTTTCCGCGCGGGGTCACGTCACTTGAAGCCGCCAGCTCCGGGGAAACCGCAGTGCTTGGTGCTCGTGTTCCCGGTCATCTTGCCGGCTCCATCGAACGTGTACCGCGTGATCTCGTGGACCTCGGGGACACCCTTCTTGAGACACACGCGGCCCGGGTAGCCGTCCGTGAACAGCACGTTGGACTTGGCCATCGCGGCGGGGTCCTCGGTCAGCTTGCCGCCCGGCAGGTAGAGCGCACGCCATGACAACGCGAGCGCGAGCTTGTCGCCCTTCAGGTGCTTCTTGTAGGGCGCGTCGCGGCGCTCGCGCTCGGCCTTCGCGTTCTTCAGGCCATCATCGCACCACTTCTGGCGCAGCTCCTCGACGGTGCCGCCCCATTGGACCTCCTTCGCGTCGGCGTCGGTGATCATCTGGTCGGGCACCTTGTAGGTCGGGGGCACGCCCGCCTTCATCATCTTGTTGTACTCGGTGATGCAGTTTTCGAAGTGCTTCTGGTTGAACGGCGTCTTCGAGGTGACCTTCGGGTACTCGTAGAACGCGTTCTCGGCCTGCCTCTGAAACGCCTTCGTCTTGCCGAACGCCACGAGGCGCTCGCAGATCGGCAGTATGTCGTCGAGCGTGTGCTCGCCCTTTGGCAGCTCCGCTGTGTCGTTCGACAGCTTTACCTTCGAGCCGCCCGGCGCGCCGAGCTCGGCGAGCCTCTCGATCTCGACGGCGCACGTGGCCTTTCCGTCGACGACCGAGGAGTTTGCTGGCACCCACGCCTTCGTTTGTTCATCTTGGCTGAACCCGCCGTCGATGGCCCTGCCAAGACGCGCGAGTGCATTGTTGATATCGACCTCGCGGTCATCTGCCGACGCGGGAGCGACGGCGAACATCATTGCGGCGAACACAACAGTCTTCTTCATCAAACGCCCTCCGCGGTCAGCCTACAGCAACAATCGCGCGCTATGGTGCGCGCATGTCAGCCCCGATTCGTCGTGTAGCGGTGCTCGGAGCGGGCGTCATGGGTAGCGGAATCGCTGCCCACTGCGCCAACGCCGGGATCCCCGTCATCCTTCTCGATATCGTTCCGCCCAAGGGTGGTCCGCGCAACTCGTTCGCCGACGGCGCGCTCGAGAAGCTGAAGAAGGCCAAGCCCGCTGCGTTCTCGCACCCGCGTAATGCACTGCTGATCCAGACTGGCAACCTCGAAGATGACCTCGAGAAGACCAAGGACTGCGATCTGATCGTCGAAGCGATCATCGAGCGGCTCGATATCAAGCAAGCGCTGTTCGAGCGCCTCGAGAAGCTGAACGATCCGGACACGATCGTGGCCTCGAACACGTCGGGCTTGCGCATCGTCGACATGCTCGAGGGGCGCGGCGAGCAGTTTCGCAAGAACTTCATGATCACCCACTTCTTCAACCCGCCGCGCTACATGAAGCTCCTCGAGCTCGTCGCGGGTCCGGACACGTCGCCGGAAGCGAAGGAGCGCGCCGAAGCGTGGGGCCGCGAGCTGCTCGGCAAGGGTATCGTGTGGGCCAAGGACACGCCGAACTTCATCGGCAATCGCATCGGCCTGCAGTCGATGATGACCACGATCCACCTGATGCTCGAGAAGAAGCTCGCGCCCGAGGACGTGGATGCCATCACCGGCATTCCGATGGCGCACCCCAAGAGCGCCACGTTCCGCACCGCGGACGTCGTCGGCCTGGACACCGTGGGTCACGTCGCCGCCAATTGCTACAACTCGCTCACCAACGACGAAGATCGCGACACCTTCAAGACGCCCGCGTACATCACCGCGATGATCGAGAAGGGCATCTTGGGCGACAAGACCAAGGGCGGCTTCTACAAGAAGGACAAAGCGTCCGGCACGCTGAGCACGCTCGATCCGTACACCGGCGAGTACCGCCCCAACGGCGGCGATCCCGAGATCAAGAAGGCCACCAAAGCGATCGGCAAGATCGAGGATCCCGCCGCACGCATTCGCGCGCTCGTGACGTCGCCCGGCATCGTCGGCGAGTTCGCGCGCACCGTCTTGTTCCGCTCGATCTCGTACGCTGCTCGCCGCATCGGCGAGATCACCGATTCGATCGAAGCGATCGATAACGCGATGAAGTGGGGCTACGCGTGGGACCTCGGTCCGTTCGAAGTGTGGGACGCACTCCTCGAGGGCGACAAGACGATCGCGTTCGCGACGAGCGTCAAGCAGATGAAGGAGAGCGGCGTCGTTCTCCCCGAGTGGGTCAACAAGATGCTCGCGAGCGGCGCGAGCGGCTTCTACAACGGCACGAAGATCTGGGATCCCACCAAAGGCGAGTACGTCGAGCGCAGGCTCGACCCTCGCGAGGTCACGTTCCACGTCCTCAAGAAGGGCGACGCACCGGTCCTCAAGAACAGCGGCGCTGAAGCGTGGGACATCGGCGACGGCGTGCTCGGTCTGACCTTCAAGACCAAGGCGAACTCGATCGACTCCGACGTCATCAAGATGATCCACGACGCCACGGCGCGAGCGGAGAAAGACTTCCGCGCCATGGTCATCTGGAACCAAGGCGAGTTCTTCTGCGTCGGCGCGAACCTGTTCGCGGTCCTCATGGCCGCCGGCCAGAAGCAGTGGGACGGCCTGCGCGAGATGATCAAGGGCTACCAGTACGCGACGCAGCGGATGAAGTACGCGACGATCCCCGTCGTCGCCGCGCCGTACAACATGACGCTCGGCGGTGGCCTCGAGCTGTGCTTCGGCGCCGACTCGGTGCAAGCCGCGCTCGAGACCTACTCGGGCCTCGTCGAAGTTGGCGTCGGCCTCATCCCCGGCGGCGCCGGCACGATGAACATGCTGTGGCGCTCGCTCGAGAGCGTGCCGGAAGGCGTCGACATCGACACGTACGCGTTCGTCACGCAGACCTTCAAGAACATCGCGCTCGCGAAGGTCGCGACGTCCGCGGAAGAAGGAAAAGCGTTTGGCTACTTCCGCAACACCGACGGCGTGTCGTTCGATCGCGCGCGCCAACTGCACGAAGCAAAGCAGCGCGCCATCGGCCTCGCGAACGCCGGCTATCACCCCGCGATCCCGCGCGCGTACAAGCTCCCCGGCGAGAGTGGCATCGCCACGCTCGACATGATGGTGCGCACGCTCGTCGCCGGAAAGTACGCGAGCGAGCACGACGCCAAGATCGCGATGAAGCTCGCCAACGTGCTCTGCGGCGGCGTCAACGGATCCACCCACGCGGTCACCGAGGACGAGATCCTCGAGCTCGAGCGCGAAGCGTTCCTCTCGCTGTGCGGCGAGCCGCTCAGCCAGGCGCGCATGCAGTACATGCTGCAGAACAACAAGCCCCTCAGGAACTAAGGAGACACGACCATGGACATCGTAATCGCTGAAGCAGTCAGGTCCGCGGTCGGCCGCGGTCACAAGGGAACCCTCTCGACGAAGCGCCCCGACGAGCTCGCCGCGGACGTCATCCGCGGCCTGCTCGCGCGCGTCCCGCAAGCCAAGGGTCACATCGACGACGTCATCCTCGGCTGCGCGATGCCCGAGGGCGAGCAAGGCCTCAACGTCGCGCGCTTGATCTCGCTGCTCGCGGATCTCGGTCCCGAGGTTCCCGCGCAGACGATCAACCGCTTCTGCTCGTCGGGCCTGCAGGCCATCGCGACGGCCGCGGGCTCGATCGCCGTCGGCTCGACCGACGTTGTCCTCGCGGGCGGCGTCGAGTCGATGTCGTACGTGCCGATGACCGGCTTCCACCTCTCTGCCTCGCCCGAGCTCATGCACAAGCTGCCCGGCGCGAACACGCCGATGGGCATCACGGCGGAGAACGTCGCCAATCGGTTCGGCATCACTCGTCAGCAGCAGGACGAGTTCGCGTTCAAGAGCCAACAGAAGGCCAAGGTCGCGCTCGAGAAGGGCGTGTTCAAAGACGAGATCGTCCCCGTGCGGGCCGTGAGCTACAAGGATGGCGAGCGCGTCTACAAGGACTTCACCGTCGACGAGTTGCCGCGCCCCGAGACCACGCTCGAGGGACTCGCGAAGTTGCCGCCCGCGTTCGCGCAGGGTGGCAGCGTGACCGCAGGCAACGCATCGCCGATCAGCGACGGCGCGGCCGCGGTGCTCGTCATGTCGAAGGCCAAGGCCGACTCGCTCGGCATCAAGCCGCTCGGCTACTTCAAGAGCTTCGTCACTGTCGGTGTCGATCCGGAGATCATGGGCATCGGCCCGCTCCCCGCCGTGCAGAAGCTCCTCGCGAAGAACAACCTGAAGATCTCGGACATCGACATCTTCGAGATGAACGAAGCGTTCGCGAGCCAAGCGGTGTACTGCGCGAGGGAGCTCGGCATCCCCGAGGATCGTCTCAACGTGAACGGTGGAGCGATCGCACTCGGGCACCCGCTCGGGTGCACGGGGGCGAAGCTCACGGCGACCGCGCTCTACGAGCTGCGCCGTCGCCGCGGCAAGTACGCGGTGGTGACGATGTGTATCGGTGGCGGCCAGGGCGCAGCCGGCCTGTTCCAGCTCGCCTGAATGTGGGAGGCGATCGCGCTAGGCGCGGGCCTCGCGATGGACGCCACGGCGGTCGCGGCCCTTCGCGGGCTGCAGAACCGCACGCGCGATCGCAGCGGCCGTGACGCGATCACGCTGCCGCTGCTCTTCGCCGTGTTCCAGTCCGGCATGGCCACGCTCGGATGGGCACTCGGCCATTACGGCGGCACGTACGTCGAGAAGTACGACCACTGGATCGCGTTCGCGCTGCTCGCTGGCATCGGCCTCAAGATGATCCTCGGCAGCTTCAAGAAGGGCGAGGACGACGCCGCTGCTGACGAGGACAAGGCCGGCCTCGGCGTCGACCTCGTGCTCGCGATCGCCACGAGCATCGATGCAGCGGCCGCGGGAATAACGCTGTCGCTCGTTCCTGTTTCGCCCGTCAGCGCGATCCTCGTCATCGGCGGCGTCACGTGGCTGTTCTGCCTCGCAGGTTATGCCGCTGGCAAAGCGGCGGGCCGACACCTCGGTTCGCACCTCGAGTTGATAGGAGGCGTGATCCTCGTGGCGATGGGTGCTCGCGTGCTCTTCCAGCACCTGTGATGTAGGCTCGGTGGCGTGCGTACCGCCGTATTCGTCGCGTTGATCGCCGTCGCTGGATGCAAGACCGACAAGCCGTCGCAACCGGCGACCGGAAGTGGCTCCGCCGCCGGAACTGGCTCTGCTGATAGCAACGTCGCAACTGGTCCCGGTTCCGCCGCCGAGCCCGCGCTGCCGAAGGGCGCGACCATCAAGCTCCCCAAAGGCGACGGCACACCGCCGAAGAAGACCACCAAGCCGATCGATCAAGCCGACGCCGACCGCATGGCAGCGCTCGACTTCGAAGGCTTCGAGAAATCGGATCGCACCAACGGCCAGACGTTCGAGGTGCGCCTCACCACGGTGCGGCCGCGGCTCGCCGTGACCGTAACGGTCGTTCCCTGCTTCGACTGCATCCCGATGGAGCTCGAGAAGTGGCAGGCAAGAGGCGACGCGATGAAGTTGCTGCTCGCCGAGGAGCTTCGCTCGCTTCCCGATACGGTGTTCGAGCTCGGCAAGAGCGAGAGCAACGGCGCCCCCGTCATCTTCACGTATCAGCTCGGCTACCAGAACGGCGCGGACGAGAACGGCCCCGTCGGTGCGTACTCGAACGCGTACGCGCTGTACTACAACGACAACGTCAATCAGATCCGCGTCGTCGCCGAGTACAAGGACGACTGGGTCGCGCGCGAGGACATGGTGAGGATCGCGCCGCGCGAGGATCTAGAGAAGCTCGCGCACACGTTCCTCGACGCGTACACCCACGCGTGGGCCCCCTGACCGTTACTTGCTGAGCGCGATCTTGCGCGGCCTCGCTTCGGCCTTCTTGCCGATCGTCAGCGTGAGCACGCCGTTCTCGAGCTTCGCCTCGATCTTCTCGCCGTCCGCCATGTCGGGGAGCGAGAAGCTGCGCGTGAACGAACCGAACTGACGCTCGTAGAGCGCGTAGCTCTCGCCGTCCTTGCGCTCCTCCGCGCTGCGCGATCCGCTGACCGTCAGCACGTTGTTGTGCACGCCGATGTCGAGATCCGCCTCGGCGACGCCCGGCAGGTCCGCCTTGAGAACGAACGAGTCGGCCGTCTCCTTCACTTCGAAGGCAGGCGAGAACGCCGTTGCGGGACGACCACCGAAGAACGGGTCCCACGAGAGGAGCTCGCGGGCCATGTGGAACGGGTCGCGGACAGTGCGGACGGGCGCGTTGACGCCATTACGAGTGGTGAGTGCCATGGGAACGTTCCTCCTGTGCAGGGAAGAGATGGGTTGTTTGAAACGCCATCGAGATAATCCCGGGCACCGGTCGCGCAAGGCCCCCTCGCCAAAAGATTGGCTATGGCTGATACATCACTCGGATGTAACAGCGCGGCTTGTCGTCGGTCCCTACGATGGATCCCGCGGCGCCCAGGGAATCCCCTACGCGAAACAACCGCAGGTGTGCGCGTACCCGATCACCGGCGAAGCACGGTTTGCGATAGGCCACATCCACTGCGTGACTACGCAGCGTCAACGGATGATTGCCGGCCGCGAGCCGGCGCTGCGTCGCATCGAGGAACGTGCGGATGTAGACGAGCGAGTTGACGTGTTGGTTCGCGTCGGTCTGATCGAGCGTGAACGCGACCTCGACCACATCGGGCGCGATCTCGTCGATCCACGTCGCTCCCTCGGGCATCTCCTGCGCGGACTTCGGCGGCGGCGCGACGTACTCGTCGGGTGGAACTTCGGGATAGCCCGCGAAGGGCAGGCGCGTCACCTTGCGTTGATCTGGCGGCGCGAACAGCCGCGTGAACGTGTGCTCCGCGAACACGCGCCCTGCCCGCACCTCGCCGCCCTCGACTTGTCGTGGGCCCATGCGGCCCGCCATGCCCCACACGTCGACCCACACGTTCATGAACAAGCGCCCCACCTCGCCGTTCTCCTTGCCGTGCGCGAGCTGGAACCCCGCGCGCGCTTCGACCACGCGATCGATACGGATCGGTTGGTTCTCGGAGATCAGCGTCAGCCGCGTGAGGATCGGAATCACCCCCTGCGAGATGGCGTTTCGCGATCCGGGATGGCGCGAGATCACTTGCTGCCACAACCCCGACATCTGCGGTGGCAATGCGAGCGGCATCATGCGTCCGTCTTGCGCGCAGTCCTCGTAGCGAATGTGGCCTCGGATCGTCGAGCTTTGATCGGGCGCGAATACCGGCACAGGCGGCGCAGGGAACGACATCTCGACCAGCATACGCGATAGCGTTCGAGTGCACTCGTGACTGCCATTCGCCTCTCCGTCGTCTCCATCGTCGCGGCGTGTAGCTCGCGTTCAGCGCCCTCGGAGCGAGCGCCCATGGTGACGCCACCACGCGACGCGACACCGCTCGCGAGCGATGCGCGGGCACCCATCGTCGACGAGGATTCGCCTGCTTCACTCACATTCATCGCGAAGCCCGGGCGCACCGCGATGGGCCACACGCGCGCGAGCTGGCCGATCGATCTTCCCGAGATGCCATGGGTGCGAGACACGTTCGTGATCATGTCGCTCGACAGCTTCGACGGCGAGCGCGTCACCGGCACGGTCGGGCTGTACGCGTCACCCGGCCTCGACCCGGAGCAATGCACGGTCGAGGTTCTTTGGGACTCGCAGAAGAAACAAGGTGTGCAGCTACGCGGTGCCCCTGACCTCGAGCGCATCGACGATCGCTTCGGGATGCGCGCGGAGTGGCGCTTTCGCTCGCGGGTTCATGGCGCTCCACCCGCGGTGAAGGCGACCGCCTTCGTGTTCTGCCCGAACGACGTGATGTTCTATTCGATCGACATGGTCGTGCCGGGCCCGGCCATGCGCGACACGTACTGCGCCAATCTCCGACGCCGACCGCCGCTCGGTGTAGCCAGTAGACTCGTGGGCCAGCGTACGGTGGACCTCGTGTTCGCATGCGGCGTCCTCGTTCGCCAACGCGGCGGCGATCTCGTCGACGAGTGCCGCGGAGACGTGCTCGTCTCGCTCGACGCGATCGGCGCGACAGCATCGGCGCCGGCTGCCGGCACGAGCGTCACCGAAGAGGAGCTCCGGCGCTGGTTCGGCGACGACGCGGAGTGCGCGCGCATCACGCTGACGGGGCCGTTTCCCGAGACCGCGCGCCAGCCGTATGCGGACTTCGTGACACGTGCCGGAGCTCGATTGCTCGACGCGTTCTCGCGCGACGGGAGGATCCAGCGCTGACTTCACGGCCCGCGTCGGCAGCGTGATCGAACGTCGTGAGAGTCATTGCGCTCGGTCAGCGCCGCCCCGTACCTTGTGCCCGTTGCTCGCGAAGTTGCCGATCGATGACGTCCTGCCCGCCCTCGTCGCGGCGGTGCGCGATCGCGGCGTCGCGGTGCTCGTCGCGCCGCCCGGTGCCGGCAAGACGACGCGCGTTCCGGGTGCGCTGCTCGACGTCGTCGACGGCGAGATCGTCGTGCTGCCGCCGCGCCGCCTCGCCGCGCGCATGGCCGCTGCACGCGTTGCGAGCGAGCGTGGCGTGGAGCTCGGCCGCGAGGTCGGCTACGAGGTGCGCTTCGATCGCAAGGTTAGCGGTGCAACGCGCATTCGCTTCGTCACCGAAGGCGTGCTCACGCGGCGCCTCCTGTCCGATCCGCAGCTGCGCGGCGTGGGCTGCGTGATCATCGACGAGTTTCACGAGCGCCACCTCGACGGTGACCTCGCGCTCGCGCTCGTCGAGCGACTGCGTGCCACGCGCCCCGCGCTGAAGCTCGTCGTGATGTCCGCGACGCTCGACGCAGAGCCAGTCGCTGCGTTCTTGGGCGACGCGCCGATCGTGCGCTCGGAGGGACGCACGTTTCCCGTCGCGATCGAGTTCGAGGAGCAGCCCGATGATCGGCAGCTCGGCAAGCGCGTCGCATCGGCGGTGCGGCGGTTGGCGCAGGACAAGCTCGACGGCGACGTGCTCGTGTTCCTGCCGGGCTCGGGCGAGATCCGTCGCGTGGCCGAGGACGTCGCGGATGCGGCGGCGGTGCACGATCTCGAGGTGCTGCCGCTGCACGGCGACCTCACCGCAGACGAGCAGGATCGCGCGGTGCGACCGAGCAAGCGGCGCAAGGTGATCCTCGCGACGAACGTGGCCGAGACGTCGGTGACCATCGATGGTGTCGTCGCCGTGATCGATTCGGGTCTCGCGCGCATCGCTCGGCACTCGCCATGGACGGGACTCGCGTCGCTACAGGTGGAGCCGGTCTCGCGCGCGAGCTGTACGCAGCGCGCGGGTCGTGCGGGGCGTACGCGGCCGGGGCGCGTGATCCGGCTGTACACCAAGCACGACCACGATCTACGCCGCGCGTTCGAGGTGCCCGAGATCCAGCGCGCGGATCTGGCGGGTGCGGCGCTCGAGCTGTACGGCGCCGGCATCGCGGGCGTCAGCGGGATCCGTTGGTACGAGCCGCCGCCGGAGATCGCGGTGAAGCAAGCGGACGAGTTGCTCGTGCGGCTCGGCGCGATCGAGAACGCCGCGATCACGCGGATCGGTCAACGCATGCTGCGCTTTCCGATCCATCCGCGATTGGCGCGCCTCATCTACGAAGCGGAGCAGCGCGGGGCGCCGCGCGAGGCATGCACGATCGCGGCGGCGGTGGGTGCGCGCGAGCTGCGGCTGGAGCGGCGAGGTCCCGCGGGACAAGCGCGCGTGTCGTCGTCGTCGGATCTGCTCGACGATCTCGACGCGATGGAGCGCGCGCGCGGCGATGGCATGCGCGCAGATCGTCTGCGCCGCGAAGGGCTCGATATCGGCACGGCGCACCAGGTGGCAAGGACCGCCGACCAGCTCGCGCGGAACGTCGAGTACCGCGGGCACGGGATGTCGGAGGAAGAGATCGACGAGCAGCTGCTCGTCTCGATCCTCGCCGCGTTCCCCGATCGCGTCGGTAAACGCCGTGCGCCGCGCTCGTCCGAGATCGTGTTCGCGGGCGGAGGCAGCGGCACGCTCTCGCCGAGCTCGTCGGTGATCGACGCCGAGCTGCTCGTCGCGGTCGACGTCGCCGAGGTCGGTGCGCGCGGGACGCAGACCAAGGTGCAGATCCGGCGCGCGAGCGCGATCCAAGCGAGCTGGCTCTTGGATCTGTTCCTCGATCGCATCGAGGAGAAGGACGAGCTCGTGTGGGATGCAAAGAAGGAGCGCGTCGAGCGCGTCGTGCAGATGACGTACGACGGGCTGGCCTTCGACGAGCACCGCGATGTGGAAGGTGCGCGGCGCGCGGGACGGCCCGCGGCCGAGCTGTTGGCGAAGCAGGCGATCGCGGCGGGCATCGAGAAGTTCGTCGACAAAGATGACCTCGCGCAGTGGCGTGCACGCGTGACGCTCGCGGCGAAGCTGTCCGGCAAAGCGGACCTCGCGGCTCCCGACGACGAAGGCTTGGCGCGGGTGATCGCGAACGCCTGTGAAGGCTCGATCTCGTTCGGCGAGCTGCGCAACGCCAACCTCATGGCGCTCCTCGACGCGGGGCTCGGCGAGCATCGTGCGCTCGTGCAGCGGTTGGCGCCGACGCACTTGCAGCTCACGCATCGCCGGCGCGCGCCCATCACGTACTCGCTCGATCAGCCTCCGTGGATCGCGTCGAGGATGCAGGACTTCTTTGGCCTCCCGCGCGCACCGACCGTCGGAGACGGCAAGGTCCCGCTCGTCGTGCACTTGCTCGCGCCCAATCAGCGCCCCGTGCAGGTCACGTCGGACTTGCCCGGATTTTGGGTGAAGCACTACCCTGCGCTGCGCAAGCAACTCATGCGGCGGTACCCCAAGCACCAGTGGCCCGAGGATCCGACGCAGCTGATCAAGGACGACGGCGAGTGATGAAGGACGCGATCCTCGAGGGCGTCGGCGAGGCGATCGGTTGGACGCCGAGCGAACCGGCGCGTGCGCGCGAGAAGCTCGCCGCGCTGTGGACGGAGGTCGGCGATGCGGGCGACGCGCTTCATCGCTGTGCGATCGCGCATGCGATAGCAGACGTGTGCGAGTCCGTCGACGACGAGCTCGTGTGGGATCTGCGCGCGCTCGACGCGGGCGTGCTCCTCGACGACGCGCGCCTCGAAGCGGCGGGCATGGCCGCGAGCGTGGAGGGCCTCCTGTCCTCGCTGCACCTGAACCTCGCGGACGTCTATCGGCGGCTCGGCAACGCGACCAAGGCGCGCGAGCACGTCGCCGCCAGCACCGCAGCGATCGCGAACCTCGCCGGCAACGGCTACACGGACATGGTCAAGCAGGCGCTCTCGCGCATCACGTTCTCGCTCTCGCATGTGCACGGACCGCACTGCGGTCACGATGAACACGAGTAGCGAGCTCCGCGCAGCACACAGACAGCGCCAGAACCGGCGATGTCATCGACGTTGCGCAACTCGTGCAACGGTGTTCGCGAAGTGAACACGGCGCGTATTTCGCGCCAACCGCAAAATCGCGTGCGACTCGCGAATCGAGCGTGACTCGGAAGGGCGAACCGAAAGGACGGTCGCCATGTCTGATACCGCTCGCCTCGTACGCATCGACCCAGAGATTCTTCCCACGTTCGATCGCACCGCACTCGCCGCGCTCCCCGTTGGCGAGCAGCTCCTGTTCGAACGCTTCGGGACGGGACCCGCGCGCACGCCGACGCACGCGTTGATCCATCGCGCGATCGAGGACGCGGCCGCTGCCAATCCGAGCGCGATCGCGGTGGAGCACGAGAGCAACTCGCTCACGTATCAAGAGCTCGACCGTCACGCGAATGCACTCGCGGCACTGCTCGCGCACCACGGTGTCGGCCCGGGCGATCGCGTCGCGCTGTTCGTGCATCGCTCGATCCCGATGGTCGTCGGCATCCTCGCGTCGCTGAAGGTGGGCGCCGCCTACGTCCCGCAGCACGTAGGCGTGGCTCCCGCAGCGCAGCTCACGCACGTCGCGGTCACCGCCGGCGTGCGCGTGATCCTCACGCTGTCGTCGCTGCGCTCGGTGGTGCCGGCGATCGACGGCGTGCCGTGCATCGAGATCGACAGCATCATGCGCGAAGCGCCGGTGTTCGCGCTTCGCTCGCGCGTGTCCGTGTCGCCGTCGCGCGGCTGCTTCGTGCTGTTCACGTCGGGAACGACCGGCGCGCCGAACGGCGTCGAGGTCACCCACGCCAACGTCTGCAACCTCTTGCTCACGCAGCCCGGCGATCTCGGCATCCGCCCCGGGATGCGCGTCTCGCAGATCCTCTCGATCGCGTTCGACATGGCAGCGTGGGAGATCCTCGGCTGCCTCTCGCACGGCGGAACGCTCGTCATCCGCGGACGCTCGATCGAGGACGCTGTCCGGCGCGCGGACGTCGTGATCGCGACGCCATCGATCCTCGGACAGCTCCCCGTGATGCCGCACGTGAAGGTCGTGGCCGTCGCTGGCGAGCCCTGCCCTCGCCCGCTCGCCGACGCATGGTCCGCGTTCGCGACGTTCTATAACGGCTGCGGCCCGACGGAGGTCACCATCGTCAACACGATGCAGCGCTACGATGCGCGCTGCGAGCGCCTGACGATCGGCTCGCCCACGCCGAACAACACCGTCTACATCCTCGACGAGGATCTGCGTCCGCTGCCGGTCGGCGAGATCGGCGAGATGTGGGCGGGCGGCGAGTGCGTCTCGACCGGCTACCTCGCAAACGACGAGCTGAACGCGGATCGCTATCGCCCCGATCCGTTCCTCGGCGAAGGCCGCCGCATGTTCCGCACGCGCGACCTGGGGCGCTGGACACCGGACGGCGAGCTCGAGCACATGGGACGCACCGACGATCAGGTCAAGGTGCGCGGCTTTCGCGTCGAGCTCGACTCCGTGTCGCGCACGCTCGAGCAAGCGCCCGGCTGCTCGCAAGCGGTCACGCTGAAGCTCGATAGCCGCACGCTCGTCGCGTTCGTCGCGCCGGCCACGGTGGACACCGGACTCGCCCGCGCGATCGTCAGCGACAAGCTCCCGTACTACGCGGTGCCCGCGATCGTGATCGCGCTCGACGCGATGCCGCTCACGAGCCGCGGCAAGATCGACAAGCGGCGGCTGCTCGACACGGCCGCCACGCAGCTCGCCAGCCTCGAGGTTCTCGATCGCGGAGCGTCGCTGTGACGCGCAATCTGGACGTCGAGCTGACGACGAAGTGGTCGCGCGCGAGCGACACCGAGGTCATCGAGCTGCCGTGGTTTCACGAGCTGCCGCCGGCCCATGGCCGCCTCGCCCGCGCCCTCGCCTCGTCGAAGTTGTCGCACTTCCATCGCCTGATGATCGCGGCGCTGATCGCGAACATCGTCCTCGCGTTCACGCTCGCGCTCGACGTGACCACGCTGTCGCAGCTCGCGCTCGGCAACTTCGCCGTCGCGATCTGCATTCGCCAGCACTACGTGGTCAACGCGCTGTTCTGGATCGCCACGCGCGTCCCGACGAGTTGGCCACTCGCGATCCGTCGCCAGTGCGCGAAGGTCTATCACTTCGGCGGCATCCACGTGGGCGGCGCTATCGCGGGCACGTTCTGGTTCGTCGCGTTCACCGTCACGTCGCTGCGGGAAGCCGCGTCGCTACCGATGGCGCTCGTGGCGATCATCGTCGCGCAAGCGATCATCCTCTGCTCGATCTGCGTGTGGTCGATGCCGTGGGTGCGCGCGAAGCACCACGACACGTTCGAGGTCGTGAAGCGCTTCGGTGGTTGGACGTCGCTGGCGCTGCTCTGGCCGCAGACCATCCTGCTCGGCGGCACGATCGAGCTCTTCGTCCTCGGCGTCGTCACGTTCAGCGTCGCGCTGCCGTGGATGCGCCTGCGCAAGGTGCCCGTGGAGCTAGTCATCCCGTCGAACCACGTCGCGCTCGCGCGCTTCGACTACGGCGTCACGCCGTTCGCCGGCAGCTCCACGGCGATCAGCCGCAACCCGCTCGTCGAGTGGCACTCGTTCGCGAACGTTCCTACGCCGGGGCAGCCCGGCTATCGCTTGACCATCTCGCGCGCCGGCGACTGGACCGGCAAGCTGATCGACGAGCGCCCGTCGCACGTCTGGGTCAAAGGCATTCCGACCGCGGGCGTCGCGAACATCGAGGTGCTGTTCAAGCGCGTCGTGTACATCGCGACGGGCAGCGGCATCGGTCCGTGCTTGCCGCACCTCCTCGCGAACGAAGTCCCGTCGAAGCTCATCTGGGCCACGCGCAACGCGCGCGAGACGTACGGAGACGCGCTCGTCGACGAGATTCTCGCCGCGCACCCCGACGCCACGATCTGGGACACGCACGCGCGCGGCAAGCCCGACATGGTCCAGCTCGCATATCAGGCGCTCGTCGAGACGGGCGCGGAAGCCGTCATCTGCATCTCCAACAAACACCTCACCTGGCAAGTCGTCAGTGGTCTCGAGAGTCGGGGAGTCCCGGCCTACGGCGCCATCTGGGACTCGTGACTCACACCCAAGGACCATCATCATGCGCTCTCTCCTCGTTGTTTCCATCACCGCTCTCTCCTCCACCGCATTCGCCGACGCATCGCTCACGCTCCCGCAGGGCAAGCTCGCGATGAGCGTCGCCGTACAGACCGACGGGAACGCTACCGGGCTCGCGCCGGATCTCGCGATCGGCGCGACCGATCGGCTCACGCTCGCGATCGTGCACAGCACGCAGAACGCCACGGGCTTCTGGAGCGGCGCTGGTACCGGCAGCTTCTGCATCGCGGGCGACGCGTGCGGCGACCTCTATACGGGCGGCGCGCTCCTCGGAAAGCTCGCACTCGCATCCAGCGATCGGTTCGCCGTCGCCGCACTCGGTGGCGTCATCCACAACTTCGCCGCCGCGCGCACCGGCCTCGGCGCGGGTGTCGAAGCGCTGGTCCTCGCCGGTCCCGTCGGCGTGCACGTCAAGCCCACGATCTATATCGGGCTCGACGATCGCGACGCTGCGCTGCCGAACACCGAGTACATCAACGCCCCGCTCTCGCTGCTCGTGCCCGCCACGAAGCGCCTGCAGCTCGGCGTGCAGAGCGGTGTCGCCGGCCCCGTCGACGGATTTGGCGACGCCTTCCGCATCCCCGTCGGGGCGATGGGGAGCTACTCGTTCGGTCCCGGCGTGAACGCGCAGCTCGCGATCAACCTCGATCGCGTCGCGGGGGGCGGCGAAATGAGCTCGATGACCGACGCGCGCTCCGTCACGCTCACCGTGGGCTGGGTGAAGTGATGCGCTTCCAGACGCTACGTGTCGATCGCACCGACCACATCCTGAGCGTCACGATCGATCGACCGGACAAGCTCAACGCGCTGTCGGACGTCGTGCTCGGCGAGCTCGCCGAGGTGTGCACGAAGGCAAGCCCGGACCTTCGCGGCATGCTGATCGCCGGCGCGGGCGATCAGCTCGGTGACGTGTTGGCCGAGCCGGCCGAACGCGAGGCCTTCGTCGGGCGTCATCTCGCTCATGCGCTTGATGTCGGCGCCGGCGACGAACGCGCGATCTACACGGGGCGCGATGTCGGCGCGCAGGAAGCGCAGCGCATCGGCCTCGTCAACGCGGTGTACGCGACACGCGGTGCGATGCTCGGCGCAGCGCGCGAGACGCTCACCGTGATCGCGCAGCGCGGTCCCGTCGCCGTCGCCACGTGCAAGGAGATCCTTCGCTCGCTCGAGGGCAAGTCCACCGCGGCGCAGCTCGCCGTCGAGAACGCGGGCTTTGGTCGCGTGTTCACCACCGACGACAAGCGCGAGGGCGTCACCGCCTTCCTCGCAAAGCGCCCGCCGTCCTTCTCGGGGCGCAGCTGAACTACGAGCGCTTGATGTTGGGCGACGACGTGCGCGGAATGCCCGCGCTCGGCCACAAGAGGTGATACAGGCGCAGCGAGATCAAGAGCAGCGCGTACTCCTGCAAGTCGCCGCCGGAGTCGCGCAGCACGGACCAGTTGAAGTCGACGAGCGCGAGCGCATCGCTCACGAGGTTATTGATCTCGATGATCGTCGGCGCTGGCGCCGTCTTGTCGTACGCCCACGCCTTCAGCTTGGTGCGCATCGCCTCGAACATGGGCTTGATGCGGATGTGCAGCGAGGCGACGCGGTTCGGGCGCAGCCACTGCAAGATCATCGACGCCATCGCGCGGCAATCGCCGGCCATCGCCTCGGCGCCCATCGAAGGCTCGACGAGGCCGATCATCGCGGGCATCACGGTGCGCGTGGCGGCGGCCCCTTTGAACAGCAGCGCGCCGGGCGAGATGTTGTTGTGCGCCATGCCGTGCTCGTGCAGGGCGGCGACCTGTTTGATCACGAGGAAGCCGATCGCGAGCGCGCCGTCGATGTGGATGTCGCTCTCGGCGATGCGATCGCCAAACCGCGGCTCGTCGACGTACTCGCTGAACAACAGCAGCGAGCTCGTGTTCGCGTCGTAGATGACCTTGTGGAGCGAGGTCAGGAGGCCCTCGCGCACGCGCTTCAGGATCGGCCAGAAGTACTGCTGCCAGTTCTCGACGAAGCGTCGCGGATCGCTGACCTTGGTCAGATCGATCATCGTGACGAGCTTCGGAAAGATGTTGGCGTCGGGGAACGTGCCGTTCGCCACCATGTCGGGGCGCGGCGCCGCGAGGAAGATCGGGTGGCCCTTGGCGCGGCCGAGGCTGCGCTCCACGTCGTAGCCCCACTCGCGCACGGCCTTGGTCGCCGAGCTGACCACGTCCTGGTCGATGCTCGGGTCGGGGCTCTGCGCGGCGATCGCGCCGGTGTTGCGGAACGGCCGCCCGTCCGGGCTCGTGATCTCGGTGCGGCTGCGGATGAACTTCAGCCGCTCGTCGGGGAGCTCGCGCAGGTGCTGCCGCAGCTCTTGCACGACGTGCGCGACGGACGGGAAGCGGTTCGCCGGATCGCGCTCGAGGCAGCCCTCGATCACGCTGCGCAGCTGCATCGGGAACTCGCCCGGATAGTTCACTTTGCTGCGCCCGCCGATCACGACGCCTTCGGCGATGCGAATGAGCAAGGCCCACATATCGTCGGCCTGGCCGTAGAGCAGCTGCTCGGTGAACAGGCCGTGCAGCGCGCCGCCGATCGCGTAGACATCGAGCGACGTGTTGATCGGCGAGTCCATCAGCGCCTGATCGATCGTCTCCGGCGCGACGGACCAACCGGGCGAGCCGAAGATGCGGCCCTTGTAGTACGTGCGGTAGGTCTGGTTCGGAATGTCGTCGAGCGACATCGAGAGATCGAAGTCGAACAGGTAGGCAACGTTCGCGCCTTGATCGACGAGGATGTTGCGCAGCGTGAAGTCGCGATGAACGAGACGCGCTTGATGCAGCGTCGCGAGGCCCTCGAGCGCTTGCACGAGCAGCTTCACGCGCGCGCGCGGCGTGAGGTTATGCGACGAGATCGACTCGAGCAGCGTCATCGCCATGCGCGGCGTGACGAACAGATAGTTGTCCGCGATCGGCGCCGAGACGTACGTCGGCAGGATGTTCGGGTGCTCGATCGCGGCGATGCGCGCCATCGCGGCGAGGTTGTGGTGGTGATCGCGCCGCGTCACGTCGTCGGTGCGCAGCTGGTAGAGGTAGTTCGAGTGGAAGACCTTGCCGACCACGGGCTCGGTCACGCCGGTGTCTTCGTCGAACCGCTCGAGCTCGAACACGCTGCCCATGCCGCCGTTCGACAGGTGCTTACCGAGCGTGCGGTAGAGCCACTTGTTGTAGCGCCACGTATGGCCGGGCTTGGCCAGGTCCTCGGACTTGAGCGTCCCGATGGACGTCGTTTCGACCCAGGAGTTGGTCATGCCCTCGCCATCTGGGACTGTATCTCCGGCGCGTGTAGGCTCGCAACCGTACGGCCTTCTACAAGCTAGTGATTTCCCTTGGATCCGCCCCTGTCGGGCCTTTGGCGAGGTGTCTTGTCGCAGCGATACGCGGCCCTCGTCGATCGAGCGCTGGATGTGGTACCCAACCTCCGCGTTTCCATGGTCGAGCATCGCCTCGCTCAAGCCGCCGCTGTCGCGACGTTCCTCCTGCTGGTCATCGGCGGGACCGTGAACCCTACGGGGTCGAGTCTCGCGTGTCCGGAGCCGACGCTCGTGTGCCACGGCCAGCTGTTCCCGCCGATGGTCGGCGGCGTGTTCTACGAGCACGGCCATCGCCTCGCCGCGATGACCGTCGGCATGCTGCAGATCGCGCTGACCGTGGTTCTGTTCCTGCGCCGCCGCGACGCGCGCTGGCTCGGCATCGGGCTCCTCGCGATGGTGATCGCGCAAGGCATGCTCGGTGCGATCACCGTGAAGTACAAGCTGCCGTGGTTCATCTCCACGGGTCACCTGATCCTCGGCATGAGCTACTTCGCGACGCTGATCTACACGGCGTTCCGCACGCGTCCCGCGCCGAGCGTCGTCGAGCTGCAGCGTCATGATCGCATGCGTGACGAGCTCGGGACCGCGCGCACGTGGATCGTCGTCGCGTGCGTGACCGTGATGATCCAGCTCGTTCTCGGCGCGCTCGTGCGTCACCACGGCGCTGCGATGGTTTGCCTCGGCATGCCGACCTGCACCATCGGCGGCGATTGGTGGCCCGACACGGGCGTGCAGCACCTGCACATGATCCACCGCGCGTTCGGCGTGGTCACCGCGATCGTGACCACGGTCGCCGCGGTGATCGTCGCGACGCGCGCCAAGACATGGTTCGGCGTGCGCATGATGGCGATGGCCGCGCCCGCGCTCGTCGTCGTGCAGATCGTCCTCGGTATCTTCACCGTGTTGTCGATGCGCGCGGTTCCCATCGCCGTCGGTCACTTCGCGGGCGCCGCGAGCCTGTGGGCGCTGTGGATGTCGATGTTCCTCGTGACGGGCAAGCGCCGCGCTGCGGGGGTCATCCAGTGACCGCCAACGTTCTCCGCGCGAAGACGCTCGATCTCGTCGCGCTCGTGAAGCCGCGCATCATGGTGATGGCGCTGCTCACGGCGGCCGGTGGAATGTCGCTCGCGCCTGGCACCGCATCGACGAGCGTCGCGCTGTGGCTGCTCGCCGGCACCATGCTGATCGTCGGCAGCGCGAACACGCTCAACATGTACTTGGAGCGCGACATCGATTGCCTGATGGCGCGTACCCGCAACCGCCCGCTTCCGCAGGGCCGCCTCGACGCACGCACCGCGCTCGTCTTCGGTGCCGTGCAAGGTGCGCTCGCGTTGCCCGTTCTCGCGGCGGTCAACCTCGTCACCGCCGCGCTCGGACTTCTCGCGCTGATCCTCTACGTCGGCGTCTACACGCCCATGAAGCAGCGCTCGCACTGGGCGGTATGGGTCGGCGGCGTTCCGGGTGCGATGCCCGCGCTCATGGGCTGGACCGCAGCGACGGGGCGCGTCGAGATCGCCGGGCTCGCGGTGTTCGGCGTGCTGTTCTTCTGGCAGGTACCGCACTTCCACGCGATCGCGCTGTATCGCCAGAAGGAGTACGACCAGGCAGGTCTGAAGACGCTCCCCGGTACCCGCGGTGAAGCCGCCGCGAAGCTCGAGATCGTCCTCTACCTCGTGGTGCAGGTCGTCGTGTCGTTCGTGGTCGTGCCGCTCGGCGTGACCGGCATCCCGTATCTCATCACCGCCTCGATCCTCGGTGCGCTCGTCCTCGGACAAGCGATCGGCGGCGTTCGCAACGGCGGCGCGAAGTGGGCGCGCAACGTGTTCCTCGCATCGATCGTGTACCTGCCCGTGTTGTTCGCGGTCATGGTTCTCGACGGACGGGCGTGAGCATGCAGTGGTCGTGGGAGCAGCTTCACCCCGCCATCAACGCGGCGCTCAACCTCACGTGCTTCACGCTGCTCGTCGGTGGTCGCATGGCGATCGCGCGTGGCGATCGAGCCCTGCACAAGAAGCGGATGCTGACGGCGTTTGTCGTCGCGACCGTGTTCTTGATCTCGTACCTGATCCGCTTCGCCACGACGGGCGCGCACAAGTATCCGGGCACCGGGATCGACAAGTACATCTACTTGGCCATCCTGTTCAGCCACATGATCCTCGCGGTCGTGCTCGTGCCGTACGTGATCGGCGCGCTTCGTCACGCGCTCGGTGGTCGCTTCGACAAGCACAAGCGGCTCGTGCGAATCACGTGGCCGATGTGGATGTATGTCTCCGTCACCGGCGTGCTCGTGTACCTGATGCTCTATCATCTGGCACCGGCACTCCATGGCTGATGACGACGACGACAACATCGACGACGAAGACATCGACGACGACGACAGCGACGAGACCGATCCGCAAGAAGTGATCGATGCGCTGCGCAGGCTGCGCGATGGCAGCGAGGAGGCGTCGCTCGGCGACGTGCTGACGCTGTGCTTCGCGAACGACGAGTACGACGTGCGGCTGGTCCCGCAAGAAGCGATCGACGCGGTCATGTCGAAGTACGCGATGGATCGCGACGTGGCCAACGGCGGCATGGATCAAGTCGCCTGGAACCATGGGCCGGAGAACACGCGCCTCTACGCGAGGTCGTTTCGTGCGGTCGGTGCGATCGAGAACGCGAACTTGCTCGATCGGCTCGCGACCTCGCTCGAGGAGTACTACGCCACCCACGGCGACGAGGCGATCCACGCGGACGTCGTCCAGCACTTCCACGCCTGGCGCAAGTCGCAGGGCGGCCCGTTCTTTGGCATCCCCGAGCCGGGCGACGAGCTCGCCGAGCCGCTGATCGAGTTTGTCCTCGAGCGCGCGAGCTCGTTGCCGGATCCCGACGGCCCACTGCCGCGCAAGGTGACGGTTCAGTAGATCTTGGTGTTCGGCAGCGCCTCGGCGAGCTTCTCGTACACCTCGTCGGGCAGCGGGTTACTGGAGATGCGCAGCTCCTCGAGCTGCTTCATCTCGTAGAGCTCGTCGGGAACCTCGGTCAGCGACGAGCTCCAGAGCACCAGCTTCTTCAACGCGGGCAGCTTGCAGATCGCCACCGGCAGACGCTTCAGCGCTCGCGACGCGATCCACAGGGTCTCGAGCTTCGTGCACTCGCCGAGCACGGCGGGTGGCTCTTCCCACGGGTGCTCGCCCAGGTGCAGGAACGTGAGCGGACACTTCGCGAGGCTCTTCGGCAGATCGCGGAGCTTATTACCGTAGAGCGACAGATCCGCGAGGGCTGTCATGTCGCCGATCGCCTCGGGGATCTCGGTCAGCTCGTTGTCGCCGATCGAGAGCGTGTGCAGCTCTGGTAGCTGGAACACCGTCTCGGGGATCGCGGTGAGCGCGTTGTTCGAGAGATAGAGAACGTGAAGGTTCGGGAGCCACGCGAGCGTCGACGGCAGCGACTGGATCCGGTTGTTCGCGAGGTTCAGCCAGGTCAAGAGGAACATGTCGCCGACCTCGTCGGGCAGCGTCGTGAGGCGATTGCCCTCCGCGTGCAGGCGAGGAATGTGCGCGAAGCGACCGATCTCCTTCGGCAGCTCCGGAATCCCGAGATGCGCGAGCCCCAGCGTGTCGCCACCGCCAACGACGCGCGTGCGCAGATACGCGAGTGCGCGCTGCGGATCCGAGAGCGCGAGCATGGTGGCCGGTCCGCCCTGCTCGATCAGCGCGACATGCAGCGCCGCTTCATCGACGGAGCCTTCGCTCGCGAGTGCGTCGATCACGGCGGTCACGCGCTGCGGGGTCTGCATGCGCGGCATGCGATCCATCTCGGCCTTCGCGATCACCTGCGCGAGCGATGGCGGCGCGACCTTCTTCACGAGCTTGCGAAACGTGCGCGCGACCTTCGCGTCACGATCGTCATCACCGCCCCACCCTCGCGCGATCGCGTGCGCCATCCCGGACGGCGACAGCGTGTCCGCCGCATCGACGGCGCTCGCATCCTCGTCGTCGATGGCGTCGAACACGACCCGATCCGCAGCGTCGGGACGGGCCGGTTCCTCCTCGCGAACCGCGACGGGCGCGTATGTCGCCGCGCGAACGATCGTTCCGCCGAATCCGAGGTGCTCGATCGTCGACGTGTCGCCGAACGTCGCGCGAACCAGCGGCGTGCCATCGCGCCGCCACGCGGTGGCTTCGCCGACGAGCTGTTTGTCCTTCATGCGGTACTCGCACTTTCGCGAGCCATCGCGCCGGTACTGCAGGAGCCGGTACGATGTCGTGTCGTCCGGGTCGTGCTCCGACTCGTTATCGAGCGTGCCGTCCTTGGTCCAGAAGCGATGCAGGCCGATCTTCTGGCCCTTCTCGTCCCACGTTCCATGCGCCCAGTAGCCCGCCTTGTTCTGCGAGGCGGTCGCCGGGACGTTCGCGGGGCGCGCCGCGACCGGCTTGCCCGTGTAGTCGACGGCGTTGCCGTCACGATCGTAGTAGCGAAACGCGACGACGACCCCGTTCTCGTAGTCGAGCTCGCCGCGCCACACGGTGTCCGCGATGCCCTGCGCGCGCGGCTTCTCCGTGGTCACACCGTCGGTCATGAACCACTGCCGCAGTCCGTGCAGCTTGCCGTTCACGTACCCGCAGTCCTGCGAGAGCTCACCCGTCTCGTGAAAGCGTCGCGCGCGCCCGTGCGGTTTGCCGTCGAGGTGATCGCACGTGGAGACGAGCGATCCATCCGGGCGCCAGTACGTGACCTCGCCTTGCAGGCGGCCCTGCTCGTCGGTGGCGCCCCAGATCCACTCGTTGTCCTCGGGCGACCACCACGCTGCTTCGGGAACACCGTCGGGACGCACGAGAGCCTTGGTCACGTTCGGATGGTACGCGTCGGAGCACCCGATCGCGAACGAGGGGCTCGTGTTACGAACGAATCTGCCGTTCTAGAGACCGAGCTGCTTCGCGACGATCACCTTCATGATCTCGTTGGTGCCCGCGTAGATGCGCTGCACGCGTGCATCCATGAACGCACGCGTGACCGGATACTCGAGCATGTAGCCGTACCCGCCAAAGAACTGCAGGCAGTTGTCGATCACTTCCTGCGCCATGTCCGTGGTCCAGAACTTCGCGATCGAGCACTCGGTCACGAGGTGCTTGCCCTGCACGTGCTCGCTCACGACCTTGTCGACGTACGCGCGACCGACCTCGACCTTGGCGAGACACTCGACGAGCTTGAACTGCGTGTTCTGGAACTTGCTGATCGGCTTGCCGAACGCCTTGCGCTCCTTGGTGTACGCGATCGTGTCCTTCAGAACTTGCTCCGCCGCGGTCACGGCGCCGATCGCGACGCAGAGCCGCTCCTGCTGGAGCTTCTGCATCATCATCATGAAGCCCGCGCCTTCGGCGCCGAGGCGATTGGCAGCGGGGACGCGGCAGTCCTCGAAGAACAGCTCGGACGTGTCCTGCGAGTCCATGCCCATCTTGTGGAGGCGCTTGCCCTTGGTGAAGCCTTTGCGGTTTGCCTCGACGATGAACAGCGAGATGCCGCGGTGCGCGTTGGCCGGATCCGGGTCGGTCTTCGCCGCGACGACGACGATGTCGCAAAGCTGACCGTTGGAGATGAACGTCTTCGCGCCGTTGATGACGTAGTCGTCGCCGTCTTTGACCGCCGTCGTGGCGAGCGCGGCGAGGTCGGAGCCGGTGCCGGGCGCGGTCATGCCGAGCGCGGTCACGACCTCACCCGTCGCGCAGCCGGGAAGCCACTTCTGCTTCTGCTCCTCGGAGCCGAACGAGTGGATGTACGGAACGATGATGTCCGAGTGGAGGCTCATCGCGAAGCCGCTCTCGTACGCGTGCGCGAGCTCCTCCATGATGATCATCGAGCAGAGGAAGTCGGCACCGGCGCCGCCGTACTTCTCCTCCATCCATGGAGCGAGGAAGCCTTGCGCGCCGGCCTTGCGCCACACGTCGCGATCGACCTGGCCCTGTTCGCGCCAGCGCATCTGGTGCGGCGTGATCTCTCGCGCGACGAACTCCCGGAACGCTTTGCGGAAGGTGTCGTGCTCCTCGGTAAACAACGTGCGCTGCATGGCGCGGTGTTACCACGCTAGCGAGCGTGTAACAGGAAGTCGGCTGCCATCTCGGCGATCATCACCGTCGGGGCGTTCGTGTTGCCACCGATGATGCTCGGCATGATCGACGCGTCCGCGACGCGCAGGCCGCGCAGCCCGTGCACGCGAAGCTCGGCATCCACCACGGTCGACGGATCGGTGTTCGGGCCCATCTTGCACGTGCCCGTCGGGTGGAAGATCGTGTTCACGGTGCGGCGGACGACCGCGCGCAGATCGTCGCGCGTCTTCGTGGGCATCCCGAGCTCGCGCTCCTTCCCCGTGAGCTTCGCGAGCGGTCCGGTCGCCGCGATCTCGCGCGAGAGCTCGATGCCGTCGACGAGATGTTCGAGATCCGTCTCGGCGGACAGATACCTCGGATCGATGATCGGCGCGTCGGCCGGATCCGCGCTGCGCAGGCGCACCTCGCCGTGCGAACTGGGATAGAGCAGCGAGCTCAGGATCGTGTAGTAGCGACCGAACGGCGGCGGACGCTTCTCGTCGGAGTTTGGCGGCGTGAAGCCCCACGGCACGAAGAAGAACTGCACGTCGGGTCGTTGCGCGTCGGGGCCGTGCTTCAAGAAGCCGCCAGCTTGTACGGCGCTGCGACCGAGCGGTCCTTTGCGCAAGAGCTGGTACTGCGCGGCCCACAGCGCGAGGCGCGCCTTTGTCATCGCATCGACGCCACCGGACGCGTGGTACTGCGTGCCGCACAGGAGGTGATCCTCGAGGTGCTTGCCGACGCCGGGAAGCTCGTGGGTGGGCGTCACGCCTGCGGCGCGCAACTCGTCGCCCGCACCGATGCCCGAGAGCATGAGCACGTGCGGCGATCCGATCGCGCCCGCGCAGAGGATCACCTCGCGGCTCGCCTCGATCGTGCGCTCGCCGCCGCGCTCGCGAATGCGCACGCCCTTCACGCGATCACCGTCGAAGACGAGACCGAGCGCGAGCGCATCCGTGACGAGCGTCAGGCTCGAGTGACCGCGCATCGCGGCGTCGAGGAAGCCGACCGCCGACGAGAATCGCTCGCCGCGGCGGATGTTGTACTGGTAGTAGCCCGCGCCTTCCTGCGAGGCGCCGTTGAAGTCATCGTTGATCGGGACCTTGCACGCCACCGACATCGACTCCACGAACGCGCGCGCGCCCGGACCTGGCGAGGGCAGATCGTCGACAGCGATCGGCCCGCCGACACCGTGGTACTTGGATGCGCCGCGCGAGTTGTCCTCGGACTTCGTGAAGAACGGCAGGATCTCGTCGTAGCCCCACCCGAAGTTTCCCGCGGCGCGCCACGCATCGTAGTTGTCGCGATGCCCGCGGATGTAGACGAGCGCGTTGAGCGAGCCCGTCCCGCCGGTGACCTTGCCACGCGGCCAGAACATGCGGCGATTGTCGACGTGCACCTGCGGCTCCGTCGTGAAGTTCCAGTCGAGGCTGCTGCGCCAGAGCGAGACGTACATGCCGGGTGCGCGAACGCGGAAGTCGCCGTGCTTCGGTGGCCCCGCCTCGAGGAGCGCGACGGTCGCACCGTTCGCGGTCAGTCGATTCGCGAGCACGCATCCTGCGGTGCCGGCACCGACGATGACGTATTCGAACACGCGCGCATGGTATCAGTGCGCGTGGCAAAGGCTGTGACGCGCACCGGGAAGTCGAAGGGAAAAGGCGCTGCGACGAGAGCTGCTGCAACGAAACCAGCAGCGAAGAAGCCGGCAGCCAAGAAGCCCGCAGCGAAGAAGCCAGCAGCGAAGAAGCCAGCAGCGAAGAAGCCGAAGCTCGCACCAGCGAGGAGCGCGTCGTCGAAGAGCGCCGCGAAGGTGCCGGCGTCCAATCCCGCGGCATCGAATCCCGTCGCGCCGGACGGCCATCTCCGCATCGAGCGCGTCACGGACGAAGCGCTCGTCGCGCTTCGCGCGAGGCTCGCACCGATCGCGAACACGCTTCCACCGCAGTCCGTGGTGAGGAAGACCGAAGAGGATGGCGAGGCGAGCTTCTCCTCGTGGGGGCGTCAGCTTCTCGATCCAGCCGTCGTCGAGATCGCGCTCGAGCTCGGCGTGCCGGTGCGCGTGCCGTCCGGATCGCCCGACACGTACACGTTCCTGCTGTACCACTGGGCGACGCGCGATGCGCCCGAGGACTCGCTCGCGCGCGTGATCGCGCATCCGTTCTTTCGTCGCGTGCTCGTCAACACGTTCTTTCCGTCGCGCGAGTCCAAAGATAAAGCGGGCAACTTCCTCGCACGCGCGGTGCGCTACGAGACGTTCGCGCCCGTACTCGCGGAGCTCGGACCGCTGATCGCAGAGCGCGTTCGTGCGTGGACTCTCGGCGCGTTCGAGTTGCACGGAGATTGGCTCGAGTCGCTGTGTCGTCCCGAGATCCTCGAGCGCGTTCCGGGACTCGCGGACGCGGTGCGCTCGCTCGACATCGCGCGGCTCGTCGCGGCGCAGCTGCGCGGCGGGCTCGTCGATGAATGGGGATGGCCCGCGATGGACGAAGCGCGCGAGCGGCTCGACGGCAAGCCGGACTACACTCACTCGGGACCGCCGCCATATCAGGTCTTCCACTCGGTCGAAGCGAAGCGCGTCGTCGCGTACGGCCCCGATGGCATCGTGTTCGATCGCGCGTTCGACTCGCCGTATCCAGACGTTCGCTCGCTCTGGTACCTCGGCGGCGACGTGCTGGCGTGCAGCTACCCGAAGCTGGCGCGGTGGATCGATAGCGACGTCGAGCTGGAGATGCCCGCGTACGGCCTCTATTCGCTCGCGACCGGCGACGACTCGCTGCTGACCAGGAACGGTAGGCGTGTGCGAGCGGGCGCGACGGCGATCCCGAGCGAACCGAGGCGTGGCAACGCGCGCTACTGGTTCGATGGCGCTGCGTTCTACGGGTTCGACGGTGAGACGAGCGTCGGGCGCGATCTGTCCGTGCGCGATCCGCGCGCCGAGCTGTTCACGTTCGATCCCGATACCGGCAAGCGAGGTGCAGCGGCGCTTCCGTCGTGGTTCGCGTCGCTGCTCGACGACGGCGCGCGCCTCGTGGTGACGAACGTGACACCGCACGTGCAGTTGGCTCCGTCGATCGACGCGCCGACACCGCTCGGCACGAAGGACGGGCTCGGCGGCGCTGCGCTCGTGCAGCGAGGTGGAACGTTCGAGTGCGTCGGCATCGACGGACGTCGCGGTCCGGGCCTCGTCAACGGCCTGCCCGTCGCTGCGCTGATGACGTTCCCCGAGCGAGACGGCTACTACCCGCTCGTCGTGGCCGGTGGTGACCTCGGCGTCGCGCTGCCCGACGGCGTCACGCCGCTCGTACCCAAGGGCATGTACGGCTACTGGCACGTGCCGCGCCCTGCGCCGACGCTCGCGCATTGGTACGCGTTCCGTCCGCGCGATCCGGCGGGCTCGCGGGCGCTCGCCGCGTGCACGGATGAAACCGCGCGCGCACTCCTGGGTGGCGTCCCTGTTCCGGGCGTCACGCACCCGCGGATCGTGGAAGCGATCGACTGGCTCGTCAAGAAAGCGAACGAGGCGCGCGCCGCGATCGAGCGCATCCAGAGCCATCTCGTGATCTCCGCCGCGCCTCGCTCGACGTTCGTGAACGACAACGCGAGGTCGCTCGCGACGCTGCTCGGTCACGGCATGCACTGGTGGGTCGAGAACGAGGGCATCGAGCTCGGGCAGCAGATGCTGGATGTCTCGCACTATCTCTTCGGCGACGAGCGTGCGGCGGTGACGCCGGCACGCACGGTGTTCCCGTGGGACCGACTGCTCGTGATGATCGGCGAGGTGATGTATCGCGCGCTCGCGAGCGGTACGCCCAAGGGTCACCGGACGCAGCTCGTCGGCGTGTTGCGTGCGTGGGCGGAGACGGCGTTTCCGGATCACCTCGAGCGCACGCGCCTGATCGAGCTGGCGGCGCCACGCGGCTCGACGCTCCTGCATGGCATCGACTCCGATCATCGCGATCGCCTCGTCGCGCCCGGCAATCGCTACTTCCTCCGCCTGCAGCGCCATCAGAACCCGGGTGAAGACGCCCAGCTTCACGCGATCGAGTTCGCGACGAGCGGCGCGTTCGTCGTGCCCGATGGCTCGACGCTCGTCCAGGAGCTCGCGATCGATCGACGCTTCGGACGCGCGGCGATCGACAGCGCGCTGCGCCTCGCGGCGGAGCGAGTGCGCGTCGAGCTCGATCCGAGCTTCATCGCGCTCGTCTCGAAGGAGACGGGCCTCTCGCCCACCGCCGCCACGCTGCTGTGGAGCGCGGGCTACGAACCGTGGCTCGTCGGTGACACGGCGCGCGAGCGGCTGAAGATCGAACACGACAAGATCGGCGCCGCCGAGCGCGAGATCAAGAGCAAGCCGCTCGCTCCGATCTACGCGCGCGCGATGCCCGCCGATCCAGCGCAGGTGTTCACGCTCGAGGGTGCGGCGCAGCTCGCGCGTGCGTGGAACGAAGCGACGTAGCGTGGTATCAGGGCGCGTGCCGTGGATCGTCGACACGCCGGGCGTGACGCTCGCTGCGTTCGTGAAGACGAGAGCCGACGTTCCCAACTCCGTCGCGAAGAAGCACGTCGAGTCCGGCAGGGTGTTCGTGGACGGCGCGTGCATCATGGAGATCGCGCATCGCCTGCTCGCTGGCCAGTCCGTGGAGCTGCGCACGAACGCGCCGCGCCCGCGCGATCCCGAGCGGGAAGGTGTGCTCGTCTATGACGACGCGCATGTCGTGGTGATCGACAAGCCGAGCGGCGTGAACAGCGTGCCCTACGAGGAGCGCGAGACCGGCACCGCGATGGACCTGATCCGCGGCGCGTGGCGACGGCAGGGCAAGGCGGCGACGACGATCCCGCTGCACGTCGTGCATCGCATCGATCGCGCGACGAGCGGCCTCTTGATGTTCGCGAAGTCCAAGAAGGCCGAGCTCGGGCTCGCCGCGCAGCTGCGCGCGCACTCGATGGAGCGCCAGTACGTGTGCGTCGCGCACGGTCACGTCACGTCGCGACGGATCGAGAGCTACCTCGTCGAGGATCGCGGCGATGGCTTGCGCGGATCGACGACGCGCACCGAGCAAGGCAAGCGCGCGGTCACGCATGTCACCGTGCGCGAGGACTTGCGCCACGCCACGCTGTGCGAGGTGCGCCTCGAGACCGGCAAGACGCATCAGATCCGCATCCATCTGTCCGAAGCCGGCCACCCACTCGTCGGAGAGCAGGTGTACATCCGCGACTACGAGAACCGCGGCGGACGCGTGCTGACCGCGGGGCGCTTGATGCTCCATGCGGAGACACTCGGGTTCGTGCATCCGGTGACGAACGACAAAGTCGCGCTATCGTCGCCGCTGCCGCCGGACTTCACGGCGGTCGTGGAGCGATTGCGATGAGCACACCCGATACCGACATCGTGATTCGCGTGGCAACCGTCGATGACGTGCCCGCGATCCTCGGCTTCATTCGCGACCTCGCGGAGTACGAGAAGCTCGCGCACGAGGTCGTCGCGACGGAAGCGACGCTGCGCACGACGCTGTTCGGTCCGCGCCCTGCCGCCGAGGTCTTGATCGCCGAGCTCGCCGACCACGGCGACGCAGATCCGTTGCACTCGCAGCCCATGCCGGTCGGGTTCGCGTTGTTCTTCCAGAGCTACTCGACGTTCCTCGCGAAGCCGGGCCTCTACCTCGAGGATCTGTTCGTGCGCCCCGCCGCCCGCGGTCGAGGTGTGGGCAGCGCGCTGCTCGCGGCGCTCGCCAAGATCGCGCTCGAGCGCGACTACGGCCGCTTCGAGTGGAGCGTGCTCGATTGGAACGAGCCCGCGCTGAAGGTGTATCGCGCCGTCGGTGCCGTGCCGATGAGCGAGTGGACCGTGCAGCGCATGACGGGGGCGCCGCTCGTCGCCCTCGCGGCGAAGTGGCCGCACCCGATTCGCTAGCTCGGTGACAAATGCGCCCGGCCCCGCCGATCGCGCGTTGTGAAACGCATCGCCCACGCGCGGAAGTAAGCGAACTCTCGTCGGAACCGCGGGCCCGAGAATCGCAGTTCGGCGCCGCATGCTCCGCCGCGCCCTGCCCCCGGTTGTCGCCCTCCTGACCGCCCTGGTCGCGTCGCTCGCGTCGGTCGCGTCGATGGGCTGCGCGACGGACGCCGCGCTCGACGATACGGCCGGCGAGATCCGCGGTCCGCTCGGCACCACGTCGGACGTCGTCCTCGATGGCGCGATCGTCGCGACCGCCGCGGGGCAGTGGGGCCGGACGGTGCACTGCCCGTCGCCTGCGCCGTCGACGTGTGTCATCGAACGCAACGTCTGGGTGGACATCGCCGTGCGCGACGACGCGTACGACAAGCGCGTCGGCATCGTGTGGACGGACCTCGTGCGCGATCCCGCGGGCTCTCCATGGCACACCGCATACGCGCAGTACGAGCACGCACTCTCTTCGCCGTACGAGCAGTGGGGCGTGGACGTCACCGCGGGCGTCTACGTCGCGATCGAGCCCTCGCCGCACATCGTGTTCGCCGCGTTCGTCGAGATGAACGGGCAGACGTACTGGGACAACAACGGCGGCGCCGATCACACGATCGAGTAGGCCGTCGCGGTGGCTTGCTCGAGAGCCGTCCGTCGGCATCTCACGCGGGTCGCTCGAGAGTGGTCCGCCGGCAGCTCACGGATCGAACAACAGCCACGCGTTCGCGTACGCGGGATCGTGAAAGTAGCGCTCGCGTTCGCTTCCGGCCGTGGCCTCGTAGCTCGCCATCTTGGTCGCGTCGTGGTGCACGTGCGCGACCTTGCTGATCACGATCCGCGGGTTCGTTCGTACGTCGATCGACCCGCCGGCCACATCGATCAAGCTCGTGCGAAACCCGTGCGCTGCGAGGCGCGCCGGAAGCACGGCGCGCATCGCTTCGTGCGCGTCGATGCTCGCCGGCTCGTACCCGTGCAGGTTCGACAGCACCACGACCTCGGTGCCGTCGGGGATCCACGCAAACGCGCGATCGAGGAGCTCGGCCCACCGCGCGACCTCACTCTCGTCGACGCTGCCCGCGAGTCGCGCCATCACCGCGCGTACCGGCGGCAGATAGCCAGCCTCGACGATCGCGGTCATGACTTCGGCATCGGTGGCAGCGCGTAGGTGACCGTCGCGTGCGCGACGACCTCGTCGCCGGAGCGCAGATCGACGGTCGCGACCGAGAGCCGTCGCCCCAACCGCAACAGCGTCGCCGTCGCGATCACGTCCACCGGCTGCGGACGCGACAAGAAATGGATGTCGAGGTTGGCCGTGGCCGCGCTCGCCACCATCGGCCCCGCTTGCGCGAGCGTGAGGAAGTACGCGGCTGTATCGGCGAGCGTCATCAGCGCGGGCCCCGAGATGGTTCCGCCCGCGCGCAATAGCTGCTTTCGGAACAGCATGCGCAGCACGAGATCGCGCTCGCCGACGGACTCGATCTGCGAGAACGAGCGCCAGTCGGGGAAGCCCTGGTCCATCAACGCTTCGATCTCTTCCTTTGTCATCCGCGGCATCGGTGGCGAGTGTACGCCATCACGCGACGATGACTTCGCTGCGTCCGCCGCCGCGCGCGACCACGCGCACGTGCGCACCGACGCGCTCCACGAGCTGCGGCACGTGCGAGATCACGCCGACCTGCCGCCCTTGCTGACGCAGCGCTTCGAGCACCGACAGCGCCATCTCGAGCGTTGTGGGATCGAGCGTGCCGAAGCCTTCGTCGATGAGCAGCGTGCGCACGCGAACATCGTGCGCCGACATCGACGACAGGCCGAGTGCCAGCGCGAGCGACACCAAGAAGCTCTCGCCGCCCGACAGGCTTTGCACGCTGCGCACCTCGTCGCCGAGATCGCGATCGATGACCTGCAGCTCGAGATCGTGACGCGGCACTCGCTGTAGCTGGTAGCGCGGCGCGAGCTCCTCGAGGTGCGAGTTCGCGACCGCGAGCAAGCCATCGAGCGTGAGGCTCTGCGCGAACGAGCGGAACGCTTTGCCATCATGCGAGCCGATGACCTCGCCGAGCACGCGATCCACGCTCGCTTCTCCTTCGGCGATCGCGAGCTGCGCGAGCGCTTGCTCGCGACGCACGCGCGCATCCACGTCAGCGGCAAGCGTGGCCGCGAGCTCGGCGGAGCGCTTCTGTGCCGCCTCGGCGAGAGCGGCGAGCTGGTTGACCTGCGCGAGATCGACCTTTTCGTAGAACAGATCCGCCGGGCGCGCCTTCTGGTGCTCCTCGACGAGCCGCCGACGTTCGACCACGACCGCCGTCTCGCGCTCGACAGCGCGATCGAGCGCTGCGAGCTTCTCGACGAGCACTTCGTAGCGCGATGCATCTGCGACGAGCAGACGGCGAAGCTCGTCGTCGCCGAAGCCCGTACCCTCACGAGCGGCAGCGAGCGCATCGCTCGCGGTGCGCAGCTCGCCGACCAGCTCGTCGCGGCGCTTCTCGGCCTCCGCGCGTCGCGCCGCATGCTCGGCAGCGGCGCGGTCCGCGTCGCGCGCATCGATATCGAGAATGTCGAGCGCCGCGCTGACCGCGGCCTCCGCGCGCGCGACCTTGTCTGTGCGCGTGCGCCACGCAGCGGCGAGCTCGGCCATCCACGCGCGGTAGTCGTCGTAGGTCGGCGCACGATCGCGACCGCGCGAGCCCGCGCTGTACAGCGACGCGTCCAGGTCCTGCGTCGCACACGGCGCGCCATCGACGCCGTGCTTCGCACGCGGCGCGCCATCGACGCCGTGCTTCGCACGCGGAGCGCCATCGACGCCGTGCTTTGCACGCGGAGCGCCATCGGGGGCAGCCTCGATCCAGCGCGCGATCGCGTCGTCGAGCTCGCGCGACAGCTCGGCGTGGCGCTCGGCGCGACCCGCCCGTTCGCCGTCGAGGCGGCCGATCGTGGCGTCGAGGTCAGACAGCTTGCGATCGATCTCGGCGAGCCGCGCGGTCGCGCCGTCGACAGCGGCCTGGCACAGCGCGACCTCCGCCTGCGCTTCCGTCGCCGCCTTGGTCGCCGCCTCGGTCTGGCTGCGCGTGGTGCGCGCGGCCTCGAGCCCCTTGGTCGCCGCGGCGTGCAGCTCGGCGGCCAGCTGCACCGCCTCGTCGGACGCTGGATCGCGCACGAGCGAGAGCTCGCCGAGCGACGCGAGGTGCTCTGCCCACGTGGGCAGCGCGGCCTCCGCGCTCGCGATCGCGGTCTCACGATGCTTGCCGAGGCGCGCGATGTCCGCTGCGCGATGCGTGGCGCGCACATCGAGCGTGGCGAGCTGCTTGGTGGCCACGTCGAGCTGGCTCGTGACCTCGACGAGCTGCTCGGTCGCCGCGGCGATCACGCCGTCGAGCGCGCCGCGATCGCGCCACGGGTGCTCCTCCGCGCCACACAGCGGGCACGGCTCTCCATCGACGAGCTCGGTGCGAGCGTGCTCGTAGCCCGCCGCCTTGCGCAGCTCCTCGACGATGCGCGTGCGCTCCGCGCGGACGATCAGCGCGCGCTCGTACGTGACGTTGGCCATCACGCGCGACTCCGCGTCCGCCGCCTCGTGCGATGCGTGCTCGGCGAGCTGCCGATCGATCTCCTCGCACGCCGAGCGCGATTGCCGCGCCGCCGCCGCGACCTGCACGAGCTGCTCGACCTCGGCCTTGCGACGACGCGCCTCGTCCTCTTGCTTGCGCGCTGCCTCGAGCGAGAGCCCTCGCTTCTTGGAGAAGGCCTCGACCTTGCGCTGTGCATCGGCGAGCTTGTCGGTGGCCTTGCGAGCCTCGTCGACCGCGTCGACGCGCGTCTTGACGAGCTTGCCGCGTGACTCCGCGTACTCGGCGATCTGTCGCCCGACGGCGATCACCGCGTCGGCGGCTACTGCGTGCTGCGCGAACTTCGCGTCGATCTCGCTCCACGCGGAGACCTCGGGTGCGAGCGCCACGCGCGCTTGCACCCACGCGGCATCCGCCGCCGCCGCGCGCGCGAGCGTATCCGCGCCGACCACATCGGTCGCGCGACGCACATCCGACACGATCGACAGCAATCGACTCGCATCGGGCGCGAAGCTGCGCGCGCCGCGAATATCGTCGCGCTCCGCGCCGCTCAGCATCCCGCGCGCAACGTTATCGTCACGCCCCGCGCCGCTCCGCATGCCGCGCGCATCGTCGTCGTCACGCCCCGCGCCGCTCAGCATGCCGCGCGCATCGT
>JAEYYV010000361.1 GCA_023428295.1 Pseudomonadota bacterium
CGCGCAGCTGCGCGTGCAGGTCACGCGCTATCGGCACATGGCGCCGGCTCGCGTGTACGAGCTCGGCTCGCGGATCATGGGCTGATGCGCGTCGCGCTCGTGGTGTTGCTCGCGGTGGGCACGGCTCGCGCGGATGTTCCGATCAACCGTCCGAGCGCGATCGATATCGAACGCGACACCACCCCGCCGGGCCGCCCGGAGCTAGGCTTCGACGGGGGTGCGCCGCTCGACGGTGGCTGGGCGCTCTCGCTGCAGCTCGGATGGATCGAGCGTCCGCTCGTGTTCACCACGCCGGACGGCGAGTCGTTTCCCGTCGCGCGGCGGCAGACGCTGTTCCTCGGCGGCGCCATCGCGCTCGGGCCGAGCGCTGTCGTCGACGTGCGCTTGCCGATCGCCCATCAGACCGGCGATCGCTTGGTGTTGGCCGGCGGGCAAGGAGCGCAGGGCGCACTCGATCGCTGGGTGCTCGGCGATCTGCACCTTGCCCTGCGCGCACGCGTCGTCGGGCGCCCGGGCTTCTCGGTGTTCGCGCGCGGCGAGGTTGGCTTTCCCTCGGGCAACGAGGATCACTTCGCCGGCGACTCCGGGTGGAACCTCGCGTGGTCGCTGATCGGACGCTTCGGGTTGCCGGCCGGCATCTCGCTCGCCGCCGCCGGCGGCATCCGCTTGCGCGGTGATGAAGTGCGCGTCGCCGATCGCATCCAGAGCAACGAGCTGTTCGCCAACGCGGGCATCGTGGTCCCGATTCCGCCGATCCGCCCGCTGTGGTGTGTTCGCGAGCAGGTGAAGCTGTCGGCCGAGGTTGCCTCCGTCCTCGGGGATAACGTCGCCGGCGCGAAGGGCCCATCGCCGATCGAAGCGCGCATCGGTCTCGTCACGCATCCGCGAGACAACGTCACGCTCGGCTTCCGCCTCGGTGCGGGACTCGTCGGAGACGAGATCGGCGCGCCTCGCTGGCGCGCGCTCGTCGAGCTGACGCTGTGGGGGACCGCGCAAGCCTCGTCCCTGTTTCCAGCGAGCGACTCTCCCGAGACCACGGATCCCACCGACCTCGACGAATCCGCCGCGGAGCAGTGATACGATCGGTTCCGTGGCAGCACCCTCTGCCCCCACAGCACCGAGGTTCTCTCCGGTCGAGCGACCGCGTGCCGCGATCGCGACCGACGGGACACTCGCGGCGATCGTCGAGACCAAGCGCGTCGTCGTCCTGGAGCTCCCGGGCGGCGAGCCGTTCGCGGAGGTCGGCGTCGACGCGGACGCCGTCGCGAACGAGGTCGCGTGGGTAGGCATACCACCACGCCTGCTGGTCCTCTCGCGTTACGCGGAGCACTCGCGGGTACACCTCGTCGATCCGCATGGCCCGCGCGCGCTCGCCGATCTGAAGCTCGAGACGCCGATGCGCCTCGCGGCGACGTGTGGCTCGCACGCGCTGCTCGTCTCGCCGCAGTCGGCGGTGATCATCACCGCGGCCGATAACATCCTCGTCAGCGTCCCGTACCCGGCGCGCGCGGTGCCTGCCCACGCGGGCGTCG
This sequence comes from Pseudomonadota bacterium, assembly GCA_023428295.1. Classification (GTDB taxonomy): domain Bacteria; phylum Myxococcota_A; class Polyangia; order Haliangiales; family Haliangiaceae; genus JABFXX01. Next base: position 1,533 of record JAEYYV010000361.1, read on the forward strand.
CGGGTACGAACTTCCTCGTCGCGCACGCGGACTCCGTCGAGGAATGGGATCCGCAAGCGCGCATGCCCAAGCGCCGCTTGAAGCTGCCGCGCACGGCGACGATCACCACGCTCGGCGGAAGTGATCGCGTGGTGTGGATGACCACGCAGCAAGAGCCTGCGCGTCTGGACGTGCTCGCGCTCGTCGACCGCGGGCAGCCCAAAGCGCACGATCTTCCGGAGCCCATCGCGTATGCCACCGGCCATCCACGCAGCGATCTGGTCGTGTGCATCGGCGAGTCCGGCAAGGTGTACGTCGTCGATCTCGACGGCCGCTCGAAGCTGAAGACGCTCGCCATCGAGGGGATCGAGAAAGCGGACGCGGCCGGCCTCGTCGTCGGGCGCATCGTGGGCGTGCTCGCCGCGCAGGCCGAGCGGCCCGTCGCGATCCACACGCTCGACGGGCACGCGCCGGAGCCGGAGACCGTGGTGCCACCGAAGCGCACGACCTCGCCGACGAACGCGCCGCCGGTGTCGTCGGGCACGACGCGAGCACCCGACGCGCCCGGCGAGCGAAAGAAGCCGCCGCCTCCGCCGCCGGGGCGATCGGGCAACACCGTGCCGCCGCCGATCGCAGCGGCCGCACACGCATCGGTACCGTCACCGCCAACCGCTGCGCCAGCCGCTCCCTCGCAGGCGACTGCGCCTACGTCTGCGCCTGCTGCCTCGCCGATTGCATCGTCGCTCGCGAGGCCCGCGACGCGGGCGTTCGCGCGTGCGCCGACTCCGCATCCGCGCGCAGCGAGCGAGGGCATCGATGTCGATCTCGAGGGTGTCTTCGACGAGCTGTCATCGGAAGGGCAGGCGTACGAAGCGCCTGCGGCCGCGCATACCGACGGCGAGCAGTTCGATTCGCCCGTGGCGCTCGAGGCGCGTCCCGTGTCAGATCACGCAGAGCCTGCCGCGCCCGAGAAGAAGTCGCCGCCGCTGACGGATCCGCGTCCGGTCCCACCCGCGCTCGATCGCGCCGGTGCCGTCGCCGACGACGAGAAGCCCGCGAACGAGGCGACGCACCTCGCGACAAGTCCGGTCGAGCTCGTCGACGAGTCGCAGCGGATCGAGCGGGTCGACGACGCGCATGACGATGACG
>JAEYYV010000371.1 GCA_023428295.1 Pseudomonadota bacterium
CAGGGATGTTGGGGTGGCGAGTCTTCGAGCCGGGGACACAAACGACATAGCCGGGTGAGCGCGAATGCGCGAACCCCGAGCACCACGAGGAACACTGACGTATGAACAGACGACTGGTCAAACGAAGTGATCCTTGGGGTTAGTGCACCACGAAGCCGCCGCGCGGGAACTTGATCTCCGGCTGGTTCTTGTCGCGGTCTTTGCCGCCGCCGCCGCCACCGCCGCCGCCGCCTTCTGACGATCCGCTCTGGCGCTCCGCGATCCGGAGGAGCGTCAGGTGCTTCATGTTCTTCTCGTCGATGACCGAGCCGCGCTCCGGGATCTTGATGCCGTTCGCGGTGAGCTCGGGCGTGAACAGGATCGGTGCCGCGGCGCCGTTGTAGCCGAGCTGCACGAACACGTCGGTCTCGAACTTCGTGCACTGCTTCTCGCAGCAGTGGAACTCGTGCGTGACGCGATAGAAGCCTTCGACCGGGAGCTCCTTGAGGAACGACGCGTCGAAGTCGGTCCCGACCGTGGTTCCGCTCTCCGAGAACGTGCAGCGGTTCTGGTGCCAGCTCTTGGGCAGGTACACGCCAGGACCGGGATCTCCGTGATTGTGGAAGTAGACGAGACGGCCGGGTTCGATCTGGCCGATCTGTTTGGTGGTCTTGTAGAGCCCGCAGTCCGGGATGTTTTTTCCGCTCACGAGCACAGGGTAGTCTGAGGCATGGCACGCGTGAAGAGCGATGCAGTGCTCGCAGAGCTGAAGGCGTACGGGTTGGCGTTTCCGGGCGCGCACGAGAAGGCACCGTGGCCGGGGCACAACGACGTGGCGGTCAAGGACAAGACGTTCGTGTACCTGAACGCTCCGGGCGAACCGCTCGGCATCGGCTGCAAGCTGCCCTCGTCGAGCAACGTGGCGCTGATGCTGCCGTGGGTGAAGCCGATGGAGTACGGCATGGGCAAGAGCGGGTGGGTGAGCGCGACGCCCCCGGCTGATCAGCCAGCTCCGATCGAGATGTTCAAGGCGTGGATCGACGAGAGCTATCGCGCGCAGGCGCCGAAGAAGCTCGTCGCGCAGCTCGGCGCGGCTCCTGCGACGAAGAAGGCGCCCGCGAAGAGAGCGCCTGCGAAGAAGGCGTCCGCGAAGAAGGCGCACGCGAAGAAAGCGCCCAGGAAGACGGCGCCCGCGAAAGTGAAGAAGACGGCGAAGAAGACGGCGAAGAAGACGTAGGTCAGTACGCGCGCCAGATCGGGAACTCGTCGCCGGCGGCGGGCGCGCCGAGGAGGCCGTTCTCGATCGCGCCGTCGTCGGACTCGGGCTCGCACAGATAGACCGCGATCGCGCCCGACGCGTGATCCGTACGCACGACGCGCGAGCCCTCGGGCAACGCGCGCGTTTGACGACGCCACGAGACCTGCAAGTCGCCGACCTCGGAGGCCTCGAGGATCTTGCGACCACCCTCGGTCCCGAAACCCTCGACGGTGGCGACCTCCACCTCGCGCGAGCCCTCGGCGGGCGTGCTCGCGATGCCGTGTCGCGCGAGGTGCTCGGCGACGCTCGGCGGCACGATGTACGCGGGCGGGCGATCGATCACCGTGGTCCCGATGAAGTTCGAGAAGTACGGGATGCGTACGCTGGTCGGCGCGCCGTCGAGCGTGCGCGGGGACATCGTTGGGATCTCGATCGGATCGGCGAACGGCTCGAGCTTGTAGCGAACCGCGATCTTGTCGCGCGGGTTCTGGCTCGACACGACGACCTGCATGACGTCGTCGGCGTTCGCGTTCACGTACGTGAGCGCCTCGAGGATCGTCGCGTACGTCGCGTGCACGCGATCGGGGAACGAGAGGTACGAGTAGCACTCGAGCAGGAGATCGAGACGGTTCGAGAGTCCGCGATAGTTGGAGCCGAAGCGCGGGTTGTGCGGATACGTCATCCAGCCTTCCGCCACAGGCGCCGCGGGATCCGCGTCGCGACGCCCGTCGAGTGCGCGCTCGTCCTCGACGAAGTTGCCGTACCAACCCGCGAGCACGCCGTGCTTGTCGATCAGCGCTTGCGTGACGACCGGCATCATCTTCTGCCGCATGTACGCGATCGGCTCCGCGCGGCCGGACTCCACCGTGTGCGGAATGTCGTAGGTCATCCACATGCGGTGCACCGAGCCGTTCGTCGCGTGGGTGTCGATCGTCAGCTCGGGCAACCACACTTGCACCACGCGCGATTGCAACAGCTGCATCTCGAGCGCCTGCTGGCGCATGTAGTCGCGGTTGAGGTTCACGCCGATTCCGTTGACGCGCGTGCCGACCTTCTTGGGCCCGATCTGCCCCTCGAGGCGCGGCAGGTTCAGCGTGCGGTTCTCCGGCGAGATCGCGTCGTTTCCGTCGGGATTGAACAGCGGAACGATGACGAGCGTGACCTTCTCGATCAGGTGCGCGTGTGTCCCCGCGAGGATGTCGCGGATCAGCATCTGACACGCCTCTTTGCCCTCGACCTCGCCAGCGTGAATGCCGTTGATGATCAACACGACCGGCAGCCCACGCGCGCGAGACTCGGCCGGCGTCGTGATGCCGTGCGCGCTCATCACCACGAGCGGGAGCTCGCGTCCCTGCGGGCTCGCACCGAACGATGTCAGATGAAACCGCGGATCGTTCTTGCTCGCGATCGCCGCGAGGAACTCCATCACGTGCGCGTGGAGCGAGGTTTCTTCGTACGACGTGGCTTCGGCGCGAGTCTGCGGATGCATCGACGATCGAGATACCACGTCGGTGCGCGCGTTCGGCTCGGAGCGTCGGGCTTCGCTCTAGCGCCGGCGTTTCGTCCTGCTGCGCGGTGGGATGTGCCAGCCCTTCGGGCCGAGCATCTCCAGCTCGGTGCGGATCGCTTTGTCGAACGTCGAGTTCACCTTCTTCGGTGCTCCCGCGAGCTCGATCACGCCGCGCCTGTCGAGGTGATTCTCGTACGAGGGATCCACGCCGCATCGCCAGAGCTCGAGCCCCCGCACACGCTTGTGCATGATCTTGTACGCGTCTGGAGCGGGAACACGCCCGGGCTCGCGCCACCACGTGAGCGGAAACGGATAGCCGTGCACCGTATCCGCGTACATCGTGATGAGGCCGAAGCCGGGACGCGCGTGGCGCTCGGCCGCGAGCCATGCGCTCCGCTGCGCCGGCGTATAGCCGAGGAGCTCGCCGAGCGTCGCTTCGTGCTCGAAGGTCCACGGCGACTGCGACAAGTGCTTCTGCAGCGGCCCGACGAGCGCTGCATTCTCTGCGCGGTGCACGAAGATATTCGTCGTGCCCTTGCGCGTGATGACCGTGACGGCGAGTCCACGCTTCTTGGCTGGCGGTTCGATCTCGGCGAGGTCTTCGGCGAAGCCACGCCGATCGGTCGCGAAGAACGAGATCGGCTTCTTGCCGCGTGCGATTGCATCGAGCTCGGTAGCCAGCGTCTTGAAGACCGGCGTTCGCTTGTCGTCGACGAACTTCCAGTTGTGGATCTTCTTGTCGATCTTCGATGGCACGAGCGCGTGATACTACGCGATTCCAGCGACCACGCCATACGCGACGATGGCGATGCCCGCCGTGTTCAGCACCGCGTTGATCGACGCCATCACCCAGCCGGTCGACTTCTCCGCGAACTGATCGCCCGTCCTGCGCAGCCAGTTCACGATGCCCGACAGATCCTGAAACACCGACGCGGCGACGAGCAGCGCAGCGCCCGCGACGGCAAGCGCGTGCGAGAGCTTCGCGAACTGCAACGCGAACGCACAGCCGAGCAGCAAGATGCCCTCTTGCAGCGAGACCTCGTGCGCGACGAGCAGCCAGCGATGCGGCTCCATCGGCCCCTTCAGGCGCTTCAGCGAAAGCACCCAACCGAGCGCGTACGAGAGCACCAGATTGCCGATGCCGCCGAGGACTAGAATCTTGATAGCGAGCGGGTCGATAACACCACGATACCGCAGCTACCGCTCGTCGTGGCCGATGTCGACGCTCTGCCCGGAGGGCCGCGCATCTCCCTCGAAGTCGTACGCCGGAGCGTCTGTCGCATTACCGCGATCGATGCACGGTGACTGGCTGCCGATGTGCCACGAGCTATCGAGGCGCGGATCGCCTTCGTCGTTCTTCGCGGCCGAGACCCCGCTCGCCGACTCGAACACGAGGATCGAGTTGTAGTTGATCGGGATGTTGTTGGCGGTGACCTCGCGATAGATCGTGTCGCTGCGGAACGACGCAGTGGAGAACGTGAACAAGTTGGCGTTCACGAACACCGGATGGATCGTCCTGCCGTTTGTCGGCTCCTCGCGGATGCCATAGCGATCGGAGTTGGCGCCGCCGGCCAGGATGTTGTTGCTGATGCGTCCGACGGTGCCGGTGAGCTGATTGTTGTTTCCGATCACGAGCACGACGGCAGAGCTCAGGTTTCGCGGCGCGCCGGCACCTGCGGGACCGGAGCCACCACCGTCGAAGTAGTTGTTCGCGACGGTCACGGTGCCCGCGGGAGCCTCGAGCTCCGCGAGGACGAGCCCCGCGGTTCGCTGTCCGCGCGGCGCGATCACGATGTTGTTGGTGAGCGTCGTCGTCGCACCCTCGACGAAGATGCCGGCGCACCACGACGTGGTCTGCGTGCACGAGCCGGTCGCTGTCCGATCGAGGTTGACGCGGTTGCGATCCACGATGACCGGCGAGTTGATCTGGATGCCCGTGTTGGACCCCATCGTCGACGAGCCAGTGGTGACGTCGTTGTTCGTGATCTTCGAGCCTGTCGCCGCGCGCACGGCGTAGATGCCGATCGATCGGCGCCCGGCGCCGCTGCGAATGACGTTGGACTGGAGCGTGACCAGCGACGTGACGCTCGGGCTGGTGCTCTCGATCGCCACGCCGATGGATTGGCTCGCCGCGCCGCTCGAGATGATATTGTTCTCGATGAGCACGCCCGCCGCGTCGGTCGTTCCGCGCACCGCGATGCCGATCGAGCGATTGTTTGCCTCGCCGGCGTTGCCGCTCGTAGCCATGGCGGTGATCGTGTTGCCGCGAATCGTCGGCGAACCACCGTCGAGCGTCAGGGCCACGGAGCCGCTCGCTGACGTGGGCGTGCCGAAGAAGCCCTCGATCGTGAAGCCCGAGAGCAGCGTCGCTCGCGTGACCCCCGACTTCGCGACGACGCCCTCGAGGTCCGGGTTCTCGATCGTCGACGCGTAGGTCCGGATGTCACGCGCCCAGTCGCACGCCATCGTGTTGCACTGATGTCCGCCGAGGAGATCGATCCCTTCGACGAGCGTGACCTTCTCGACGTAGCGCCCCTCCGCGACGATCACCGAGCGTTCTCCGCCGAGCATCATCGCGTTCGCGATGCCCTTGCCGATCGTCTTCACGGGCGAGTCCTCCGTGCCCATGTTCGCGTCGTCGCCGGTCAGCGCCGAGACATACGCGCCGATCGGTGCGACCGGAGCATCCGGCTCGACACCAGCGTCCTCGCAGTCCGTCGTGCACATCGGCGATGCATCGAGATCCGTCCCGGAGTTGTCATCACCGCAACCGCACGCCAGTACGGCAACCAGCAGGATCCTGCGCATGGCGAAATCCTCTCATCGTCCGGCGGCGTTGACTACGGCCAGCTCGTCGGCGTCGAGCATCAGATCGTGAATCGCCAGGTCCTCGCGCATGTGGACAGGATCACGCGTCCCCGTGAGGGGCAGCATCCCCACCTGCTGCGCGAAGCGGAACACGATCTGCTCGGGCGTCCGGCCGCGACGCCGTGCGAGCTCGGAGACTGCAACACTCGACAGCACCGCGCGATTGGCCGTGAGCAGCGAGAAGCCCTGGTAGACGATGCCGTTGTCGTCGCACACAGCGCGCACGTCGCGATCCCACCCGCGCGCCGCGTAGCAGCGGTTCTGCACGAAGGCGGGCGCGACCTCTGCGAACGCGACGATGTCGGCCACCTGCTGCGCCGTCACGTTGGACACGCCGAGAAGCTTCACGCGCCCACTCGCGCAGATCGCTTCCATCGCGCGCCACGCCGCGTGGTCGTCGGGACCGAGGCCATCGCGCCGCGACGGACCGTGCAACACCAGCGAATCGATCCACGTGACCCCGAGATGCTCGAGCGACTTCTCGAAGCTCTGCGCGACCTGCGTCGCGATCGGCGCCGATGGATCGTACGGCAATCGCTGATCCTGGCCGTCCCGAAACGTGAACTTCGTCTGCAGCAACAGGTCCTCGCGGCGCACGAAGCCCTCGCGGATCTTCGCCTCGAGCGCGCGCCCCACGCCCTCCTCGAAGTAGTGCTTGCGCTGGTTCGCCGTGTCGATGCCGCGAAACCCCGCATCTAGCGCCTCGACGACGTGGCCCTCGGTGGCGCCCTCCTTCCAGGCCGTCCCATAGAGGAACGACGGGACTCGCACACCTCTCACGTTCATCGTCATGCATCCGATCCTACGCTCGTGTACGTTCGGGGCGTGGCGCTGCAAGACAAGTTCGAGCGACTCGCCGCCATCCGCGGTGACACCACCAAGGGGCTTCCAGACTCGGCGTGGAAGGCAAACCTCGACGACCAAGATCCAGACACGCTGTTGCGTGCCGCGATCGCTGCGACTCGTCAGCTCGTGCTCCCCGAATGGGAGAGCAAGCGCGTCGATGATCGCCGTCCTCAACTCGCGTTGGAGGCCGCCGAAGCGTGGCTCGCGTCCAAGAGCCCCGATGCGCTCGCCAACGCAAAGGCCACCGCCAAGGACTGTACGGCTGCCCGCAACGAGACGTTCGGCAACGACCATCGCATCCCAGAAGCGGCCCGCGCCTGCGCGTGGTCCTGCGGTGCCAAGGACAACGCGCACGTCTGGGAAGCGTTCGGCGCGATCGAGGAGGAGCTCCTCGCACGCGTGCAGCTCGTGGCCGAGTACCACCGCGCGCCCGAGCAGCGACGCAACCTGCTCGCGGTCATCCGCCGCACGCTCGAGCCACCACCGGTCGAGGCCCCCAAGGAGACCGGCCCCGTGCCCTACTCCGCGAGCGGGTCATTCACCGTCGGGCAGGTGCTCACGCACGTGAAGTTCGGCAAGCTCGTCGTGACCGTCGCCGGCCCCACCACCATCGACGTCACGCTCGAAGACGGCACGACAAAGCGCCTCGCGCACAAGCCGAAGCCCTAGCGCGCCCAGACACATCCACGCCGTCGCGCCGTGCGCCCCACGCGGCAATGCGCTGTCCTCCCCTCCGCGGATCGAAGCGCAATGCAGCGACGCGCGATGCAGCGACGCGCGATGCGGCGAGAGCAGGCCGAGGCGCGAGAGCAACGCCGCCCCCTCGAGCCCGAGCGAGTCCGCAGCGCCCGCGGTCGACCGTACGAGCAGGGCGAAACCGCGCGAGGATTTCGAGCGAGTGGTCGAGGAGGTCGGCGTTGCGCAGCGACTCGGCCCGTGCGCCGCACGCACGCGTCCTGCCCGGCGATGCCGCGGCGCGCCGATGCAGCGACGCGCTGCCACCACGCGGGCCGAGCGCGGACGCACGAAAACGCCGGACGATCGCTCGTCCAGCGTGGGTGTTCGTGACTGAAGGCTGACTACTTCAGCGCTTCGTCGACGTCCTTCTCGAGCTGATCCCAGCTGTTGTTCACGTCGGACTTGAACGCGTCCCAGTTCGCTTCCGTGCGGTCGCCGATCGTCGAGAGCTTGCTCTTCGCCTCGTCACGACGCGCGCGGTAGTTGGCCGCGAGCTCCTTCGACTTCGCGTCGCCCTTCGCCTCGAGCTGATCGATCTTCGTGTTCAGCGCCGTGATGCGCTCGTCCACGGCCTTCTCGAAGTCCGCGCGAGCCATCGCGAGATCCTGCTGCGCAGCTTTCACGTCCCGCTGCTCCTCCACGACGTCCTTGCGCTCCTCATTGACGTCCTTCATCTCGTCGCGGACGTTCTCTTTCGCCTCTTGAACCTTCTCGGCCGCACCTTCGGTGTCGCCTCTGTCCTTCTTGCAACCCATGCCGAAGACGAGCGACGTCGAGAGAAGTGCGGACCAAAGCATCGTGCGTTTCATGATCATTGCCTCCACCGCAGTAGAGATCACGATGCGTGCCGACGCCGGAGACTGCAGTTAGCGGCGTGTGCTGCGGTGAAGCGTGCTCTCACGCACGGGAGCCTCGCCGCTGCCACGTGCGGTGCTTGTCACCACTTCGCGACACATGAAACGCCTACGGCTTCTTTGCAGCCTCGGCCTCGGCGAGCTTCGCTTCGACTTCGCGAGTGTGCTCGCTTCCGAGCTTCTCGGTCATCTCGCGGAGCGCGCGACGTCCCTCGAGCGGCGTGATCTTCTGTTTCGCCAAGTCGACGCAGATGAGGCACATGCCGCGACTGTACACGACCGATCAGGGCACGCACACGCCGGGCGTTCCGACGGTGGCGGTGCACGAGTTGCTCGTGCAATCGGGATTGGCGGCGCAGCGCTGACCGTTGGTGCACTTCGGGCACCCCGCTCCGCAGTCGATGTCCCCTTCGAAGCCATCGCGCACACCATCGGTACAGGTCGCCATGCGGCAGCGTCCGTTCACGCAGCCGCCGGTCTGACAATCCTCGGGAACGGTGCACGTGGCGCCGCCGGGGCAGCGCGGACACGCTGCGTCGGTCCCACCGCAATCGATGTCGCTCTCGTCGCCATTCTTGATGCGATCGGCGCACGGAGTGGCCGGCGGGGTCGCGGCGCGCTCGGGCGCGAAGTGCGCACCGAACGCAAACGACAGGTGGTCCTCGCCGCCGAGCTCGATATCGGGGCGCAGCAGGAGGCCGAGCAACGACGAGTTGGCGACCTCCTCGATGGTGAGCATGCCGTCCATGTTCGCGTCGAGGACGCGCTGGAACACGGTGTGCCCCTGCGGGTTCGTGTTCATCATCTCGAGCACGCCCTCGTACGCGACCATCGCGGTCTCGGCGGCCGGGAGGCCACCGCGTAGCACGGCGTGATAGCCGCCCGCGTCGTCCTTGCCGAGATCGATCTCGAGCCACGCGAGGGGAAGCGCGACCGGATTCGCGTCCTCGAACACCGGGAGGCGCGCGAGCGCGGCGCCCGGGACCTTGGTCGTGCGCGTGCGATTGGAGAGGAACGCGCCGTCGACGATCGAGCCGCCCATCACGGTGGAGGCGTCGCCCTCTGCGCCGAAGAACGTCACGCCGACGGTGGGGTCGTTGTCGAGATCGTCGGCCTGGATCTCGAGGTGGCTCGCGATCGCGCCGCTCGCGATCATGTCTGGACCGTGCGGCGTGAGATCGCCGGCAACACCGAGCGAGATCAGGATGGTGCCGAGCGCGTTATTGACCTTGCCGTCGCCATCGAAGTCGGCGCCCAGCTGCTGCGTCGAGGTGTTGTCGATCGGCAGCTGGAAGCTTGTCAGATAGAAGCGATGGATATCGCCGGTGAACGGACCGCGGATGTCGCCGTCATCGTCGCCTCCACACGCTGCCAACATCGCGCCGAGCACCAACCGCTTCATTCGCGAGGAGTCTACGCTAGTCTCCGCGCATGGACACGGGGCTCTTGTTGCAGGCGTTGGATCTGGCGGCGGCGAAGCATCGCGATCAGCGACGCAAGGACACGCCGAAATCGCCGTACATCAATCACCCGATCGCGGTCGCGAAGATGCTGTGGGACTGCGGCGTGCGCGATCAAACGACGATCCTCGCTGCCGTGTTGCACGACACGATCGAGGACACCGACACCACACGCGAGGAGATCGTGGGCCTGTTCGGAGCCGAGGTCGCCGATGTCGTGGTCGAGGTCACCGACGACAAGTCGCTCCCCAAAGCGCGGCGCAAGGAGCTGCAGGTCGAGCACGCCCCGCACATGTCCCACGCGGCAAAGCTCGTGAAGCTCGCCGACAAGACGTGCAACGTGCGCGACGTCATCGATAGCCCGCCGGATTGGCCATTCGAGCGCAAGCAGCAGTACCTCGCGTGGGCCAAGCAAGTCGTCGATGGTCTGCGCGACGCGAGCCCCTCACTCGCCGGGCGCTTCGACGCGCAGCACGCACGCGGCGTCCGATGAGCGTCGTCGGTCGTGTCGAGGTCGTGTGCCCCGGCTGCGGGCGTACGACCGAGTGCGAGCTCGTGCAGAGCGTGAACGCGGTCACGCAGCCAGCGATGAAGGAGAAGCTCCTGGCGGGCGAGCTCAACGTGCTCGCGTGCGAGTGCGGACGACGGACACAGCTCGCGGCGACGCTGCTGTTCCACGATCCCGACGCGAGCTTCTACTGTCAGGTCGTACCGGGCGGCGACCAGGAGATGACGAAGGCCGCCGGCCTGTTCCGCGCGTCAGGAGCGACGGGAACGCTGCGGCTCGTGCCGTCGCCGAACGCGCTCGTGGAGAAGGTGAAGATCATCGACGCGAAGCTCGAGGACTGGGCGATCGAGATGGCAAAGCTGCTCCTGCTCGCGTCGGTGGATGCGAGCGACCTCGATCGCGTGATGCTGTTCGATCGCGCGGACGACGAGGCGATCCATTGGATCCTCTATGACGGCGTGCATCCCGGACCCGCGAAGAGTCCGCGCGCTGCGTACGATCGACTCGCTACCCGAGAAGCATCCCGGCCGAGCGCGAGCGAGCTCCGCATCGATCGCGCGTGGGCGTTGACCGCCGTGCAGAAGATGATCGCCGACGGAAACTGACGCCGCCGCTGTTGGAGTCAACCAACACCAGCGCGACGGCGCGCACACGATCTCGATTCCCATCGAGCACATGGAAATCGAGAACGTCGTGATCATCACGAATCCAACACCGGGTACAGCAGAACCACGGGGTCGCGAGTGCCGTGGCAGCCCGAGTAGCCACCGTCGGAGAAGTGCTCGGATCCCGCGTGGTTTTCTCTGATTCGGAGATGGCACGACGGCTGCTCTACGCAGAACCCATGAAGACCATCCTCCTCGCCATCACCGCTGTCGGCATCCTCGCGACCCCCGCGATGGCCGGCAAGCACCGGCCTGCTGCGAAGGCCAAGCCCGTCGCCACCAAGAAGGCGCCGGCTCCCGCGCCGACGATCGACGCGACGTTCGACGAGCGCGACATCGTCCTCGTGGAGGAGAAGGCGCAGCCGAAGCTCAAGCTCGGTGAGGAGTTTGGTCTGCGCAGCGATCGCGCGTCGGCAAAGCCGGACTGCGACGAGGAGACGTTCGACCTCAGGCGCGTCAGCAACAAGGAAGCGGTCGCGCTCGTGAAGACCAAGGCCGACGAGCTCGAGTACTGCTGGGTCAAGCTGCCTCCGAAGCAGCGCATCGAGACGTCGGCGATGTTGCACATCGCGATCGAAGCCAGCGGCATTGTCGCCGGTGCGTGGATCGATGGAACGGTCCCCGCTGCCGTCGAGAAGTGCATGACCGATCGCGCGTCGAAGTGGATCTTCCCGGCCGCCGACGCGGGCTCCGAGATCGAGCACGGCGTCTCGTTCAGCCTGCTCGAGTCCAAGGGCAAGTAAGCAGCGCGGGCCCTCGGCGAGCCCGTTGGTCTTCATCGCCGATCCGCGTCGTTCGCGGTGTCCCTGGAGGAGGGCCCGAGTCAATGAACGACACGATGACCACGAAGCGTGTGGCCGAGATCCTCAGGTAGCAGTCACGGCTCGTACGTCGGGTGCGCGGGATCGAAGAACGCGATCGGCGCAGCCAGCGCGGCGTCGGGGATCTGGAAGGCATCGACGATCTCTCGCGCGTGCGGCGCGACTTCCGCGAGGAGCTTCTCGACCTCCTTGCGAATCGCGCGGGTCTTGCCGATCTCGAAGTAGTCCGTCTCGAGGAACCACGACGCGCGCGCTTCGAGGCGCGAGAGCAGCGACAGGTCGCCGATGCGCGCGAGCAAGTCGCGAACTTCGGGCGCCGCCTTCGCTTCGGCGGCCGCGAACCACTCTGCCGCGAGGCGCTCGGCAAACGCATCCGCGATCGCGACGACATGCTCCTGCACCGCGATCACCGCGGTCTCGCCATCAGCGCCCGCATCGAGGCGCTTCTTGATGCGCAGCATGCACGTCTCGACGAGTTGGCGCTCGCGATAGCGGAACGCATCGAGTTGCATCTCGCGATCGCGCAGGTGCGCAGATGCTCCACGCCGCGATTGCACGGGATTCTTCTCCACTACCGCCGTCGCGATGCGGCGACCGACAGCGCGCAGCACGGCGAGCGTTCCACCCGCGGCGAGCTGCTTGCGCTGCGCGCCGAGCAGCGCCTTCCCGACGAGCTGCGCGAGCACCACGTTGTCGCCCTCGAACGTGGTGAAGATGTCCACGTCCGCGCGGATCTCGGGGATGCGATTCACGCTGAGATAGCCCTGCCCTCCGCACGCTTCGCGCGCTGCTTGAACGGCCGCAATGGCATGGCGGCTCCCGAGGATCTTCATCGCGGCTGCTTCGGCTTCGAGCTCGCGCGTGTCGGCGTCGCGCTCGGTGGCGATCGCCGCGTGTCGTGCGCGCAGCTCGGCGAACGCGATGCGGTACACGACCGTGTCGGCGACGTGCGGCAACAGGCGCCGTTGGTGCGTCGGGTAGTCGATCAAACGCCGCTCGCCTTCGTCGCCGAACTGCCGGCGCGCGTGCGCATAGCGGACCGCGATGGCGAGTGCGTTGCGTGCAGCGGAGACGGCACCAGCACCGACGCTAATACGTCCACCGATCAGCGTGCCGAGCATCGTGAAGAAGCGGCGATCGGGGCTCGCGATCGGACTCTGGTACGCGCCGTTCTCGTCGATGGACGCGAAGCGATCGAGGAGGCTATCGACGGGAACGCGATGTCGCTCGAACCACAAGCGACCGTTGTCCACGCCGTTGAGGCCGTGCTTGTGTCCCGAGTCGCCCGTGCGTACGCCCGGAATCGGCGAGCCGTCGTCTTCGCGAATGCGAAGCAGCACCGCGTGAACGCCTTGTCGCGTGCCATCCACGTCGAGCTGCGCGAACACCACGGCCCAGCGCGCGTCGTGCGCGGCGCCGCCGATCCACTCCTTGCGCGCGGACTCGCCGGGCGTGTGGATCTCGAGCTCGCGCGACTCGTGGAGGTACGTCGCGGTCGTCTCGATCGCAGCGACGTTCGAGCCGTGGCCGACCTCGCTCATCGCGAAGCAACCGAGCTCCTCGCACGCAGCGATCTGGGGCAGGTGGGCGTGGTGCCGCTCGGTGCCGAGCGCCCACACCGCGCCGCCGTAGAGACCGAGCTGCACGCCGACCTTCACGAGCAACGACAAGTCGCCGTGCCCGAGCTCCTCGAACACCGCCGTGAACGCGGCGAGGTCATCCGTCGATGTCACTCCCGGGTACGCGAGGCGACCGAGCCCCGTCGACGCGAAGTCTGCGAGCCAGCCACGCACGATGGTGCGGTGCTCGGCGGGAGGTAGCCCGTACGCGCGTCGAGGCTCGCGACCGAGCCACGCGCGCACCTGGGCGCGCACGCCTCCGTGATCGGCATCGAGAGCGGCGCCGAGACCATGAACGATGTCTGGATTACTTGTCGATACAGGGGGCGCGCTCTCCTCACCCGCGATCATGCCGAGATCTGCCGCGAGGCCACGTGCCGTCGCGCGCGTCTCGTCGTCGGCGACGCTCTGCGCGATACGCGCGAACGATGCGCGCGCGCGTGTGCTCGCCGTCACGGCGACGCGGTCGATCAGCGTGCGAAGCCGTCCGAGCTCCTCGGCAGAGGGCGGCTTTGCTGGATCGATCCACGCGTCGATCACCGCGCGCGCTGCGGGCCTGAGCCACGGCTGCGACGAGATCGCCGAGAGAACCTTCTCGCGCTCTGCCTGATCGAGATCGAAGTCACTCCACGCGACGTAGACCAATGGAGCGAAGGGTCGGAGTTGAGGGTCGTCGAGCTCGTCGACGCGATCGCGATTCATGCCCGACTGTACGACGATGTTCCGTGATACTCATGCTTGATGAAGCTTCGTCGACGCGTACTCGCATCGCTCATCATTGTCGGCACCGTTTCGCCCGCGTACGCGATCGACCACTTTGCCCGCATGAACGAAATCCTGCTCTCGTATGGCGGTGACGCCACGAAGCAGATCGTCGAGATCGAGGATCTCCAGAACGAGTCGTTCGCCGGTGGCGGCTACACGCTGTTCGTCTACGAGGCGAACGGCGTCGATCAGGCGCACTTTCAGAACCTCATCCTGAACCCTGGCGTCATGCGCATCACCCTCGGCACGTCGAGCGCGTTTCAGCAGTTCGGTCTCTCCGTCGGCAACACGCCGCCCACCATCTTCGTCAACCTGAGCGGCGAGCTGCCGGCGAATGGCACCGCGTGCTTCCGCAAGCAGGGTGTCGATCTGCACTGCATGTCGTGGGGCACCGCCACGCCCCCGGCACAAGCGCCCACGAACGGCCGCGTCGCCGGTCCGGCGCCGACGGACAGCATGTCCATCCAGCGTCAAGCAACAGGCAACTGCGCCGGCATCGGAGCACCCACGGTGAACGCGGTGAACGCGGTGCTTCCGTGCATGGATCCGCCGACGAACCCGGGCACCGATGCAGGTCCGCAGCCCGGCGATGCAGGTCCGCAGCCCGGCGATGCGGGCACCAACCAGCCCAAGGACGATGACGACGGTTGTTCGACGAGCGCGGGCGGCGGTTGGCTCGCCATGGTGGCCACGGCGTCGCTGTTCGGCTTCGCGCGTCGTGCGCGCCGCCGCGACGACATCGCCTAAGTCAGTAGTCGGGATCGAGCGTTACGGTCCCGAGGTCGTTCTGCAGCATCCACCGGAAGATCTCCGGTGCGAACCAGGTGTACGCACAGAAGCCGAGCCATCCGTAGGCGAGGAGCTGCGCGATGCCGAAGAGCTCGAGCTCGACGAGGAGGATGATCGCGACGCGAATCGCGATGAAGCCTCCGATGAGGAGCGCGATCTGTCCGGTCTCGCTACGCAGCGAGATGAACACGTTGAAGCGCCACCACAGGCCCAAGAGCCACGAGCGGCGCGCTTTGATCGCCGCCCACAGCTCGAGCCCGTTGCGATCGGTCGAGTCCTGCCCGAGGACGTAGCGCGCGTGTTTCTCGGCGGCATCCGTGTCGCCCTTCACGAGCTCGAGGAGACCGGCCACCACGTGCGCCTCGAGGTCACTCGGATCGGCGCGCAGCGCTTGCTCGATGTGCTCCGTGGCGGAGGCGAGATCCTTGGCCTCCATCTCGAAGCGCGCGAGCGTCGAGAGCGTGTCGACGTGCGAGGGCTCGATCTCGAGCGCCTCGCGCAACAGTGCGATCGCCTCCGTGCGCTCGTTGCGATGATGGCGAATGCGCGCACCGAGGACACGCGCATCCACGTCGTGCGAGTCTGACTCGAGCACCACGAGGCAATGGCTCCACGCGGCGTCGAGCTTGCGATCGGCTTCGAGCGCTGCGGCCATCGCGTAGTGGCAATACGTATCGTTGCCGTCCATCGCGAGCGCGAGACGCGCCTCGATGAGCGCACCCGAGACGCGACGAGCACCGAGCAGCGAGAACGACAGCGCCGCATGTGCATGCGCGTGATCCGGATCCAGCGCGAGCGCGCGCTGGCACAGCTCGATCGCGCCGCGCCAGTTGCCGAGTCGGCGCTGCGTGCCAGCTTGCTCGAGGAGAACCGCGACGTGACGATCGTCGTTCACGAGAACGGCCCTCCTCCGACGATGATGATCCACAGCGGATCATCCGAGATGGAGAACACGATATCGGAGAGGTACCAACCCGCGCTGATCACGGCCGCGGAGCTCTTCACCGTGCCGCCGTAGTACTCGTAGACGTGGAACGTACGCGCTTGGATCGTCGAGACCCAGTACGCGATGGTCAGCTTCCACGCAGAGATCGCGAGAACGCACAGCTTGAACGGCGCCCCGATCGTGATGATGCCGGCGCCCAGGAGCTCGAGCACCACCCACCCGAGGACAAACGTGCCCGCTACGGCGAGCAGGCACAGCCCGATCTCCTTGCGCTTTGTCGGCGACCCGAGCGCGATCGAGTTGAAGATGAACCACGGCCACGCGAGCCACGATCCGCACATCATCATCGCGAGGAGCGGAGCGTCGGGTTTGCACGCGTACTCGGAGAGAGACGACTCGGTCGGTTCGTCGGCGATCTGGTACATGGCCTATTTCCCGTGCTTCTTGAGGAAGTCGAGGACCTCGTCGTACTGACCGCCCTCGTTCGCGTAGCGCGCGTAGTTGCGCGCGGTGGTGAGCCACTCGAGCGTCGTCGAGCGGATCTCGGTGAGCGCCGAGACGAGGTGACCCTGATCGATCGGCACCTCCGTTCCCGACGCGAGCGATGCAGCGATCGCGCGATCGGCCGCGGTATCGACGAGGTTCTCGAGGTCCGCGCCCGAGAACCCCGACGTGCGCTGCGCGAGACCGTCGTGATCGATGTTGTTCGCGACCGGCCGGCCACTCAGCAGGATCATCAGGATGCCCGCACGCGCGGTGCGATCCGGTGGTGGGACGAACAACACGCGATCGAAGCGCCCCGGCCGGCGAAACGCGGGATCGATCGCCCACGGCACGTTGCTCGCCGCGAGGATGAGGACGCCCGAGTTGTTCTTGACGAAGCCATCCATCTCCGAGAGGAACAGGCTCACGAGCTTCGACGACGTCTGCTCGCGCGTGTGCTGTCGCTTGCCCGCGAGCGCCTCGAGCTCGTCGAAGAACATCACCGCGGGTGTCGACGCGCGCGCCTTCTCGAACAGCGCGTGCAGCTTTCGCTCGCTCTCGCCGATGTACATGTCGAGGACGTCGTCGATCGCGATGTTCAGGAACGTCGCCTTGCACTGCCCGGCGGTCGCGCGCGCGAGCAGCGTCTTGCCGCAGCCCGGCGGTCCGTACATCAGGATGCCGCCACCCGCCTTCTTCTTGAACTTGGCAAACAGCGCCGGCTTCTGGAACGGAAGGATGATGCGCTTCTCGATCTGCTGCTTGATGTCCTCGAGGCCGCCCACATCGGCGAACGTGACCTCCGGCTGCTCGGGGTGGAGCAAGCGATCGACCTCGCTCGAGTCGGTGTCGTCGTTGGCGATCACGCGCAGCTTGAAGCCATCGCTGCTGCCGTCATGTGTGGTGACCTTCGCCGTGATCGCCGCGCGCAGGTCGCGATCCTCGAGCGTCGGATTGCCCCGCACGGCGGCGTCGTATGCAGCGAGCGCGTTCGATTGATCACCCGCCGCGTGCAGCACGCGCGCCTTTGCGAGCTGCAGATCCGGATCGGGCTCGCCGCTCGTCACGTACGGCAACGCGCGCTGCGGCACACCGGCGCGCAGCAGCAGCGTGGCCACGAACGCGCGGTCCTTGGCCAGCAACGCCTCGGGCGGGAGGCCGTCACAGTACTCGGCCGCGCGCGCATCACCGCGCTCGGCCAGTGCGCGCACGACTGCCACGCGAAGAGACACGTTCTGCGGTGTTGCCGCGAGCGCGTCGAGCAAGGAGCGCAAGGTCGCTTCGTCCATCCCGCGAACGAGTCTATCGCTGATCTCGCTGGCCAGTCCGTTGGCCGGTGGGAAAGGTCGAGTGGCCACCGCGGTCGATGCGATTCGCCCGATCGATTGCGCGCGCACGTGATCGAGTCGCGCACGTTCGCGAGGTTCCGTTGCCTCGGGTTCCTCGTCGGTGTCGACCCGAGACAGCACAGTGTCTACTGCGGTGAACGACACGCGAGTGGCATCGTCGCTGCACATCGAACGAGACATGAGCAGCAACAACGACGCGTTCGAGACCATCTCCTCCGACTCCGATCTCCTCCGCGTTGCGGGCGGCGGCAGCTTGAGCGCTGCGCGTTCGCGCGCTCGCGAGCTCGGACTCACGATCACGTCGACGACCGGTGGCCGTCACACGCCGGGCTCGTACCACTATCGCGGGCGCGCGATCGATGTCTCGGGCTCGCGCTCCGCGATGAGCCAGTTCTACACCGAGATGGCGCGCACCAACCCGACCGAGCTGTTCTACGACCCGCGCGGCGGCATCAAGAACGGTCGCAACATCGGTGCGATCGGTGGCCACGGCAATCACGTCCACGTCGCGTACTGAGCTATCGTTCGCGGCGTGAATATCGACGCGAGTCAGTACCAGAAGATCGTCGAAGCCGCGTTCGGCGGGGCCGACGCCCATGCATTGTCGGCAGGTGACGCCGAGCTCATCATCGCGATCGCGCAGCTCGCGATCGCGGCAGATCGGTTCGACGATCCCGACGAGCAGAGCTTCTTCGACCAGGTCGCCGCGCTCGTCTATCGCCACGCGAACGTCGAGACAACGGCGCCGACGCTTCCCGCGATCCCCGACGAGGATCAACGCATCGACCACCTGCGCTCGCACGCGGCGCAGCTCGCTGGCAAGCCGTCCGCGTCGCTGGCCTTCGCGCTCGCGTACGCGCTCGTCATCTCCGACATGGACGTCGCTCCCGCAGAGGGCGCGCTCCTCGACACGCTGCGCGAGGCGCTCGGCCTCGACGAGGACCGCGCCAACGATCTCAGCTCCGCTGTTGGAATGGCCGTTACACCCGAATAGCGCGGATATCCCCGCGTTATCCGAGGCGATGGATCGATTCGCCGGATGCTGCGTTAGAGTGGCTTCGATGTCGCGCTCGCTGCTCCTCGTCGCGCTGGTGGCGTGCCACGCAGCGCCGCGCCCGCAGCAGCCTCTCTCGCAGCGCACCGAGGCGCCGCCGTCCGCGGTGACCCATCACGTCGAGGTCGAGGCACCCGCGTGGGTGCCGCAGGTCCGGCGCGGCCGCACGGTCGTGACCTCGACCTCGATCTCGATCCTCGACGACCTGCGGTTCAAGCCGCAGTCGGCGATCATCGAGAAGGAGACGCTGCCGATCCTCGACGCCTTCGCGCAGACGATGCTCGGCAACCCGAGCCTCCAGCTCGTAGCGATCCGCGTGTTCGCCGAAGATGTCGCGCCGCCGTGGCAGCGCATCGTCGCGAACCTGCGCGCGCGCACCGTGGTGGACTATGTCGTCGCGCGAGGTGTGCCACGCACGCGCTTGCGCCCCGAGGGTGCGCCGCTTCCGCCGCCCGGCGTGAAGGCGCGCATGGTGTTCGAGATCGTCACGCGCGGGCCCTGATAAGCTCGACGCCGATGGCGGACGAAGACCGGACGAGGCGCTGGCAGAAGAGCGAGCGCTTCGCGCCGATGTCCGACATCATCAGCCTGCTGCGCAGCGCGATCACGGCCGTGCGCAAGGCGCCGACGGATCTCGAGGCGCGGCGACAACTCCGTGCGATCGCCACCGAGCAAGGCATGGTGGATCAGGTCAGCGTACTCGTGCTCGACGAAGCGCGCGCGCATGCGGAGCGCCCGGAGGTAGCCCAGGCGTTCTGGGAGGAGCTCGCGGATCTTTACGAGAACCTCGATCAGCCGCTCGAAGTGATCGCCGCGATGGAGCAGGTGTGCTCGATCGCGACCTCCGATGTCGACCACCTCGATCGCTTGGCGTGGCTGTATCGCAAAGCGGGTGCGTGGCAGAGAGCAGCCGAGACGTTCGAGCGCGTCGGTCTCATCGCACGCGACGATCGCGCACGTGCCGCGATGCGTGCCGCCGGCAAGCTGTACCGCGACAACGGTCGCCTCGACCGCAGCGTCGCCGTGTACCGCGCGATCGTCGAGCATCGGCCCACGGATGTCGAAGCGTGGCGCGCCCTCGACGATCTGCTCGCGGAGCAGCAGCGCTGGACCGAGCTGGCCGAGGTGCGCGGACAGCGAGCAGCGCGGGCGGCGAGCGGCGTCGAGAAAGCAGCGCTGCTGCGCGCGCAGGCGAGAGCGCTCGAGCAAGCGGGCGATCTGCATGGCGCCGCGCAGGTCGTGAAGTCCGCGGCCACGCACGCCCCCGACAACGTGAGCGGCCTCGTCGATTACGCCGATGTTCTCGCGCGGAGCGGCCAGAGCGGCGAAGCTGCCGGCATTCTGCGTACGCGCGTCTCCGATGCGATCGCGCGCGGTGCCTCTCCTGACGACGTCGCGGCGCTGCGCTTGCGGCTCGCCGGCATCCTCGAGGATCGCGATCCAGACGCGGCGCGCGCCGTGCTCGACGAGCTGCTCGACGACGCGCCGGAGTACCTTCCAGCGCTCGAGCGCGTGACCGCGCTTGCCGCCACCGATCCCGATCCACGCGTGCACGCCGCCGCGCTGCTCCGCTATGCGGCCGCGCTCCCCGACGACGCGGATCGCTCCGCCTACGTGGTCGCGGCGGGCCGTCGCTACCTCGCGGCCGGGGACTACAAGGGCGCCGCTCGTGCGTTCGAGCAAGCGATCGAGCTGTCCCCGGACGACGATCATGTGCGCCGCGAGCTCGACGACGCGCGCACGTCTGCGATGGTCGAGAAGGCCACCGCGGACGCGCGAGCCGGAGACACCGCCACCGCCGAGCGCAGGCTGCGCCAGATCCTCGGGAGCAATCGCCATCACATCGAGGCCAACCTCGCGCTCGTCGAGATCCTCGTGGGATCCCGTCGCCTCGACGCGGCCGCCGAGCACCTGCGCGACACGCTGGCCGATGCGCCCGACGACACGCCCGAGGATCAGCTCGCGCGCCTCGTGTTGCGCCTCGCGCAGGTGATGCGACAGCTCGGCGACGACGACGACGCGCATCAGCTGCTGCACGACGCGCAGCGACTCGATCGACGATCCTTGGTGATCGCGCTCGCTCTCGGCGAGAGCTGCTTCGCGCGCAAGCTGTGGCGTCAAGCTGCCCTGCACCTCGGCGCTGCTGCCGAGCATCCCGACGCTGCGCGCCAGGCACGCGAGGTCGCGCTCGGCCTCGTCAGAGCTGCGCAGGCCGAGATCCGCGCGCTGCGTCCGCAGAATGCACCGAAGCACTACCACGCCGCCGTGCGCATCGATCCCGCGTGCGCACCCGCATGGCACGCGCTCGCCGAAGCTGCGATCGAGCGCGGCGATCTCGCGACGGCCGCGGATCACCTCGAGCGCGAAGCGTTGGCGACGAGCGTCCCCAAGGATCGCTTGCGCCTCTTCGACGCGCTCGGTGACATGGCGCTCGACGTCCTCGGCGATCCCGAGCGTGCGGAGCGCTGCTGGCAGCAGGTCGCGGAGATCGCCACGCCGCCCGTCCTCGAGAAGCTCCTCGCTGTCCAGCGCACGCACGGCGCATCGCCGCAGCTCGCCGAGACCTGTGTCCGCCTCGCGGCGCTGTCCGGCGCACCGAAGACGCTGCTCGAAGAGGCGACGACCGCGTTTGTCACGAGCGGCCTCGCTCCGCGCGCCATGGAGATCGCCGAGGACCTGATGGTTCGCTATCCGCGCGATGCCTCCGCTGTCGCTGCGGCGAGCACTGCCGCCCTCGCCGCCGGCGATGCCAAGCGTGCCGCGCTGTGGCTCGTGACCGCGCTGTCCGCCACCGAGCACGCCGCCACACGGGCCGAGCTCTGGCGCCGCCTCGGCGACGCGCAGCGCGATCTCGACGACGACGCTGCCGCGGTCACCTCGTACGAGCGCGCCGTCGCGAGCGACCCCGCGTGCGACGGCGCGATGTCCGCGCGGCGCGCCCTCGTCGAGCTCGCCTCCACCACGGGTAAAGAGCAGCACAGCTCGCTGATCGCACTTGTCGAAGCCGCGCAGGATCCGTTCGACGTCCTCGCGTGGGCACGCACCCTCGCTCGCTCCGACGAGCGCGAGGACGCGCGCGCCGCCTTCGAGCTCGCTCGCGCGATCGGCGCACGCCTGACCCCCGACGACGAGAAGTTCCTCGCGGCTCACCCCGCGCGCGTGATGGCGTCCGACGAGGGCTACGCCTCGGCGCTCGGTGCCAGCGATCGCAAAGCGCTCGTCGACGACGACGCCGACGGCGTGCTCGGCGACATCTTCACGATGCTCGGCGAAGCGCTGCCCCTGCTCTGCCCCAACGCGAACAACGCGCTCGTCGAGAACAACTTCCTCGAGGCCACGCGGCTCTCGCCGACCAGTGGCGCGGCGACCGCCGTGATGTACCCGCAGATCGCGAAGGTCCTCGGCGGCCCGCCGACGATGCTGTACGCGACGCCCGAGGCACGGCGCGATCTGACGCTGGTGTTCTCGTCACCACCGGTCGTCATCGTCGGCCCGCGCCTCGCGAGCCGCCGCGCCGGGTCGCGTGCGGACATCGTGATCTCCGATGATAGCGAGCTGCGCTACGAGCTCGGCCGCATCGTCGAGCTCTCGCGCCCCTCGCGCATCTTCGCGGGTGGACAGGACGCCGACTCGTTCGCGCTGCTTGTCGCGGCGCTTCGCCACGCGTTCGGCCCGCCCGAGCCCGGCGCGCCGCGGGACATCGTCACATTCGCGGAGCGCCTGCGCCCCAGGATTCCCGTCGCGCTGCGCTCGCGTCTCTCGGAGCGGCTCGCCACGGCGTCACCCGCGGACGTCGATCCGTACGCGTATCGCGCTGCGTGCGAGCGTGCTGCCGATCGGGCGGGCATGATCGTGTGCGGAGACATCGCGACCGCCGTCTCTCGCGCGGGCGGCGCCACGAGCGGCGCGCACCTCGTCAAGCTCGCCGCGAGTCAGCGCTATCTCGGTGTGCGCAAGCGATTGCGGCGCAGCGACGACGCGACGGCCCGCTGACTCAGATACCGACGCCGCAGAGCTCGCTCGGGATGCAGGCCTCGGTGTAGCAGCCGTTGCGAACACCGGGGAACGTTCCGCTCGGGCACTGCGGTGGAGTGCGATCACACGTCGCTTGCTCGCAGTCACCCGGGTCCTCGCCCTCGGGGGCGCACAGCGCGAACGGTCGACGCGTCTCGGCGCAGTCCTCGTTGGGTCCACACCCGGCCGTGGAGTGATAGGCGGTGCACTCGTTCGAGCGCGAGCAGTCCCACGCGTCAGCGGTCCAGCAGTCGATCGACGAGTCTTGCTGCGTGTCGGTTGGAAAGCAGCCCATGAAGTTCGTGAAGCAGTCCAGCGTACCGAACGAGCACTCCGCATCGAGCACCACGCGGCACGCTGGATCGGCCGCGCATTGACTCTGGTTGTACGTCTCGCAGATATGCCCGCAGTAGCCGTACGAGGGAATCGGTGGCGTCGGCAGCAGCGCCGCAGCGGACGCGACCTCGGGACACGGACCGCACTCGGGATTGCAATACCCGCCGTAGTTGTCACAGGTCAGATCACTTGGATCGCGCAGCGGCGCCGGCGCGATCTCCTGGATCCCATCCTCTCGCGCCGCGAAGACGTCGCAGCGGTTGGTGTCGTCGTCGTCACCGAACCACAGCGTGCACGCACCGAGAGGCATCAGAACCGCGACGAGAGAGACAACGCGAAGCATATGCAGGGCCCCTAAACGCAAACGACGCGCCAGCCGGGCGCGTCGCGATCACGGGTAGTTGCCCCGCAGACCTCTCAGATTTTCGTCGCGTCGCGAGCTACTGGACGGGGATGTCCGCGACGAGGAAGCCCGCGTTGCCCTGGACGGATGGCGCGCCGAGCGTGACGCCGCCGATGGACGGCATCGTGATTCCCGCGAGCGCCGCGTCGGCTTGGCCACCGACGAGGCCCCACGCGCCGTTGATGATGCCTTCGAACTGCTCGCTGGTCATCGGGCGGTCGACGACGTCGAGGTTCTGCGTGATGACCTGCGCGTAGAGCGTCGGCTGACCGACCGTGAGCGTGACGGCGCCGGTCTGCGTCGGGCTCGCTTCGAGCGACGTCTTCACCGACAGGGCGATCTGCTGGATCTCCGTACCGCTCGTGTCACGCACGCTGATCATGAGGTCGCCGATCGCGAGGCCGAGCGCCGCGCCATCGCCGAACACGGTCGGCGGCAGGGACGCCGAGATCTGCAGCGACGCCGCGTCGTCGTCGAGGAGCGCCGAGAGAACCGCGAGCGGACCATCGAGGCTCACGCTCTGATCGATCGCACCGGCGGCCCACAGTCCGCTGAACAGCTGGTTGATCGTGTCGTTCGCGATCGCCGCGCCGATGCCCGTCGTCGGCATGAGCGCCGCCGTCATCGGCGAGGGCGACGAGATGTACATGCCGCCTTCACCGCCCGTGACCTTCACCTTCGTGTCGAGCGCGACGAACAGGCCGTCCGCCGAGAGGTCGACGATCTTCGGCGACGTCGTCAGCGAGACTCCGTGACCGAGCACGTCGGCCGCGAACGGCTTCGCGAGCAAGCCCGACAGTTGCTCGTTCGCGAGCTCCGGCACCTTGTCCTTGATCGCGTTCGTCAGCGCCTTCTCGACCGCCTTGCGCGCCTCACCCTTGATGAGGCTCTCGATCGCGCCCGGCACGCCGCCGATGTCGATCGAGAATCCCTCGAGCGTCACCGTCGCTGCGGGCAGTGTCGTATTGATCGCGCCAGCCTTCACCGCGACCGCGAGGTCACCATTGATCTTCGCCTTCGTCGCCTTGACCTTGATGCTCGTCGAGCCGCTGATGCACACCGCGCGGAAGTCCGCGTCCAGATCGACCACCACGTTCGCGAGCTCCACGTTCGTCGCGAGCTTGCCCGCGCTCGTCACGAGCTTCACGTCCACGCTCGCGATGTTGATCTTGTCCACATCGATCACCGCGCTGTTGCAGCCGCTCGAGGAGTAGACCGGGTTCATCCCGCGACCGATCTGCGTCCAGTTCATGCCCTCGGCCATCGTGCCGAGCGCCGTACCAAGCTTGCCGAAGGTCTGCGCGCCCACGCGTGCACCGAGCGGCGAGACCTGCGTGCCATCGCTCGTGCCGAGCGTTCCCGCCATCACCGCGCGCACGTCGCGCGTCTCGTTGTTCGCCTTGTCGATCGCGAAGCTCTCGATGATCGAGATGCCCTCGGTCACCGTCACGGTTGTCTGGAACGAGCCATCCGCCGCGGGGATGATGTCCTGACCGTTGATGCGGGCGATCACGCCGGGGCTGTCGTCATGGACGAAGCCGGTGACCTGCACGTCCATCCCGGACGCGAACGTTCCGCGTGCCGGGCTCGTGATCTCGATCGTGGGAGGCGTCTCGTCCACGCCCGAGCTGGCGCTACAAGCTACGAGGCTCGAAAGACACGACGCGACTGCGATGGCCCTCATCATGTTGCGCGACTAGTGCAGCCGTCATGCCCGCAGCCCGCGCGACGGGCGATCGCCTTAGTTGCAGGAATTGTTAGATCGCGCACCGCGTTGACGTCGGACCACTGCGAGATCGAGTGGGCACCACTGAGGGGCGAATCGAGTTGCCACTGGGTCAACTGACCCTAGCGAGTGACCTACCGCAAAGCGTGAGAAGCCCTGATCTATCGTGCCGTTAGCCTCACGTGTGGCCGCCTCGGCATATCGTGATCGCGCCGGTATCCACCGGTCGCGAAGGGCGCGACGTCGCCGGAACGAAGTCGCGGCCGGACGCGTTTACGCGTTGCGCGGCTGGATCGCGCTCGACACGGTCAGCTGCGTCTGCCGCTTGTGCGTCTCGATCTGGATGTCGATCGCGTCGGTATCGATGGTCACGTACTTCGCGATCACCGCGGCGAGCTCTTCACGCATTTCCTGT
Source organism: Pseudomonadota bacterium (assembly GCA_023428295.1). Lineage (GTDB taxonomy): Bacteria > Myxococcota_A > Polyangia > Haliangiales > Haliangiaceae > JABFXX01. The sequence goes on from JAEYYV010000371.1 coordinate 25,407, forward strand.
AGACGACCACCCTCGAGCCCGGTGCGGTCGTGCGCGAGCACGAGGTGAAGACGGCCTTTGGCCACTTCACGGCTCGATTTGCCCGACAGGAAGTTCTTGATGCCATTCCACATGATGACTTCCTTTTCAGGCCGGCGTCGCCGAGAAACCGAGCGCGCGGCTGATGCGAGTGAAGAATCCAACGGACTCCTTGGCGTCGACCTCTTGGCCCGCGAGCTTCTTCGCGACGCGAATGAACTCCTTGGCGGCGACGCACTTGTTCTCGAGGACGGCGGGGATGCCTTTGTTAGTCGTCGCGATCACCTGATCGTCGAGCGGAATCGCGCCGAGCAGCTCGAGCGCGAGGATCTCGATCACGTCCGCTTGCGAGAGCATGTCGCCCTTCTTCACGAGGTTGGGCGAGATGCGGTTCACGATGAGACGCGCCGGGACGTCCGCGGCGGCGAGGAGACCGACGACGCGATCGGCATCGCGGATGGACGAGACTTCGGGAGTCGCGACGACGACCGCTTCGTCAGCGCCGGCGATCGCGTTCTTGAAGCCTTGCTCGATACCCGCAGGGCAGTCGATGAGGATGAAGTCGTAGGTGCTCTTCAACTCGCATACGAGGGAGCGCATGTCTTCGGGCGTGACGGCGTCCTTGTCGTCGGTTTGCGAGGCCGGGAGGAGCCAGAGGTTCTCCATGCGGCGATCCTTGATCAGCGCCTTCTGCACGGAGCACTTGCCGCGGATCGCGTCGACGACGTGATAGACGATGCGGTTCTCGAGGCCCATCACCACGTCGAGATTGCGTAGCCCGATGTCCGCGTCGACGAGGACGACCGAGTAGCCCAGCGCTGCGAGTGCTGCGCCGAGGTTGGCAGTGGTGGTCGTCTTGCCGACTCCACCTTTGCCGGATGTGATGACGATGGCTCGACCCATGGTTGTGACTCCTTGTGCTCTTCCCGAAGTAGAAACGTTCAGATGCTCGATGCGAGGTTGCGCGGCAGCTTGCCCTGATAGCGCTCGACGACGATCTTGTCGTCGGTGAGGAATGCGATCTCGGGTTCGACTGCGTGAAAGTCTTCGCCGCTGCGCGCGACCTTGCGGCCGATGCGAAGCTGCTGCGGCTCGAGGCGAAGCGCGAGGATGAACCCGAGCTCGGCGCCGATGCCTGCGTGCGCGGTGCCGCGTAGGCGACCGAGCACGACGATGTTGCCCGTCGCGCGGACCTCCGCGCCCGGGTTGACGTCGCCAAAGATAAACAGGTTTCCCTCGTGGTCGAGGATGACGCCGGAGCGCACGGGCCCGACGACAACGCGCGTGGCGCTCGAGTCGGCGGCCTTGGTGGCGAGCGCAACCTCGGCGGTCGCGGCGAGGGCGAGGGGCGCCCCGCTGAAGGTCGGCTCGTCTTCGCTCACGACGTGCGGCGAAGCCAGCTGCTCGACCGAGACCGGGGCCGGGGCTGGCGATGCGCCGGTGGTGGTGGGCACGTCGTCGAACTCCGCGACGGCCTCGGCGACATCGGCGGTGGGCGCGGATCCCGCGGCGAGCTGCGGCTCCTCGACGACGCCGGCGGCCGGGATGCCGAGAGGAATGGCGACCTTCGCGGCGGAGACCTCGACGATGCGCAGCTCGAAGCGCTGGGCGACCGTGTCGATGCGACCGAGGCAGCCGGCCGCGAGCGGGCCGTTCTCGACGCGAATGCGAACGTCGGAGCCCTTGAAGAAGCCGGGCGCCTTGTCGAGCCACATCACCATGGCGCCGGTGATGGCGTCGGCGTCGGCGGTGGCATCGATGACCACCTCGAGACCGCGCGCAGTGCCGCGGAGCAGCGCTGCGGGTTTTACCTCTACAGCGACGACAGGATCAGGCTCGATAGCGGCTGCTTCCATAGGTCCCTACAAAAGCCCTACGGGACCCCCAGATCGGGGGCAACTTTTCGGACGTGCAACGGCAAAAGAGAGATCGTGTCGATCCCCGTATGGGCGAGCCGAGCGACCTGGACACGGACATCCTCGACCGAGGAGGCCGGCTGAAGCGGATCGGTCTCGCGATGCTGATCGGCGGGGTCGCCACCTTCTTCACGATGTACTCGATGATCCACTCGGGCCGCGGCCCGCAGGAGGATCCGATCGGTCAGACGTCGGTGGTGATGCTGGGCGTGGTCATGTTCGTGCTGTCGTCGGCGATGTGCACCAAGTTCCTCAGCCGGATCCACGCGCAACGAACGCGCGACAAGCTCGCACGGGCTGCGGTCCGTACTTCGGCAAACGAGGCTCCTGGCACATCAAGAACGTCGAGCCCTTCCCGCTCGTAACCACACGTAGGTGCACGCAGCGGTGGCAGAGGCTCTCGGGGAACGGCAACTTCACGTCGTTCACGTCGTTTACCTCGGGCACGCGGTGCGCGGCCCGACGCAGTCCTGGGTCTCGCATCCTTCGGGGACGACCGCGCAGTTTCCGTCGACGAGCAGCGCGATGTTGATGTTCTGCTCCTCGGTGATGCCAGGCGGGCACCCGACCTTCTTCGGCGCGGGCGGATTGCAATCGACGTTGGGCGGACACTCGGGGTCGTGCTCCTCGACGTGGCACTCGCCGTCGCGCATCTCGATCTCCATGATCGCACCGAGCTTCTTCGGCAGCGACCTGCCCACCTCGAGAGGGCACGCGGTCGGTGTCTCGAGGCACTTCTCGTCGAAGCAGTCCGGCGGCAGCACCGCGCAGATCTTGTCCGCACGCTGTGCGATGCGAACGACGTTGCGTCCAGACGAGCCAGGCGGACACGGCACTTCGCGCGCCGCGGTCCTGGACATCGTGTCGCCTTCCATCGCGAGCGCTTTGCATCCGTCAGGCGCCATGAACACCGACCAGTGCGGGCCTGCGTAGTGCTTCGGTGCGGGCGGCTTGTCGGCGGACGAGCACGCGACCGTGATGATCAGCGGCGCGGCGAACGTGGTGCGTCGACGAAACGCGGTCACGGCGCGGCTTTCTTCGGCGGCGGCTTCTGGCCGTGCCGCAGCGGACAGTCCGTGGATGGGCCGAGGCAACTGTCGTCGAAGCAGCCGTCGGGGAGGATCGCGCACTCGCCGTTCGCGCGCTTGACCACGTAGCCCTCCGTCTTTCCATCGGGGAACGCCGGGCATCGGATCGGCGGTGGCGACGGCGGGTTGCACATCGTGTTCGGAGGGCACTCGATGCCCGTCTCGCCCGCCCAGCACTCGTCGGGGCCGTTCGGTGTGACGTAGTACGTGGTGCCCGGATAGCGCTTCGGTGACTCCTTCCCGCCGGAGCACGCAGCGGCGACGATGATCGGTGCGGCGAAGACGGTTCGGCGGCGAAACGCGGACATGGCCCATCGTACGCCGATCCTGCTAGGGTCGCGGCGTGCTTCGTCGCCTCGCTGTCGTGACCGCCGCGCTCGCGCTTCTCGCGCCGAGCGTCGACGCGAAAGCGGACAAGGACGCGAGCACGCAGAAGAAGAAGAACAAGAACAAGAAGAAGTCGCGGTGGAAGAAGCCCTCGATGAAGAACATCGAGAAGCCCGCCGACGCAGATCAAACGCCCGCGCATCGCTACGGAATGATGTCGCGCGAGGCGTGCGAAGCCGAGCTCACGAGCCGCGGCGTTCCGTTCCAACCGGAGGAAGCGCGCGGCGTGTACGCGCCCGTGCGGATCACGGGGCCGATTCGCGGCGTCACGTTTCGCACGAATCAGAGCGAGGAGAAGCGAGCGACCTCGAGGTGGGAGATCGCCGATTGCAGGCTCGTGCTCGCGCTCGATGATTTCGCCGAGATTCTCGCCAAGCACGACATCGTGGACGTACGCCACTACTCGATGTACCGCTCGCCGAGCAAGTCATGGCCCGAGGACAAGATCGGAACGCGTCACAACGGCGCCGTCGCGATCGATGCGGCGCGGTTCATCGCGTCCGATGGCACGTACTACGACGTGCTCGATCACTTCTCGGGGCGCATCGATGCAAAGACGTGCGGTCCCAAAGCGGCGCCGCGCAAGAAGTCGAAGCAGTCGCTCACGCTGCGCGCGATCCTGTGCGATGCCGTCGACGCGCACTTGTTCAACATCGTGCTCACGCCGAACTTCAACCGCGCGCATCGCAATCACTTCCACCTCGAGGTGACGGGTGCGAAGTGGTTCTTGATTCACTGAGACCGGGATTGGTCGGAGCGCTGACCGCGCAAGTGCAGCCGCCACCGGCTATGTGGGGAGCCATCTGCACCGGTGTAGACGCGCGGAATAACGAGGCACCGCCGGGGCACGATCACTGCACCGACGCGCGCGCGCATGCGTTTTCCTCTCGTCGCCGCCATCCTCGCCTCGCTGGCCTGCGCCTGTAGCACGACCGAAGAGACGCCCGATGACCCGTGGAGCGATGGCAAGGGCGACGGGTGGAGCAGCGAACGCACCATCGACGTGGTGATGACCGAGCCGTACTGCGATGTCTGCACGGCCGCCGACAAGACGCTGTTGCAAGAGCGCTCGCGGATGGTCGCCAAGATCGTCGGCCTCATCGACGGTGCGCGCGAGAAGATCGACATCGCGAACTACACGTTCAGCGTGAAGGCGATCGAGGAAGCGCTCCTCCGCGCGAAGCAGCGCGGCGTCGCCGTGCGCGTCGCGATGGACGCGGGCCAGGCGAATGGCGAGACCGTGGCGACGCGTCTGTCGGGTGCGGGCGTCGAGGTGCGCTTCATTGCGGGCAGCGGAACGCCGGCGGGCCTCCAGCACGCGAAGTTCATGCTCGTGGATGCGACGACGCTCCTGACCGGCAGCAACAACTGGTCCTCGACGGGAACGTCGATCAACGAGGAGAGCTCGATCGTGATCGCGTCGCGGGAAGGCGATCCGATCCTCGACGGCTTCACCTGCCACTTCGCCGCGATCTGGAGCAAGAACCACGCGGGCGCCACGGCGTGCTCGAACGCGGAGGCTGCGTTCACGCCGGGCACGAAGCCGATCAAGATGCTCGAGGAGGAGCTGCGCCGCTCGACGAAATCGATCGACGTGCTGATGCACCACCTCGCGTTTGCCGATCTCGTGAAGGAGCTCGCGAAGGCGGCGGAGCGCGGCGTGAAGGTCCGCGTGATCGTGAACGCGACGGATCGCGCGGAGCACACGGGCCCGGCGTGGAACCGCTTGCTCGCGGCCGGTGGCGAGATTCGCTACAAACAAACGAACGCCGAGCTGTTCCAGCTCATGCACCACAAGCTCGTCGTCGTCGACGATCGCGTCGTGGTGAATGGCTCGGGCAACTGGAGCGGAAGCGCGTTCTTCAAGAACTTCGAGAACTACGTGCGCTATCGCGATCCGCGGATCGCTCGCCCGTATCGCGCGCTCTACGATCGGCTGTGGATGTGGTCGCTGTCGGGCGCTTCGCTCGACGCGGGCAAGACCGCCGCGCAGCAGCACGCCGACGAGACCAGCGTGTACTTCGGCAACCTGCACGCTCACTTCGCAGCGGACGCGACGGGCGCGGCGCTCGACGACGGCAAGGCGATGCGCGCCGACGAGAACGGCGTGATGCAGCCGGTCGACGTGGGCAACACGCCCGGCGATGCGGCGCGCTATGCGTACGAGTACGCGCGCGACGAAGGCGGCATGGACTTCCTCGCGTTATCCCCGCACACGAGCGATGACGGTACGGTGGAGCCCGGCGATCCGGCGAACATGATCCCGCAGCAGTTCGAGCAGCTGGGGCTCGTCGCCGACGACGTGACCCGGAGCTCGAGCGGCACGTTCGTGGCGTTGCCCGCGATGGAGTGGAGCACCAACTCGAGCGGCAACCACGTCAACGTCTTCGGCAGCCGCGAGCTCGCGAAGATCGAGAAGGGCCGCTTCGACAAGCTGTACGGCGAGTTCCTCCCCGGCATCGAGCGAGCTGGCGACAAGCCGCTCGTGCAGATGAACCATCCGCGCACGTTCCGCGGCGAGGGCAACACGAGCCTGAGCGGCAACTGGGACCAGATCTTCGACGTGAACCTGCGCGACATCACGAACAACTCGGATCGCGACAAGAAGTTCAACGACTTCGGCATCGACGACTACGAGCCACTCAAGTCGCAACGCTCCGCGTGGATCGCGGGCACGGCGATGCCGGACCGCGAGGTCGTGAAGCAAACGCTCGCTGCCGTCGAGGAGGCCGGTCGTCCATACGTGCGCCTGTTCGAGGTGCTCGTCGGACGCGGCACCGAGATCGCGGGGACGCAGCGCCAGAACCCGAGCATGACGACCAACGCGACGACCATGGAGACAGCGCGCTTCACGCGCGTGCACAGCGATTGGGACTACTACCTCTTGAACGGCTTCCGCACCGCACCCACCGCGCCGCACGACAACCACTACGCGAACTGGGGCACGGGCCACTCGTCGCGCACGGCGGTGATCGCGCCGAAGCTCACCGAGGACGCGCTGCTCGACGCGATGGATCAGCGCCTGGTCTATGCGAGCGAAGACGAGGAGCTGCAGGTTCGCCTCTACGCCGACGAGCGCGTGCCGATGGGCAGCCAGCTCGTCACGCACGGTACGAGCGCGCGCCTCGCGGTGCACCTGGTGGACGCGGACTACACCGGCAGCTTCGAGGTGGCCGTGTGGAGCGGCGAGATCGGCGGCGCGGCGGTTCGCGAGGTCTCGCGCCATAGCGTGCCGAGCGGCGCGTGGACCACGATCACCGTCGAGCTCCCCACCACGGGCGAACGCTTCTTCTATCTCGACATCAAAGAGCCGAGCCCCGATCGCATGGCGTGGACCGCCCCGATCTGGATCGAGAGGATCTGATGCGCGCACTTCTCCTTCTCGCGCTCGTCGCATGCGGCGATGACGGCATGCCCTCCCCCGTCGACGGTGCGCCGCAGAGCGATGCAGCGCCTGGCGACATGATGGGCAACAACCTGTCGACCACGTGCACCGGCGCGTGCGCGACGACGACGCTCAGCGCCACGTTTGGCGCGGCGACGCGCATGTTGACCGACGCGTACTTCGGCGTGTCGATGGACGGCACGCTGTATGTCGAAGCCTACGGCGGTGCCGCGGCGGGATGCCCGACGATGAGCTCGCCAACGCCGAACTACACGCTGATCTTCGGCAGCGTTCCGGTGCCCACCTCGACCGCGGAGATCACGTCGCCCGCGAATCTGATCGACTTCGAGGGCGATCTGTTACCGACGGTGATGCCCGCAAAAGCGACCGTCGTGAAGCTCGCGCCCGTCGCGAAGAACGCGATGGAGCTCGCGCTCGATGTGGATCTGACGTTCGCGACTGGCACGATCACGGGCCACCTGTTCGCGACGCACTGCGATTCGCTCGACGAGTAACGTCAGATCGGGAACCCGATCGCGTCGTTCGGGCCCATGTTGTCGAACCACGCGCACGGCATCGCTGGGCCGATCTGCAGCGCGATCCACGCGCCTTCCGCGACGACGATCGCGCCCGCGATCTCGGTCTTCGAGAGCTCCTTGAGATCCGAGAGCGCTTCCTTCACGGCCTTGCGAATGCCCGCGCCCTTCTCGATCCGCAGCGCGATGTTGTGTGCGAACGCGATGCGAAATAGCGATTCGCCGCCGCTCGTCGAGACCGCGCAGTTCTTGTCGGCCCACGTGCCGATGCCGGGGATCGACGAGTCGTCCACGGTCCCCGGGCGCCGATACAAGGTTCCGCCCGTCGATGTGGCGGCGGCGAAGTTGCCCTTGGCATCCACGGCAACGGCACCGACGCTTCCGCCCTCTTGCGGGATCTTCGCGCCACCGCCTTGTGCGTGAGCGTCCGCGAGGAGCTGCTGCGAGCGCGGCGTGACGAGCGAGCCGGCCGGCGCAGTAGGCATTCCGATCTCCTGCGCGAACCGCGCGGCCGCGGGTCCTGCGAGGACGACGTGCTCGCCCATCTCCATCACGCGACGCGCGAGGATCACGGGCGCCGAAAGATCCGGCACCGCAGCGACCGCGCCTGCGCGCTGCGTGGCTCCGTCCATCACGGATGCGCACGTCTCGACGGTGCCATCGCGCGTGAGCGCGGAGCCGATGCCCGCGCCGAACTCGGGATCGAGCTCGAGCGTTCGCACGGCCGCGACGACAGCGTCGAGTGCGGACGCGCCGCGATCGAGGATCTGCTTGCCCGCCGCCGCTGCTGCACGAACACCCGCGCGAAGACGATCAGCGCGATCGGGCGTTACCGTCCCTGCACCACCATGAACGAGGATCATGGTGATCGTCGTATCACGATCCCTATCGCTCGTAGAGCCGCGAGCAGCTCCCGCTGATCTCGATGTTGCGCGTGCGTTCGGTGACGGTGACGCTGTCGAGCCCGTTACCCGAGTCGTCGGTGACCCAGAACATGTCGCCGACGCGGAACGACTTGCTCTGCACGCTGTTCGAGCTGATCGAGCTCGACGTGCCGCTGCCGAACTTGGGGTTGGATCCGTAGAACACCTTGGCCGTCTTGCTGCACGACGAGCGGATCGTGACGCTGACCGGCCCCGACGAGGAGCCGCCCGACGAGCTGCTCGACGAGCGCGACGCCTGCTGATCGCGACGGCGGCGATCGTCGTCCTCGCGACGGCGCGCCTCCTCCTGGCGACGCTGCTCCTCGCGCGCGCGCTCGCGGCGCGCAAACTCTTGCTGCTCGGCGATCTGACGGCGCTCGTCTTCTTCCATCGCCTTCTTCTCGGCGCGCGTCAGCACGCGCGTGTACAGCTCGAGCTTCGCGGGACCAAAGCCGATGCGATCGCCCTCGATCATCGAGGCCATCGTCAGCGTGATCGGCCCGTTCGACTTCGCGCAGCCCACCGATGCAACGGCGCCGGGGCCGACGACGCCGGGGCCGCCCGAGCCCGCGATCTCGGGGCGCCTGAAATCGAACTTCGTGTAGTCGCCTGCGATGTCCCACGTCGCATCGCCCTCGAGGCGCATCACGACCGTGTAACAAGTGCCCTCGGTGCCATCGAACGTGAACGGCTCGGGCGATTGCAGGAGCATCTGCCCCGAGCGGCCCGAGCGCTTGTACTTCGCGGTTTGCTCCGCGATGGTGCGCTCGAGATCCGCGTCGGTCTTCTTGGTCGGATAGCCGAGGCTCTGCGCCATCGCTTGGCGCTGCTGATCTTTGACGGCCGCAGGATCCGCGGGCTGATACGCCGCGGGCTGCATCATCGGGATACAGCCGGTCGCTAACAGGATCGGTACGAGTGCCGGAGCATGACGGAGCATCGAACGTTCCGGACGTCACGCCGCGGACAAGAGTCGCACCTTCGTGATCTCCGGCGGCGCACCCACGCGAACCGGCGGTCCCCAATAGCCAGCGCCACGGCTCACGTAGAGCAGCGTGTCCTCGATCTTGTACATGCCAGCGACGAGGCCGCCCTGCTGCAGTCCGACGATGTAGTGCCATGGCCAGACCTGACCGCCGTGCGTGTGCCCGCTGAGCTGGAGATCCACGCCGTGCTTGGCGGCGACGTGCACCTGCCGCGGTTGATGCGCGAGGAGCACGAGCGCGCGCGATGGGTCACGACCCGCGACGGCCTTCGCCACATCCATGCCGTGATCGCGCCACTTGTGCGCGCCGTGATCGTCGACACCCGCGAGATCGAACGAGCCACCATCGCGCTCGATCGTCACGCGCTCGTTGCGCAGCACGCGAACGCCGAGCGAGGTCCACTTGGCGATCCACGCGTCCGCGCCCGAGTAGTACTCGTGGTTGCCGGTGACGAAGTACACGCCGTGCGGCGCCTTCAGATTCGCGAACGGCGCGACGTGCGGCGACAGCTCCTCGACAGAGCCGTCGACGAAGTCGCCCGTGAGCACGATCATGTCGGGCCGGAGCTCCATCGTGCGCGCGACGAGCTCCTCGATGAACTCCTTGCGGATCGTTCCGCCGACGTGAACATCGGTGAGCTGCACGATCGAGAAACCATCGAGCTGCTTGGGGAGCTTCGGCAGCGTGACGGGCACGTCGACGACCTCGGCATCACCGAGCGCGCGCGTGACGCCATACCCGACGTGCCCCACGACGGCCGCCGTGGCGACGCCGCCGGTGATGCGAGCGAGCGCTTGTCTCCGCGATGGATCGATCGGCGCGGACTTCATCGCCTTGCGCGCGAGCCACGTGAACAGCCTCGCGACGTCGATGACGAGCAGCGCCGCGAACGTCAGCATGATCAGCGCCTGGCCGATGTACGTGGGCCACGCGAGCGGACCGAAGATCCTCGGAGGCCCGCCGGCATTGACGAGGTTCAGCACGATCAGCGGCGCCGGCAGCAGCACGATCGCGAGCGTCGCGGCGAGCTTCTTCCACCCCGCGAGCCCCGTATCCACGACGAGCCGGCGACGGATGTACCAGACGAGCCCGGCGGTGATCGCGAGGACAAGCAACAACCGCAGCAGCGCCGGCACTGGCGTTCAGCTTAACGGATCTCCCGCCACTGCCCAGGTGCGAGGCCGTCGAGACGGTGGTCTCCGATCGCGATTCGCACCAGGCGCAGTGTCGGTAACCCGACAGACGCGGTCATGCGGCGCACTTGGCGATTGCGTCCTTCGCGAATGACGAGCTCCAGCCAGCAGTCGGGAACGGTCTTGCGAAAACGCACCGGTGGGACGCGCGGCCAGATCCACTCCGGTGGATCGATCGCACGCGCCTCGGCGGGGAGCGTCGGACCGTCGTTCAGCACGACGCCCGTGCGGAGCTTGTCGAGCGCGTCCTCCGACGAGGTGCCCTCGACCTGCACGAGGTACGTCTTGGGCTGCTTGAAGCGCGGATCGGTGAGCCGCTGATTCAGCTTGCCGTCGTCGGTGAGCAGCAGCAGACCCTCGCTGTCGTGATCGAGACGACCCGCGACGTACACGCGCGGCGGCAAGCCAAAGCTCGCGAGCGTCGGCCGGCCCGCGTCGTCGGTGAACTTGCAGTGAACGAGGTGCGGCTTGTTGAACGCGATCAGCACTACGCGGGTCGCGAGTCGAGCCACCGCTGCGTGCAGTCGGCCATCATCGGCATCGCCTTCTCGAGCTCCGCGACGATGCCCTTCTCGATCTTTCCAGAGACGAGCTTGATGCCGACGTTCACGCTGCCTTTGTAGCGGCGCTTCACTTGGTTCTCGCCGGCCTGGGTGAGCTGGTACACGGCGGTGAGCGTGACGCGACCGCTGAGGATCTGCGGCGTGACGACGAGGTCCACCTCGTTTGCATCACGACGCAGCGTCATCTGCTCGATGTACACGAGCTTGCCGCCATCGACGAACGGACGCGCGATCAGCGGGAGCTGCTTGAGCGAGGTGACGCGCCAACTCGTCTTGCGCACGTTGCCGTCATCTTGATCCTCGACGATGACGCGGTCACCGAGCTCGGCGAGCTTGTCCTGCGTGGCGAGGTGATCCGGATCGAAGTACGCGTTGTAGATCGTCGCCGGCGACGCTGCCCGAAACACGTGGTCGAAGCTGAACTCGGTGGGCATGTGGGTAGTACGCCGGAGCAGACCACACAGATCGCGTTGCCGCTATAGTCCGCCGCCGTGACCGTCCAGCGCCTCGACGATACGTTTCTCTCGGGCCCTCCGCAGTCCCTCGTGCTGCCCGACGGATTTCGCTTTCACCATGGTGAGGTGATCGCGCCGTTCACGATCGTCTACGAGACCTTCGGGGAGCTGAACGCGGACAAGTCGAACGCGATCCTCGTCTGCCACGCACTCACGCCGGGTGCGCACGCCGCAGGCAAGTACGCGCCCGAGGATCCCAAGCCCGGGTGGTGGGATGGACTCGTCGGCTACGGCAAGGGGATCGATCTCGAGAAGTTCTTCGTCGTGTGCGTGAACTTCCCGGGCTCGCCGTGGGGCACCACGGGACCCGCGTCGCTCGATCCCGCGACGAACACGCCGTACGGCTCGCGCTATCCGTGGGTCACCGTGCAGGACATGGTCGAGTCGCAGCGGCTGGTCGGTGATCACCTCGGCATCGCGCAGTGGCGCGCGATCGCGGGCAGCTCGCTCGGTGGCATGGAGGTCCTCATGTGGGCCGGCCTCTATCCCGAGCGCATCGGCTCGCTGATCTGCATGGCCGCGTCCGCATCCGTGCCGGTCGCGTCCGTCGCGTGGCACCTCATCGGCCGCAAGCTCGTGCAGGCGGACCCCGCGTTTCGCGGCGGCGATTACTACGGCACCGGCGAGACGCTGCGTGGCCTCCAGCTCGCGCGCATGGTCGGGCACATGACGTACCTCTCCGACGAAGCACTCGAGACCAAGTTCGGCCGTCGCCGGCGCGGCGGCACGCGCCAGTTCGAGATCGATAGCTACCTCGAGTACCAGGCACAGAAGTTCGGCGCGTCGTACGACGCGAACTCGTACATCCGCGTGCAAGCAGCGATGGACGAGATGGATCTCGACGAGCAGTTCGGCACGCTCGAAGCCGCGTTTGCAAAGCTGCGCTGCAAGGCGCTGTTGATCTCGTTCGACACGGACTGGCTGTTTCCGTCGGCAGAGATACGGCGCATCCACGCTGCGATGAAGGCGAACGGCATCGACGCCACGCACCTCGACATCTCCACACCCAACGGGCACGACGCGTTTCTCGTCGATTACCACCTGATCAATCCGCCCGTGCGCGAGTTCCTCGGCGGAGTCGGGCTACCATCAGCGCGTGAACACGAACGTCGCTAAAGCGTTGGTCGTCTCCAAGGTGTTGGTCGCCGATGGCATGATGCACGACGAGGAGCGCGAGTTTCTCGCCGACCTCATGACGCAGCTCGGTCTCTCCGCCGAGGAGAAGCAGCAGGTGGTCGAGCTCGAGGGGCTCGATCAAGCGAGCTCGGTAGTCACCGGCTTGCCCGAGGACGAGCGTCGCGATCTCGTCGCGCTGCTCGTCGACGCTTCATCTGCCGACGGCAAGCTCAGCGCGCACGAGATGGCCACGGTGCAGCGCCTGACCAAAGCGCTCGGCCTCTAGCTACATGAACAGCGCGATCGCGATGTTCACCGCGGTCGCGAGCACCACGACGAGCGAGACGAGGATCCACGTCTTCGCGGCGCTCGGCGGCTTGGTCACCACGATCGCAGGTGGCGTCGAGGGCGGCAGCGGTGCGATGCGCGGCGCGGGGAGCGGTTGAGACACGGACGGCGTCTTCGCCGGCGTGGGCGGCGTGATGTCGAGCAGCGGCTGCGACCCCGTCGAGCGCGTGTCGTCGACGGGCGCCGGCGGCAAGACGATCGGAACGCCCGCGACCGGCGTGTTGAGCCGATACGCGTTCTTGGGCTCGAGCGCCGCGCGCAGGCCGGTGCGCAGCTCGTCGATCGTCATGATGCGCTTCGCGGGATCGCGAGAGATCGCGCGTTCGACGAGCGACACGAACGCTTTCGGCGCGTCCTTGCGGAACTGCGTGATCGGCGGCGGATTGCCCTCGAGGATGATCGTCAGCGTCATCCCGATCTCCGGCGCCCTGTACGCGAGCTCCTTCGTCGCCATCTCGTAGAGGATCGTGCCCATCGCCCACACGTCCGTCGATTCGCCGACGTTGGCGGAGTCACCCGCGGCTTGCTCGGGCGACATGTATGAAGGCGTGCCGAGCATGCGGTTCAGCCCCGAGATGCTGCCGTCGTGTTGGCGCAGCTTGGACACGCCGAAGTCGAGCAGCTTCACGCGCTCGTCACCGGAGTCGTCGATGGAGATGAAGATGTTCTCGGGCTTCAGATCGCGATGCGTGATGCCGTTGCGATGCGCGAGCTGGAGCGCGGACATCGTTTGATCACCGATGCGCGCGATCGCGTCCCACTGCAGCGCCCCGCGCAACAGGCGCACCTGCAGCGAGTTGCCGTGCAAGAACTCGAGGATCATGGCGGGCGCGCCGTCGGGCAATGTCACCCAATCGGAGATCTCGACGACGTTCGGATGATGCAACCCGCCGAGCAGCTCGGCCTCGCGCTGGAAGCGCAGGACCGCCTCCTCGACGTGCATCAGCTCGGGGAGCAATCGTTTGAGCGCGAACTGTCGGAGCAGCTTTACGTGCTGCACCTCGTAGATCGCGGACATGCCACCCTCGGCGATCTTCCGGATGACGCGATAGCGCTCACCGACGATGGTGTCGATCAGAGGATCCGCGTCCACCAGTTCACGATCATATACGGCGAGGGTTGGCAAAACCTGTCCCGGGCAACGCGATCGACCACCCCGCGCGTCACAGTTGCGAAATGCGGGTCCTCGTGCTGGCCGTCGTCTGCGCTGTGGGCTGTGCCCGCGCGGCAGGACCGGCGGCGCGCGCGGATGCACGGGCGGGACCGCGGCCGCTGCCCGTGGTCACGCAGCTCCTCGCAGGCGAGCAGATGGTGTGGGAGGTGTACTGGCGTGGTGTGCTGATCGGAAACGCGTCGCTCGCGGTGGATGCAACGCGCGCGCGCTCGACGTTCTCGACCGGCGTCCTCGCGCGTGCGCTCGCCGACGTCCGCTACGAGCTGACCACGATGCTCGATGGCCACGTCGCGCGCGCAGCCTCCGAGCTCGTCGTCGTGGGCGCCGACACCACGCGCACCGAGCTGCACATCGACGGCCCTCGCTATCACATCAATGCACGCCCCGGCGATGTCCCCGGCGGCACCGCGCTCCACACGCTGCACTCCGCGCTCGGTGCGCTGCGCGCGTGGGCCGCGCCGAACGCATCGCCCGCGTATCTGTGGCTCGCGCTGCGTGGCGCGCTCTATCGCCTCGACGCAGCACCGCCCACTGCCGAGACGCTCGATGGCGTTCGCACGATGCGCGTGGACTGCGTGGTCCGCGCGCTCGATCCCACGCTCGAGCAAGTCGATGTCACCGTGTGGCTGTCCACGAGCGACGACCACACGCCCGTGCGCATCGTCGTGGAGACGAGCGGAGAACGCATCGCCGCGCAGCTCACCGAAACCACCGCGACCTTCGCGACGCGCTAGACTCGGGCCCGTGAAGCTCCTCGCCCTCCTCGCGTGCAGTGCGTGCTTGCACACGAGCGTGGACACCGACGGTACGTGGACCTCGCTCGACGCGCCGTGCGTCCCCGTAGGCCCGATGCGCAAGCTCCTCGACATGCGGTTCTCGGTGATCGCCGTGCCGGCGGGAGGCTCGATCTTGTACTCGGGTGGGCAGACCGTCTCGCAGCTGGATCTCGCGACCGGAGAGAGCCGCGTCGTGCTCCGCTCCGACACCGTCACGCAGTTCACCGCGGTCGGCGACCAGCTCGTCTATTACGAAGGCGATGGCGAACGCAACGGCAGCAGTCCGATCAACGTGATCGTGGATCACGGTGCGCGCTCGACCTCGCGCTACGAGCGCATCAGCCCGCGCCCGAACCGCGCGCACGCGGGCCTGCTCGGCACCCAGGCCGGCGTGTACTGGTGGACCTCGCACGACGGAGATCCGGCGAACGCGGAGTACTGGCGCTGGGATCCCGAGACCGGCGCCGTCGACACGTTCATCCTCGAGGCGCGATCGATCGTGCGCACCGACGAGGACTCGTTCTTCTACGCGGATTGGCGAAATCGGTTGATCGTTCGCCCGCAGCGCCCGGGTCCGTTCGATCTCGTCATCGAGAAGGATCCAGACGGCCCCGCGCCGCAACCGATCGGCATCGACGGCGACGAGCTGTTCTACGTGAACCACGCGACGCCAGAGAACTTCTTTGGTGACCTCGTCACGCGAACGATCGCTGGCGAGGAACGCGTGCTCGTGTCGGCGCGCAACGTGACGGGAGGTGCGATCGATCCGACGTACGTCTACTTCACCGAGGACTGCGGCTACGTGAATGGCGAGTCGCGATGCCAGAACCTGTATCGCGTACCTCGCGCGGGCGGTCCGATCGAGACGGTGTTCGAGGGCGAACGGAACAGCGCCGTGTTCGACGTGACAGTCGATCGCTGCAACGTGTACTGGCAGCAGTTCACGATGGAGGGCGGCCACGTCTACGCCCGCGAGATCACGCCATAAAGCGCAGGTTGACTCGGACCCTTGGACGCGGCAGTCTGCGCCCGATGCTGACGCGCGTACTCCTGGCTGCCTCGCTCGTGGTCGCTTGTGACAAGGGCCCCACCAAGGACAAGCCCGAGCCGGCAACGGCCACCGCCACCGCGCCCGCAGCATCGCCGACGCCCGCGCCCACGGGAC
>JAEYYV010000033.1 GCA_023428295.1 Pseudomonadota bacterium
CGCCGCGATGGGAGCGCTCGCCGGCGTGTACGGTGGGACCGGCGTCGTCGACGATGACGTGGGGGCGTCGTCCCGCATCAAGTTGCTCGCGATGAACCCGCCGGTCGCGGCGAGGATCGTCAGCGCCATCGCGGCGGCGACGAGCCAGTTGCGAGATCCGCCCGTCTTCTGCGTGAGCTGACTGCGCCCGACTTGCCCGCGACCACCCGTGCTCGACGGGGCGGGCGGCCACGAGCGAGGTGCGAGGGCGCCGGGCGCGAGCGGCAGCGGCACTGCGAGACCGCCGTTGGCGCCGATGGGCAGCGATTGCTGGCCGGGCAGGGCGCCGCGCTCGATCGTCGGCTGACACGCGCGTGTCATCAGGATCCGCGTCGTGCGATTGGCGATCTGCGCCGCCGTCAGCGGATCGGACGAGTAGGGCGCGAGCATGCGCGCGAGCTCGCCGACGTTCTGATGGCGCCGGTTCGGGTGCTTCTCGAAGCAGCGCAGGATCGCGGCGCCAAAGCCAGGCGAGAGCGGGACATGGATCGGTGTCGGTGGCTCCTGTGCGACTTGGATCGCGAGCTCCGCGTACGACGCAGCGGCGAACGGCAAACGTCCGTGAAGCAGCTGGTACATCACGATGCCCATCGACCAGATGTCGGAGCGCGCGTCGGCGTCGCGGCCCGACTTCATTTGCTCGGGCGCCATGTACGAGGGCGTGCCGATGACCGAGTGCGTTTGCGTCAGGTTGTCGTCGTAGTTGATGGGCGCTTTGGAGATGCCGAAGTCGAGGATCTTGAGCAGCATCGAGCCGTCGGGCCGGCGCGTGATGAAGAAGTTCGACGGCTTGATGTCGCGATGGATGATGCCGATCGCGTGCGCTTCGGCGAGGCCCTCGCACGCTTGCAGCATGAGGTCGCAGACGATCGACGGATCTTGAGGCCCGTGATGGCGGAGCACTTGGTTCAGGTCGTTGCCCTCCAGGTACTCCATCACCATGTACGGGCGGCCATCGGGGAGCGTGCCCACGTCGAGCACGCGCACCGTGTGCTCGGACTTGAGGCGCACCGCGGCGCGGGCTTCACGGAGGAAGCGCGCGACGGTCGCCTCCGAATCCGTCGCTTGCGGAAGCAGGATCTTGATCGCGACCGACTGCTGGAGATCCAGATGCGACGCGCGAATGACGCGACCCATACCGCCGGCGCCGAGGTGCTCGTCGACGCGGTACTTGTCCAGTAGCACCGTCCCGGGTGCTAGGTCGGGCTCGGACACGACGCCAATCGTAGCAGGCTACGGAAGGCACGCGGCATACATCTGCCGCAGACTCGCGTCCTGGATCCTGCACGCCTCGCGCATGGAGCTGACGAGGTCGGCCGGAACCTTGTCGGCGCCGCCGGCCTCGTCGAGCTTCTGGAGCGCGTCGCGGATGTCGGTGGCGCTATCGAGGATGCCGATGCGCTGTGCCGACGGCACGCTGGAGCACGAAGCGAGCTTGTCGATCGTCTTCACGAAGGCGTCGCACTCGGGGATGCGCTTCGTTGCACATCCACTCAGAACCCAGAGCACGAACGTCGCGACGGCGATCGCTCGCGTCACACGTAGCTCAGCCAGTGATCGTGCTTGGTGTCGGCGCCTTTCACGATCGAGAAGAAGGCCTCCTGCACGCGGCGCGTGACCGGACCTGCCTCGCCGCGGCCGACCTTGCGATGATCGATGTCGCGCACCGGCGTGATCTCCGCGGCCGTGCCGGTGAGGAACACTTCGTCGGCCGTATAGAGCTCGTCGCGCGCGATGGGCTCTTCACGAACCTCGACGCCTTGCTCGCGAAGGAGCGTGATGGCGGTCTCGCGCGTGATGCCCGCGAGGATCGCGGCCGACGTGGGCGGCGTGCGCACGACGTCCTTCTTCACGACGAAGATGTTCTCGCCGGTTCCTTCGGCGACGTAGCCCTGCGGATCGAGCATGAGCGCTTCGTCGAAGCCCGACTTCACGGCCATCCGCTTCGCGAGCACGCTCGAAACGTACTGCCCGCAGATCTTGCCCTTGTTCATCACCGCGTTGGAGTTGGCGCGCGAGAACCCGGAGATGAGGCACTTGATGCCCTTCTTCAGGCCGTCATCACCGAGGTACGCGCCCCACTCGTAGCAGGCGACCATGGTGCGAACCGGTGGCTCGAACGATCCGAGACCGAGCGCGCCGTATCCGAGAAAGACGAGCGGTCGCAGATAGCACGACGTCATCTTGTTCGACTTCACGACATCGATACACGCCTGCATGATCTGATCGCGCGTGAACGGAACGTCCATCGTGCAGATCGCAGACGAGTCGAGCAGACGCTCGACGTGTTCGCGAAGACGGAAGATCTGAGTCCGGCCATCCGCACGTTGGTATGCGCGAATGCCTTCAAACGCTCCGACGCCGTAATGCATCGTGTGCGCGAGCAGGTGCTCCGTCGCGTTGTCCCACGGGATCAACTGTCCGTCGATCCAGATGGTGTCGAGCTTCTTGATGCCCATGTCTCGCTTCGTACCAACCATCGTCGAGGATCACAAGCCACACAGACCGGCACAGCGGTGTGCGGTGATCGCGTGATGACGCGGTGCGCGGTTTGCGCAGTAGTGTGTAGCTCGCTACGCAGGCTTGACGAGACGCGTGTAAGCCGCGCGAATGTCACGTCGCCAGCGCTCTACGTGCTCCAGCAGCACGCCTCCGTCGGGAAAACCGGATCGGCGAGCGAGCTTGTCTAGCTCGTCAGGCGTTTCGGGCAAGCGGTGAATCGGCTGGTCGTGCACCACGCGCAAGCGATGCTCGATGCCGCGCAGGAAGCGATAGCCCTGATCGAGAAGCTCGATCTCGCCCGCCGGCGCGACGCCGCACGCGGCCGCCGCGTGGAGCGCCTCCGACGTCGACGTGGTGCGCAGCGCGGGATGTGCGTGACCGTGCACGAGCTGTAAAAACTGCGCGACGAACTCGACGTCCATCACACCACCCGCGCCGGTCTTGAGGTCGGCACCGCCACCGAGCTCCTTCTCGACGCGCTCGCGCATCTTCGTGATCTCGGCGGCGACCATCGATGGATCGGGCGAGCTGCCGTACACGGTCTCGATCGCGAGTCGCTCGACCTCGGCTCCGAGCGCTCGATCGCCCGCCACGGGGCGGAGCTTCGTCAGCGCTTGCCGCTCCCACAACCGCGCGTCCTTCTCGTGATAGCGGCGCCAGCCCGCGAGGGACGTGACGAGCAATCCCTGTGTCCCCGACGGGCGGAGGCGCGTGTCGACCTCGTAGAGGCGACCGCGCGGCGTGCGTTGGCGTAGCGCACCGTGGTGTCGCGGCGCGCAGCGCGAGAACCACGCGACGGTGTCTTCGTCGCCGCCGTCGAATACGAAGACCACGTCGAGATCCGCCGCGTAGCCGAGCTCGCGACCACCGAGCTTGCCGAGCCCGAGCACCGCGAGACGCGCGTCGTCGGGTGGCCGACCGTGACGCTCCGCGAGCTGCAGCGCGACGACCGCCAGGGCGTGCTCGAGACACGCCTCGGCGATGGCGGTGAGCTCGTTACACACGGCGAGTGGATCGAGCGCACCCGCGAAGTCTGCGAGCCCCACGCGCAACACGTGGCCGTTCTTGACCTCCGCGATCGCGGACCACAGCGCCTCCGGATCGTCCGCGTCGACGGTGGCCAGCCGCTTCGCCAGATCGGCGGACACTTGATGCGCGGTGCGTGTCGGCGGTGTGTGACCGAGCTGCACGAGCAGATCGATCAGCTCGGGCGTGTCGACGAGCGTGCGCGCGAGATAGGTGCTCGCGCCGAGGATCGACCCGAGGAGACGCAGGATCGCCGGCTGCTCCTCGAGCAAGCGCCAGATCGACCACGCTTCTCCGCGCTGCGCGATCAGATCGCCAAACGATCGCAGCGCTTGATCCGGATCCGCAGACGCCGCGATCTCGGCGAGCAGCGCGGCGCCGATGCGCGTGGTGCGCGCCTCTGCCGTCGGAGAGAACGGCGAGCCCGTCTTGCGTCGCGCGCGTGCGAACTCCGCGCGCGCGGCCGTGACATCGCGGAAGCCGAGCCGCGCGAGCGCACGTGCCTCCGCGTTCGCGTCGAGGTCGCCGCCGAGGATCTCGGTGATCTCGGTACGCTCGACACCTTCGGTCGCTGGATCGCCGAGCGTCTGGAACAGCGTCGAGACCTGCGACGTGTGCCGATAGAGCTCGTACGCGAAGGCGGTGCTCGCGCTCGCGGTGTCCGTGGCGCGATAGCCGAGCCGTTGCGCGAACACGTCGAGCGCATCGGGATCCGACGGCACGGTCTGCGTCTGGAGGCCAGCCTCGAGCTGCAGCACGTGCTCGGCGTGACGCAGCCAGCGATACGCGCGCCACAGCGCGAGGTGTTCGTGGTCCGCGATGATGCCCGCGAACTGCAGCGCGTCGAGCGTGGCGAGCGTTCCGCGCAATCGCAGCTGCGGCTGCTTGCCCGCGTAGATCAGCTGCAGCGCTTGCACGAAGAACTCGATCTCGCGAATGCCGCCTTCTCCGTTCTTCAGATCGAAGCCGCCGGCGCCGTCGTCCTTGGGCTTCACGAGCTCGCGCTTGATGCGGCGATTGAGATCGCGAACCTCGTCGATCACCGTCGGCGAGACGAACCGCGGAAACACGAACGGCCGCAGCGTCGTCATCACCTCGGCGCCGAGCGCTTCATCACCCGCGCACGCGCGTGCCTTGATCCACGCTTGTCGCTCCCACGGACGGCCGAACGTCTCGTAGTAGCGCTCCAGCTGCGCGAGCGAGTTCGCGATCGCGCCTCTGCTGCCCTCCGGACGCAGCCGCAGATCGACGCGAAACACGGTCGCGCCTTCGGTGACCTCGGACAGCGCAGCGGTCACCTGCGTGCAGAGCTTCGCGAAGTACTCGTGCAGCGAGAGCCCGCCTACCTCGCCCTGATCCGACGAGTACACGTAGATGACGTCGACATCGGACGAGAAGTTCAGCTCCTCTCCGCCGAGCTTTCCCATGCCGATGACGACGAGCTTCGCGTCGCGCTCCGTGCCGTCGTCATCGATGAAGCGCGGCGCTCCGTAGCGCGCACGCAGCTCGCCGTCGTGAAACGCGATCGCGGCGTCGAAGCACACGTCCGCGAGGCGCGAGAGCTCGCGACCGACCTCGGTGTCGAGGCCCATCTCGAGCTCGCGAACGCCGAGCCGGACGAGCTCGTCCGCGCGCACGCGGCGCAGGGCGGCGTGCAGCTCGGAGGTGGTCCGAACGCTCTCCAGCTCGCGCCCTAGCTCCTCGACCAGCACCGCCTTCGGTTTTTCTCGGGCGAGGTACGGATCCCGGCTGACCCTCCCCAGGCGATGGGGATCGGCGATCAGGAGCGTCGCCAGGTACGGCGCAAACTGACACGCGATCCGGGCCACATGCGCGGCAACGGGGGGAAGCCCGGATAACTCCAGGCCTGCGTGGGCTGCCGCGTCGAACAAACGTTCGGCGCGCCGGAGGGCGTCAGCCTCGTCAGGCGCCCCTCGGGCCAGTTCGGCGGCACGGATCACGGTAGGGCCCCGACCTTACCCGAGTCGACAGCTTGACAGTTTGCGGGGGCCGTCTTACCCAAAGCCCTGATTCTAAACGCCCATGCGTGATTTGTACGAAGTCCTCGGGGTCGAACGCCAAGCAAGCGCTGGCGATCTGAAGAAGGCGTACTACCGCCTCGCAAAGCAGTACCACCCGGATCACAACCCGGGCGACAAGGAAGCCGAAGAGAAGTTCAAAGAAGCCGCGAACGCGTATCAGATCCTGTGCGACGACGATCAGCGGCAACGCTACGATCGCTTCGGCTTCGACGGCCTCAAGGGGTACTCCGCGAACAACGGAGCCAACGGCTTCTCGAACGTCGATGACATCTTCTCGGCGTTCGGCGATCTGTTCGGCGATTTCTTCGGCGGTCGCGGTCAAGCGCGTCGCGGTCCACCGCGCGGCGGCGACGTTCGCGTCGATCTCGAGCTGTCGTTCGCCGAGGCCGTGTGGGGCGTGACCAAGGAAGTGAAGGTCGCGCGCCAGATCGGCTGCGAGACCTGCAACGCCACGGGCGCAAAGCCCGGCAGCAAAGCGGAGACGTGCGGCACGTGCCACGGCAAGGGCCAGGTCGTGCACGCGCAGGGCTTCTTCATGGTGCAGACCACGTGTCCGCACTGTCGCGGCGCGGGCAAGGCGATCAAGGATCCGTGCGAGGAGTGCCGCGGACGCGGAACCAAGACGGAGCAGTCGCAGCTCTCGGTCACCGTGCCGCCCGGCGTCGACGACGGTCAGCCGCTTCGCATCATGAACAAGGGCAACGTCGCTCCTGGCGGCACGCCCGGTCATCTCTACGTCGTGCTGCGCGTGCAGGGCGACGAGCGCTTCCGCCGCGAAGGCGATGACGTGCTGACGGAGATGCCGATCAGCTTCGTGAAGGCCGCGCTCGGTGGCGAGCTCGACGTGCACACACTCGACGAGAACTGCATGGGCACCGCCACCATTCGCGTCGATCCGGGGATCCAGCCAGGCGACGTATACGTGCGCCGCGGACAGGGCATCCCGCACCTGGACGGCAAGGGCCGCGGCGATCAGGTGATCCAGTTCAAGGTCGAGATTCCGAAGAAGCTCACCTCCAAACAGGAAGAGCTGCTTCGCGCGCTCGCGTCGGAGATGGACGAAGAAGTCGCGGAGAAGAAGAAGGGCCTGTTCGGCCGCTCCAAGAAGTAGTCACGCGATCGCGCGTCACATCTCCTTGGCTCGATCGGGGCACGCGACGGCGAAGCGCGCGAGCACGTCCTTCGCCTTCGCCTCGGTCTTTGCTTCCTTCATCTGCTCGAGCGCGGCAGACATCTCGCCTTGGAAGCACTCGCTCAGCACTCTCTCGTCGGGCTTTGCGTCGCGCGCGGCCTCTGCCTTCTCGACGCCCTTGGTGATGATGGCGAGCGGGAGATCCGTCTCGCAGAGCCGCGTCAGCTCGGCGGCGAGCGCCTGGTGCGGCTCGCTCGCGCGCAGCGTCTCGATGTTGGCGGTGTGCGCGCAGGAGAAGAACGCCTTGTCCGGCGTGCCCGCGGCGATCGCGGCTTTGATCTTCGCGATGCCCTCGGTCGCACCCTCCGCGACGAACGACAGCGCCGGATCCTCTTCCTCGGCCTCCTTGGCCGACTTGTCTTTGCAGCCGACCGCAGCGAGTAGAAGAACGATCGCGAGGTGCTTCACGCGCGCAGCGTACTACGCAGCTGCGAGTCGCAAGACAAAGCGCGCTCCTTCTCCGACGGGCGACAAGTACTCCAACGAGCCGCCCATCGCGCGGGCGAGTGATTGCGAGAGCGCGAGACCGAGGCCGAGGCCGGCGGGACCGTCGGCGGTGACGCCACGAGTGAACGGCGAGAACAGCTTCGGGCGCGCCGACGCGGACACTCCGGGGCCGTGGTCGGAGACTACGATCTCCACGCCGCCGGTGACCGCGCGGGCGGCGAGCGTGATCGTGCGATCGCCTGCGTCCCGCGAGTACTTCTCCGCGTTGTCGAGGAGGTTGCCGACGATGCGTGCGAGCGCGTCGCGATCGAACGAGGCGCGCAGCGCGGGCTCGACCTCGAGCGCGAGCACGGCGCCCGCACGATCGAGCGCGGGCTCTGCGCGCGACGCGAGCTCGACGAGCTCGGCGGCGACGTCACCCGGTGTCGGGTTCACGCTGAGGTTGCCGCGCTCGAGCTGCGAGAAGCCGAGGACGTTGGACACGACGCGACCGAGGCGCGCGGCCTCCTCCGCCATGCGCCGCGCGTAGTCGCGCTGCTTGTTCGGATCGCCCATCCCATCGGCGAGCATGTCTCCGTAGAGCTGGAGGCCCGCGAGCGGCGTGCGCAGCTCGTGTGCGGCGGCGGCGGCGAACTGGCTGCGCTCGCGCGCGAGGCGTTCGGCGCGCGAGACCATGAGCACGACGAGCGCCGCCGCGACGAGGGCGAGCACGCCGAGCGTGATGAAGCGCGCCAGGAACGTGGTCACGAGCTTGGCCGCCGACGACGCAGCGCTCGAGAGCTCGGCCGCCAGTGGGCGCACGTCGACGAACCACTCGGGGACGACGAGCGCCGACGAGGCGAGCGCGTCCGGCGAGCGCGGGGTGTCGCGATGCGCGATGGTCGCGTTCTCTTCGCGCGACGAGATCCAGTCCGCGATCTGCGTGCGATCGACGACGAAGCCCTGCGTGAGCGCGCCGTCAGGCGTCTCGACGAGGCGCGTGGCCACGAGCACCGGCGCGCCCGAGAACTGCTCGGTGTCGAGCGAGAACGCGGAGACGACGATCGTGACGGGCTTGTCCTCGACGTTCTCGATCTTCGTGGACACCGCGCGGCTCGTCGGCTTCACGACAGGCTTCACGACAGGCTTGGTGACGGGGTCGTCGGTCGGTGGGGAGCCACTGTCGTTCGCGCTGAGCGTCTCCACGTCGTAGTTCAGCGGGGGCACCGAGACGGGCTCGGGCTCCTTGACCGCTTGGCCGCGCTGTAGTCGCGGGTTGTTCTCGAGGTAGATCGTGTTCGAGTTCCAGTTCTGCTGGTAGCTGTTGTTGTCGTACGTCTGGACCTGCGGAACGTTGCGCGCGCCACCGGGCAGCTCGAGCTGGTTCTGCTTGGTCTGCACGGCGACGGTCTCGGGATCCGCGGTGACCCCCGCGTCGATCGGGGCCGCGGTCGTCACCGGCGGCTGCGCGGTGGGAGGGCGAGGACGAGGGCGCGTGGGCGCGGGCGGATCGGCCTGCGCGACGATGGTGGATCCCGCGTCGTCGCGCGCCGGCGGGCGATAGCGCTCGCCGAAGCTCTTCGCGATCGCGTCGCGAAACGCGATGTTCTGGGCGAGGCCCGTGGGCTCCGAGAGCTCGGGCACCTCGTCGTTCACCGTGGGCGTGGTGGCCTTGCCCTTGTCGTCGATCTGGAAGTAGCCGAGCACGAGTGGATCGCGCGAGCTGGCGAGCGGCGAGGGCGCGACGCCGATCGACGCCGAGGCGCGCGGATCGCGAAACAAGTTCTGATAGTGAAAGTACGGGCGATCGATCTCGCGACCGACGAGCGCGTCGAGCTCCGCGCGCAAGTCACGCGCGAGATCCTCGCTGCGGCGCGCGGCTTCGACGTTGGGCTTGCTGCGTGCCTCGGCTTGTCGCGCGCGCACGTCGGACCAGCCCGCGAAGAACCACGCGCCGAGCAGCATCGCGAGCGCGAGCGCGAGCAGCACCGCCGCGAGCACGGTGCGTGACGGTCCTGTCACCGCTCGAGTCGCCATGCGTAGCCTGCGCCCTTGACGGAGATGATGAGCGTCGGGTTTGCGGGATCGGGCTCGACCTTCTTGCGCAGCACCGCGATCGCCATGTCGACCGCGCGCGTCTGCAGGTCGCCGCGTTGTCCGAACACCTGCTCGAGCAGCTCGGAGCGCGCCACCACGCGATCTCGATGCTTGTACAGCCAGCGCACGATGCCGACCTCGCGCGGCGTCAGCGTGACGCGCGCGTCGCCGCGCACGACGACCATGCGCGCGAGATCGATCAGCGCACCGTCCACCGTGACCTCGTCGAGCGACTCGCCCTGCGGCGAGCGACGACCGAGCACGCGGATGCGCGCGAGGAGCTCGCGTGCGCTGAACGGCTTCGTGACGTAGTCATCGGCGCCTTCCATGAGGCCGCGCACTTTGTCGTCTTCCGATCCGCGCGCGGTGAGCATCAGGATCGGCGTGCCGGGTCGCGCGGCGCGCAGGCGGCGGCACACCTCCATGCCGTCGAGGCGCGGCAGCATGAGATCGAGCAGCACGAGATCGAACGGATCGCGCAGGCCCGTCTCGACGCCCGCCATTCCATCACCGACGGCCACCACGTCGTGGCCATCGCCCGTCAGCAAGTCGACGATGCCGTCGCGGAGGCTCGCCTCGTCTTCGACCACCAGGATGCGCACCCGGTCAGCGTGCCACACGCGCGGGCCCGGCATGTAAGGCGCGCGTAAAGCGTGGGCTTACCAAGGCCTGACAGCTGCCCGGCGTCGGGTCGGGCAGGGTGGAGCGCATGAGAAACCTCCTCGCTCTCGCGCTCGGTCTCACGCTCGGTCTCGCCGGCACCTCCACCGCCTTCGCGACCCCTACCGCACCGGTGCAGGTCGACGTGGCGCGCAGCCAAGCCGCGCTCGATCAGCTGCTTCTCCGCTACGACCGCACGCCCGCAGGAGCGGCGCGCACGGCGCTCGCCGAGCAGATCGACAAGGTCGCCGCGCAGAAGTACGCGACGGTCTCGCGGCTGTTCTGGCACACGGATCTCGACGCGGCCGAGGCCGAAGCTGCGCGCACGAAGAAGCCGATCCTCGCGCTGCGCATGCTCGGGCGCCTCGACGAGGATCTGTCGTGCGCGAACAGTCGCTTCTTCCGCGCGACGCTGTACGCGAACAAGGCGGTGTCCGCGTATCTGAAGAACAACTTCGTCCTGTACTGGTCGAGCGAGCGCGAGGTGCCGAAGGTGACGATCGATTTCGGCGACGGCCGCACGATCGAGAGCACGACGACCGGCAACAGCGCGCACTACATCCTCGACGCGACGGGTGCGGTCCTCGACGTGCTGCCGGGCCTCTACTCGCCGCGCGCGTTTACGGCCGAGCTCGCGAAGAGCCTCGCGCAAGCCAAGGCAGTCGCGCGCGCGCCTTCGCACGAACGCCGCCAGAAGATCATCGCCTATCACCAAGCCAAGCTCGCCGAGATCAGCGACGCGGCGGCCAAGCTGAGCGTGCACACGCTCCGTGGCCAGCGCGTGTCGGCAGAGATGGCCGTCTCGCTCGCGCAGCGCGCCACGATGTCCAAGGCGTACGTCGAGGTTCCGCAGCTCCGTCAGATCACGAGGGCCGAGCTGGCAGCGATCGACGAAGACGAGGTCGCGACGTGGGCCTCGTTCGGCGCTCAGCTGTGGCCCGCAGAGATCAACGAAGCCCGCGCGATGCAGGTCGCTCTCCCGCGCGGTGAACTGCCTCCGATCCAGGTCTTCGACGAGCAGAGTCTGGCCCTCATCGACACGCTGCACGGCGATGCACCTGCGACCACCAAGGCGCAGATGCTCGAGCGGCTCGCACTGAGCGTTCGCGCGGACAGCGCGCTGAACCAGCTGCGGCTGCGCACGCAGATCGCGGCGCACCTGGCGAAGGGCACGACCGACTTCACCGAGGTCAACGACTTCATCTACGCGAACGTGTTTCACACGCCGAAGTCCGATCCGTGGCTCGGCCTGCACACGCGCACCGTGTTCACGGGGCTCCCCGGCGACGGGGTCACGATGCCGGCCAAGGCCGCGCAGCGCTGACCCGATTCTGCGTATACTTTTGCGCGATGCGTATCGGCCCTGCCGTCCTGCTCGCGCTCGTAGCGAGCACCACTCCAGCGGTCGCCGACCCGACGCAGATCGGCGCGTTCTTCGGCCCGCGTCTCTACAGCGACGACTCTCGTCTCGGCTACATCGAGGACGCGCCCGAGCACCCGATGCTCGACAACGCGATCGCGTTCGGCCTGCGCATCGCCAAGCCGTTCTTCCCGTTCTTCGTGCCCGAGCTCGAGCTCGCGATGGCCTCCACGCAGACGAACCCGCTGACGTACATGGGCATGGACATCCCCTCCGTCGACGTGTTCTGGCTCGAGCCGCGCA
Source organism: Pseudomonadota bacterium (assembly GCA_023428295.1). Taxonomy (GTDB): domain Bacteria; phylum Myxococcota_A; class Polyangia; order Haliangiales; family Haliangiaceae; genus JABFXX01. The sequence goes on from JAEYYV010000033.1 coordinate 11,648, forward strand.
TCCAGCTGCGCTTCGAGATCCTCCCGGAGCGGCGCGTGATGCCGTTCGTCGTGATCGGTGGCGGCGCACCGATCTCGCTGTCGTCCGCGCGGCAGACGCTCGATTCTGGAATCACCGGCGAGGGCTACCTCGGCGCGGGCGTGCGCTTCGACATGAAGAAGTTCGTCGCTCGCCTGGACGCGCGCGTGACCATGCTGCCCGGCGCGGTGCGCTACATCGCTGCCGAGCTCGACTTCAGCTTCGGCCTCGAGTTCCACTTCGGCGAGCGCAAAGCCCGCACCACGAGCGAAGTGATTCCGCCCGCGGTGGTCGATCGCGATAACGACGGCATCCCCGACGACCAGGACGCTTGCCCCGATCGCGAGGAAGACGTGGACGGCTTCGAGGACACCGATGGGTGCCCCGACATCGACAACGATGGCGACCTCGTCCTCGACATCGCCGATCGCTGCGCGAACGTCCCCGAGACCTATAACGGGTTCGAGGACGACGACGGCTGCCCCGACACCCTGCCGCCCGACGTGGAGGCGCTCAAAGGCACGATCGAGGGCCTCATCTATGCGGAAGGCGAGACCGCCGTTCGCGACTCCGCGAAGCCCAACCTCGAGAAGATCGCGAAGCTGATGGAGACCTACCCGTCGATCCGCGTGCAGCTGATCGGCCACACCGACGATCGCGAAGCGAACCAGTTCGCGACTCCGCCCAAGGAAGGCGAGCCCGAGGCCGATCTCGCGCAGCTCGCGATCGATCTCTCGCGTGCCCGCGCGGAGGCCGTGCGTCAGGCGCTCGTCGGCGTCGGCGTTCCCGCCGCGCGCGTCGAGATCGACGGCCAAGGCGCGGAGGAGCCGGTCGCCGAGAACGACAAGCCTCGCGGTCGCCTCGCGAACCGCCGTGTCGAGATCCGCCTCTACGTGCCGCCGCGCCGCAAGTAGCCGCGCGCTACTTGAAGTTGTTCTTCCACTCGCGAATCGCGGCGAACACGCTCACCGGATCGCCAGCCGCGCCGCGCTCCTTCGCAGCCGCGATCACGGCTGGCTCGGCGGCGCGCAGGAACGGGTTCGTCGCGCGCTCCTCGTCCATGCGCGACGGCACGGATGGCGAGGGAATCGCGGCGACGCGCGTGGCGATCGCTTGGTTGGCGGGCTCGACGGCAGCGGCGAAGCGCAGGTTCGAGGCGGTGTACTCGTGCCCGCAGTAGATCTTGGTGTCGCCCGCCAGCGCAGCGAGCTTCATGAGCGAGGAGTGCATCATCGCCGCGTCGCCTTCGAACACGCGGCCGCAGCCGCCGGCGAACAGCGTGTCGCCCGTGAAGGCGCAGCCCTCGACGAGGAACGTGATCGCGCCGAGCGTGTGCCCGGGGTTCTCGATGACGCGCGCGGTGAGCGAGCCGTGCGTGACGGTGTCGCCGTCGTTCACCTTCTGCGTGACGCCCTCGACCTTCTCGCTGTCCTTGGTGGACGCGATGACATCCAGGTCTTTGTGGGCAGCGACGAGGTCTTTGACGCCGCCGACGTGATCCCAGTGGTGGTGCGTCAGCCAGATGGCGGTGAGGGTCGCGCCTTCGCGTTCGAGTGCGGCTTGAATGGGAGCGGCTTCACTCGGATCGACCACGGCCGCCTTGCCGTTGTCGATGACGAGGTACGCGAAGTTGTCTTTGAGGCACGGCACCACGACGACGTTCATGCGCGCGTTATACCGTGCGGCGCATGAAGATGTCCGCGGTCACGTTGCGTGCTCACGGTGGTCCCGAGGTGCTGCAGCTCGAACAGCTCCCGCTGCCGGTGCCGGGGCCAGGCGAAGTGCGCGTGCGCATTCGCGCGGTGGCGCTGAACCACTTGGACATCTGGGTGCGCAAGGGCGGGCCGGCGTTCAAGCTGCACTACCCGCACATGCTCGGTGCCGACATCGTCGGAGAGATCGACGCGGTGGGAGATGGCGTCACGCGGGCGGTGGGCGAGAAGGTCGTCGTGCAGCCCGGGCTGTCGTGCATGCGATGCGCACAGTGCTTGAGCGGTCACGACAACCTGTGCCGCGAGTACAAGATCCTCGGCGAGCACGCGAGCGGTGGATACGGAGAGGCGATCGTGGTGCCCGTCGTCAACATCGCTCCGTATCCGGGCGAGCTTTCGTGGACGGATGCCGCGGCGGCGATCCTTCCGTTTCTGACCGCGTGGCAGATGGTGGTGCACAAGGCACGCGTAGCGCCGGGCGACGTGGTGCTCGTGCAAGGCGCGGGCAGCGGCATCGGCGTGGCGGCGATCCAGATCGCGAAGTTGTACGGCGCGCGCGTGATCGCGACGGCGAGCACGAAGGAGAAGCTAGCGCGCGCGGTGGCGCTCGGAGCGGACGAGGTGATCGATTACACGAGCACCGACTTCGTGGCGGCGGCGCGGCAAGCGACGGGCAAGCGCGGCGTGGATGCGGTGATCGAGCACGTCGGTGGAGACACGTTCGCGGGGAGCATTCGCGCCGTGCGCGCGGGTGGACGTGTGGTGACCTGCGGCGCGACGGCGGGATTTCATCCGAACATCGATCTGCGCCACATCTTCTTTCGTCAGGTCGAGGTGCTCGGCTCGACGATGGGCAGCAAGGCCGACTTGCTCGCGGTGCTGGGACACGTCGCGGCGAAGCGGCTCGTGCCGGTCGTGGATCGCGTGCTGCCTCTCGCGCAGGCAGCCGAGGCGCATGGCGTGCTCGAGCGGCGCGAGGCGTTTGGCAAGATCGTCCTCGTGCCGTGAGTCACGCGAGGCCGAGGCGCGCGCGTGCGTCCTCGGGATCCACCGCCGGCAGGTGATGCGATCCGAGGAGCAGCAGAAACGGAATCGCGTGCCAGAACCGCTCCGCGCGCACGACCGCTTCGATCGCGCGGACCTGCGTGGCGTCGGCCTGCGAGATGTCGAGGATCTCGCTGCCATCCGCGTCGGCGGGCAGGAGCGGAACACTCGCCACGTCGGCGGACTCGAGGAGGCTTGCCGCGAGATCGACCGCGTCTTCGAATCGCTCGATCGTCTCGTCATCGGTGACCCAGTCGCCGAACGCTTCGTCGCCGGGGGCGGGCGCGTCCTCGGCGAAGTCGGCGTGCTCCTCGTCGAGGAGGCGCACGAGACACGCGACGTGATTGTCGCGACCGAGCAGCTCCTCGAACCGCGGATCGCCGTGCAGCGCCGCGAGCTCCTCGTCGTCGCGTAGCGCGTCGGGCTCGGCACCACGCTCCATGGCCGCCGCGACCGCGTCGAGCGCGCCCGCGCGATCACCGGCCGCGAGCAGCTGACACGCGTGCTCGTGACGCGGGTTGATCTCGGACGGCGCGACCGAGAACGCGCGCTCGAGCGCCTGCGCCGCACCCGCTGCATCGCCGAGGTGCTTGAGCGCGATCGAGTACATCGTGTGCGCAGAGCCTTGGAACGGCGCCACCGAGCGAAGCTCCGCGGCCACGTCGCGCAGTCGCTCCCAATCACGCAGTGTCTGCGAGAGGGACGCGATGTTCATGAGCGTCGCTTCGAGCGGGATCAGGACGTCGTCGTTCTCGAGCGTGCCGCCGTTCGCGCGCTGGATCTCGAGGACGCGCTCGAACAGCTCGCGCGACGCCTGTGGATCATCCTCGCGATCGACCGCCTCCTGGAACAACACCAACGCATCGTGGACGGTAGTTGACACGCGTCGAAGGTAGCTCGCGGCGACTAACGACAGCTGCGCGAGACGCCCCAATCGCTCGGGTCTTGCGAGTTACCGCTCGGAAGAATGGGGCCCCAGGTCCATCGCGCTGCCGCGTAGGTGCGGATCTGTGCGGCGTACGTCGAGGAGCCCGCACCGAGGGCTCGCAGCACGCGCTCGGTGATGGTGTGGCACACGAAGTCCACGCCATACGCGCCCGGCGCATACGAGGCGCGGATCGCGGTCTCGAGCTCGGACCACGTGAGGCACAGCGGCGCGCCGATCGATTGCTCGAACATCTTGCTATCGACGAACACGCCCGCGCCCTTTGGATCGCCGACCAAGCGGATGACCTTGTTCGGCGCGATCTGGATGTTGATCTCGGAGTGATCGATCAGCTCCGTGCGCAAGCGCTGCACGCGCGCTGGATAGAGGCGCGTGGTGGGGTTCGTGCTCATGCCGCGCACGCGCGCGATCGCCGCGTCGGCGCTGGCGGGATGCTCCTGGCGATTCCACACCGCCGACATCGTGTTCGTGTAGAAGTCGCGCAGCCAGGCGACCAGCTCGTTCCAGGTGCTCGGCAGGTCCGCTTTCCCGTCGGCGGCGGAGGTCCATTCATCGAGCTCGGCGAGATCGTCGGCGGAGGGGGCATCCGAGTCGGTCACGCACGCAGACAGCAAAGCGATCGTGAGGCAAACGGCGCGGTACATCGAGCTGGACGTCGTGCAACTCGTTCGCCAACCGCACACTCCATCTAGCCCCGGATGGCGCGGTCACGCGACGCGCTGTGGGCGGGGACAATCGACCCTGCCGGCAAGTGGAGCTGCCGGCCGTGCGCTGTCGGCGCCCGTGGCCTCGACGGCACGAGGTCAGAATGCGACGAAGTCGTAGCCCGCCGAGGCGAGGATCCCGACCGTCTTTGCGGGCGGCGCGGAGGCAACGAGCGCGTCATCGGCGAAGGCGATGGCAGGGGTGAGGGCGAGCAGGAGGAGCGGGGCGAGCGACGCGATGGTCTTCATGTTCCCGTTGTACGGATGCGTTGGCCGCGCTCCGACATCAGGCCGACATCACGCATCGCTCGACGAGCCTGTGGCAGGATCGACGCGTGCGAAGTGCGTGTCTCGCCGCCGCCTTGCTGCTGTCCGCGTGCATCCGCAGCGGCGCGACGACGTGCGCCGACGGCACGATCTGTCGTGAGGGAACGGTATGCGCGACCGTGGAGGAGCGCACGCTGTGCGTCACGCAGCAGCAGCTCGATGCGTGCGAGGGCAAGGAGAAGTTCGACAGCTGCGGCGACGATCGCTGCTACGCGATCGACGACGGGCTCGTCTGCTTGCCGATCGCGTGCGGCAATCACTTCACGGATCCCGAAGAGCAGTGCGACGACGGCAACAACACGAGCCGCGACGGATGCTCGGCGGATTGCTTCTCGAACGAGCAATGCGGCAATAACGTCATCGACTCCCACCGCGGCGAGCGCTGCGACGACGGCAACACGATCTCGCACGACGGATGTTCGAGCCGGTGCGATATCGAGTCGCCGCGATGGATGGACATCGATCGAGACGCGCCATCCGATCTCCGGACGAAGATGTCCGCGACGTTCGATGTTCGTCGCGGACGGGTCGTGGCGTTCGGCGGCACCGAACCAGGCGTGTCGTCGTCGACGTTCTTCCCGCGCACGACGTGGGAGTGGGATCGCGCGTGGTTCGAGGACAGCTCGCTCACATCGCCGGAAGGCCGCGCCGAGGCTGCGCTCGCGTACGATGATCGACGCGGCGTCACCGTGATGTTCGGTGGTTTACGCACGAACGGTTTCTCCGGCGATACGTGGGAATGGAGCGGGACGGACTGGGCGCCGGTCGACGTCGTGGGACCACCCGTGCGCGCAGGCGCGGCGATGGCGTACGACGCGGCTGGCGATCGTGTCGTGCTGTTCGGCGGACGCGACGATGCGAAGACGCTCGACGACACGTGGCAGCTTCGCGACGGGACGTGGACGAAGATCGCGTCCATCGGGCCCAAGGCGTCGGACCTCGCGACGATGACCTACGATCCGATCCGCGGCGTGATCGTGCTGATCTCGAGGCGCGAGCAGTGGGAGCTTGTCGGCGACACGTGGACACCGATCGCGACCACGGTTCCGGCGATCGACACCTCGTATCCGTACCAGATGTGGCTCGCATTCGACGTGGGCGCCCAGAAGCTGCTTCTCCTCGGTAGCAGCGGCAGTGCGGGCTCCACCACGTGGGAGTGGACGGGCCAGGCGTGGAGCGCTCTCTCGCGCGCGTCGGTCGACTACACGAACATCGCGTTCGTCGTCGCGGATCGCCTGCGTGGCGGGCTCGTCGCGCGGGTAGGCGCGGACATCGTGACGTGGGACGCGACGGGTTCATACACGAAGGTGGTCACGCCGGTCCTGGACCTTCACGTCGCGCGCGGTGCTGCGGCGGCCAACGATCTGCGCCGTCGCGTCGCGATCGTGTTCGGTGGAAATGTCTCCGAGCGCGGCAACGCTCCACTGCGTAAAGACACCACGCACGCGTTCGATGGTGCCGTGTGGACAGAGCTGTCTCCGAGCAAGAAGCCTCTCGCGCGCTGGGGCCACGCGATGGCGTACGACATCGAGCGCGATCGCATCGTGATGTTCGGCGGCGACATTGTCGGAGGACTCTCCGCCGAGACATGGCTCTGGGACGGGACCACGTGGACCGATGCGATGCCCGCGACGTCGCCGCCTCCGCGTCGCGGTCACGCGATGGCGTACGACCGCGACACGGGCCGCGTGGTGATGTTCGGTGGCGTCGACGCGAGCGGTGTTCGCGACGACACGTGGGAGTGGACCGGAACGACGTGGCACGCGAGCACCAGCGGGGACACGCCGTCGGCGCGCGTGGGCGCGGTCATGGCGCACGATCCGATCGGCGGTGGACTCCTCTTGTTCGGTGGCGTGACGGATCCGGAGACGGGCGTGTCGCACGACGATACGTGGCGCTACACGATGACCGGTTGGACGCGCGTGAACACCGTGGTGTCCCCGCCCCCGCGTGCGTTCGCGACGCTGACGCTCACGCCTGCTCGACGACGCTTGTTGCTCGTCGGTGGCGAGCGCGTCGAGAACGTCGGCTTGTTCGAGCGCCCGGTCCCGATCGAGGACACGTGGGAGTGGGACGGTGCTCGCTGGCAGGCGCTGAGCGGGAGCTCGCGTCTCGTGACCGAGCACGTCGCCTTGTTTCGGCCCGACGGCGCCGAGGTGATCACGGTCGGTGGCAACACGATGAGCAGTGTCCCCGAGCCACGCACCACGCATCGTTGGCAGGACCGCTCCGCGTACGAGACGTGCGCGGGGCGGCTCGACGCCGACGGTGATGGTCTCGCTGGTTGTGCCGATCTCGATTGCTGGTCTGCCTGCACGCCACTGTGCCTGCCCGGCGAGACATGCACGACCCAGCCTCGCTGCGGCGATGGTGCATGCTCGGCGCTCGAGTCGATGTTCTCGTGTCCCGAGGACTGCGGCGCGGCCGCGACCCTGTGTGGTGATGCTGTGTGTGACGGCAGCGAGACGTGCGCCGGCGAATGCTCCTGAGCACAAGCGCGCGCTAGCGGAACGGCTGGTCTTGTCCGCGCGCCGGCACGATCGAGGGCGCGTTGCGTAGCGCGCTGTCGACGTTGCGCGCGAGCTCGCGGCCCTCGGCGATCGCCCACACGATCAGCGATGCACCGCGATGCGCGTCGCCGGCGGCGTAGACATCCGGAACGCTCGTCTCGTAGCGCGCGTCGACGGCGATGTTGCCTCGCGCGTCGAGATCCACGCCGAGCTGCTCGACGAGCGCGGTGGTATCGGGGCCGACAAAGCCGAGCGCGAGGATCAGCGTATCGACGGGGATGCGAACCTCGTGCGTGGGATCGTCGACATTGACCCCGACGAGCGCGACGAGCTTGCCGTTCTCGCCCTCGAGGCGGGTGGTGCGGAACGAGTACGTCCGCTCGCCGCCTTCCTCCTGCGACGATGACGTGCGGAAGATCAGCGGCCACAGCGGCCACGGATTGGCGGTGCCGTCCCGCGTGGCGGGCGGTGGGGGCATGAGCTCGATCTGCGTGACGTGCGCGGCGCCCTGGCGAAGCGCGGTGCCCAGGCAATCCGAGCCGGTGTCGCCGCCGCCGAGGATGACCACGCGCTGTCCAACGGCGTTGTACTTGGAGCTCGCGAGCTCACCGGAGACGACCTTGTTCTGCTCGGTGAGGTAGTCCATCGCCATCACGACACCGTCGAGATCGCGACCGGGGACGTCGAGATCGCGACCGCGCATCGCGCCGATCGCGATGACGACCGCGTCGTAGTCCGCGTCGAGCTGCGCCCACGACGGGCTCTGGCCGACCTTCGCGTTCGTGCGGAGCTCGACGCCCTCGGCCTCCATGATCGCGAGGCGGCGATCGATGACGTGCTTCTCGAGCTTGAAGTCCGGAATGCCGTAACGCAGCAGGCCGCCGATCGTGGCCGCGGCTTCGAACACCACGACGGTGTGGCCCGCGCGGTTCAGCTGATTCGCGGCGGCGAGCCCTGCGGGACCCGAGCCGACGATCGCGACGCGCTTGCCGGTGCGCACGCGTGGTGGTCGCGGCGCGATCCAGCCTTCGCCGAAAGCGTGCTCCGCGATCGCCTTCTCGATCGCTTCGATCGTGACGGGCCCTCTGGCCGCGTCGTCGATCCCGAGCACGCACGAGCCTTCGCACGGAGCAGGGCAGAGGCGCCCCGTAAACTCGGGGAAGTCATTCGTGGCGGCGAGCCGCTTGTGCGCGTCGTGCCAGCGCTTCTCGAACACGAGATCCGCGAAGTCCGGGATCGGGTTTCCGAGCGGACATCCCTGCGTGCAGAACGGAATGCCGCAGTCCATGCAGCGTCCAGCTTGGTTGCGGATCAGATCGTCCTCGAGCGGACCGTGCACGCCCTCCACCTCGCGCCAATCGCGCAGGCGCTCCGTGACCGGCCGCTTCTTGGGAAGGATCCGCTGCCACTCGATGAATCCGGTGGGCTTGCCCATTACGACCGACCTCCCGGCACCAGGTGCAGACCCGAGGGTCTCCGCGCGGCCGCGCGACGTTGCTGTAGCACGCGCTTGTAATCGGTGGGCATCACCTTCACGAAGCGCGCGACGAGGTGCTCCCAGTTGTCGAGCACGCGACGGCCGAGCGGGCTGCCGGTGAAGCGAATGTGTTGCTCGATCATCGAGTGCACGAGCCACATGTCACTCTCGTCGACGACCGACTCGAGCTCGACCATCTCGAGGTTCGTGCGCGAGCGCATGGTCTGGTTCGGATCGTAGACAAACGCGGTGCCGCCCGACATGCCCGCCGCGAAGTTGCGCCCGACGGGACCGAGCACCACGACAACACCGCCGGTCATGTACTCGCAGCCATGATCGCCGACGCCCTCGACGACAGCGCGCGCGCCGGAGTTGCGCACGGCGAAGCGCTCGCCCCCGAGACCGCACGCGAACAGGTCGCCCGCGGTGGCGCCGTACAGCGCGACGTTGCCGATGATCACGTTCTGCTCGGGTGCGAACCGCGCGGTCGCCGGCGGATACACGACGATGCGCCCGCCGCTCATGCCCTTGCCGATGTAGTCGTTCGCCTCGCCGCACAGCTCGAGCGTCACGCCCGGCGCGAGGAATGCGCCGAACGATTGGCCGGCCGAGCCCGACAAGCGCACGCTGATCGATCCGTCGGGCAGGCCCTTCGCGCCGTGCATGTTCGCGATGTGACCCGAGAGCAAGGTCCCGACCGCGCGCCGCGAGTTGTCGACCGGTAGCGCGAGCTCGACAGACTTGCCTCCGACGAGCGCGGGCTGTGCGCGGCGGATCAGATCGTGATCGACGTGATCCGCGATGTCGTGCGGCTGCGCTTTCACGAAGCGGCGCGGACCATCACTCGTCTCGGACAGGTCGGCGAGGATCGCGTCGAAGTCGATGAGGCGCGCCTTCCAGTGCGTGGTGCCGCGCGGCTTCAAGAGATCGACGCGACCGACGATGTCGTCGATGGATCGAGCGCCCAGCCGCGCGAGGTGCTCGCGCACGTTCTCCGCGACGAACGTGAAGTAGTTCACGACGTCCTCGGGCGTGCCGACGAACTTCTCGCGTAGATACGGATCCTGCGTCGCGATGCCGACCGAGCAGGTGTTCAGGTGACACTTGCGCAGCATGATGCAGCCCGTCGCGATGAGGGACGCGGTGGCCATGCCGAACTCTTCGCCGCCGAGCAGCGCAGCGACGACGACGTCGCGCGACGTGCGCAGACCGCCGTCGACTTGCACGCGAATGCGATCGCGCAGCTTGTTGGCGACGAGCACCTGCTGCGTCTCGGCCACGCCGAGCTCCCACGGCAAGCCCGCGCGCTTGATGCTCGAGAGCGGCGCCGCGCCGGTGCCGCCTTCGTAGCCGGCGATCACGACGGCGCCGGCGCGTGCTTTGGCGACGCCCGCGGCGATCGTCCCCACGCCGACCTCGCTGACCAGCTTGACGCTGACGCGCGCCGACGGGTTCACCGCGGTGAGGTCGTAGATCAGCTGCGCGAGATCTTCGATCGAGTAAATGTCGTGGTGCGGTGGCGGCGAGATCAGCGTCACGCCCGGCGTGGACCAGCGCACGCGCGCGATGCGCTCGTCGACCTTGCTGCCAGGGAGCTGGCCTCCCTCGCCGGGCTTGGCACCCTGCGCGAGCTTGATCTGTAGATCGTCCGCGTTGACCAGGTAGTGCGTGGTGACGCCAAACCGTCCGGACGCGATCTGCTTGATCGCGCTGCGCCGGGAATCGCCGTTCTCGTCGAGCTCGTAGCGATGCGGCTCCTCGCCGCCTTCGCCCGAGTTGCTCTTCGCGCCGAGGCGGTTCATCGCGATCGCCAAGGTCTCGTGCGCTTCGGCGCTGATCGATCCGAACGACATCGCGCCCGTGACAAAGCGCTTCACGATCTCGCTCGCGGACTCCACCTCGTCGATCGAGATCGGCGTGGTCTCGGCAAACTGCAAGAGGCCGCGCAGCGTGATGGCCGCGGCGTCCTCGTCGTCGCACAGCTTCTCGTACGCGGCGAACTGCGTGCGATCGCCGCTGCGTACCGCGGCTTGGAGCGTCGCCACCGTCGCCGGATTCCACTTGTGCGGCTCGCCTCGGCGGCGCCACTGATACAGGCCACCGACGGGCAAGTCATCCGCGATCGCCTGCGCGGCCGCGCCGAAGCCGCGATCATGACGCGCGAGTGCTTCGACGCCGAGCTCCTCGAGGCCGAGACCTTGGATGCGCGACGGTGTTCCCGTGAAGTGCTTCGCGACGATGCCGCTGTCGAGACCGACCGCCTCGAACAACTGTCCGCCGCGATAGCTCTGCACGGTGGAGATGCCCATCTTGGACATCACCTTCAGGAGGCCCTCGTCGCACGCGTGGAGGTACCGCGCGATCGCCGCCTCGGGCGGACCGGGCACGCGACCCTGTGCGACGAGCTCGCGAACGATATCGAGCGCGAGGTACGGATTCACCGCTGCGGCGCCGTAGCCGATGAGCAGCGCGACGTCGTGCACCTCGCGACAGTCCGCGGTCTCGACGACGAGACCCGCTTGCATACGCGTGCCCTCGCGCACGAGGTGCTGCTGCACCGCCGATAGCGCGAGCACCGCGGGGATGGCGACGTGCGCTGCATCGACGCCGCGATCGCTCAGGATCAGCACGTTGTGGCCTTCATCGATCGCGAGCTCGGCCGCGCGACGCAGCCGCGCGATCGCCGCCGCGAGGCCGTCTTCTCCGTCGGCGACCGGGTAGATCATCGAGAGCGTGATCGGCTCGAACACGCCTTCGCCGGTCGTGCCGAGCGCGCGGATCTTGGCGAGGTCGTTGTTGTCGATCGCCGGCCCGCGCAGCCGCAGCTGATGGCACTGCTCGGGCGTCTCGTCGAACGTGTTGCCGTCGGGACCCATCGTGGTCTCGAGCGACATGACGAGCGCTTCGCGGATCGGATCGATCGCGGGGTTTGTCACCTGCGCGAACAGCTGATGGAAGTAGTTCGCGAGCGGCGGCGCGTGATCGCTCAGCACCGCGAGCGGAGTGTCCGTGCCCATCGAGCCGACGGGCTCTTTGCCCGTGGTCGCCATCGGCTCGATGATGAGGTTCACGTCCTCGTCGGTGTAGCCGTGCGCGCGCGCCAACCGGAACAGCGCGTCTCCGGTGATCACCTCGTGCGGCGGAGCGTCGTCGAGCTCGTGCATCTCGAACACGTTCTTGTCGAGCCACTTGCGGTACGGGAAGCGCCCGGCGACATCGCGCTTGAGCTCCGCGTCGTCGACGATCCGGCCCTCGGCGGTATCGACGACGAACATCATGCCGGGCTGCAACCGGCCCTTGCTGCGCACGCGCTCCGGCGGCACGTCGATCACGCCGACCTCCGACGCGAGGATCACGCGATCGTCGGTGGTGATCGTCCAGCGCGCGGGGCGCAGCCCGTTGCGATCGAGCGTGGCCCCGACGATCTGTCCGTCGGAGAACACGATGGCCGCGGGGCCATCCCACGGCTCGACGAGCGAGGCGGCGTAGCGATAGAACGCCTTGCGATCCTCGTCGACGCTGGCATCCAATGCCTCGGGGATCATCATCATCATCGAGTGCGGCAAGCTGCGTCCGCCGAGCGTGAGCAGCTCCACCATGTTGTCGAACTGCGCCGAGTCGCTCTTGCCGGGGACGATGATCGGGAACAAGCGCTCGAGGCCGCCGTGAAACTTCGCGCTGCTCAGCTGGCTCTTGCGCGCCTGCATCCAGTTGGCGTTTCCGCGCAGCGTGTTGATCTCGCCGTTGTGGGCGATGTAGCGGAACGGCTGCGCGAGATCCCATGTCGGGAACGTGTTCGTCGAGAACCTCGAGTGAACCACGGCGATCGCGCTGACGAGCTCGGGCGCCTTGAGATCGAGGAAGAACTGCGGCAGCTGCCGCGGCAAGAGGAGGCCCTTGTAGACGATCGTCTCGGTCGACAGCGACGCGACGTGGAAGTACCCCTGCGGATCTGCGCCGCGCTCGCGCACGCGATTCTCCGCGAGCTTGCGGATCACGTAGAGCGTTCGCTCCCACGCGCTCGGCGGCACGCGCCGCATGCGCACGAAGATCTGACGGAACACGGGCATCACCGCGCGCGCGACCGTGCCGGTGTGCGAGCTATCGATCGGGACGTCGCGCCACCCGAGCACGCGCTGGCCTTCCTCGGTGACGACGTCGGCAAGGATCTGTTCGCACGCTGCGCGCTGAGCCGGATCGGGCGGCAAGAACACCTGCCCCACGGCGAAGCGGCGACCGGTCGGAATGTCGAGCCCGGCCTTTGCGGCTTCGGCGCGAAAGAAGCGATCCGCGAGCTGGATCAGGATGCCGGCGCCATCACCGGTATCGGGATCCGCCCCCGTGGCCGCGCGGTGCGAGAGGCGGCGCAGGATCTCGAGCCCGTCGTCGACGATGCTGCGCGATTTGGTGCCCTTGATGTCCGCGACAAAGCCAACGCCACACGCGTCTCGATCGAAGCTCGGGTCGTAGAGAGTGCCCACCGTGCAAGCACCCTAACGCATCGCGTCAGGAGCCGCTAGCGCATTCGTCGTCGAGGGATCCGCCTGCGTGCGGCGAGCCCGCGTCGGGATATCCTGGGAGGAGTGACGCGCGCGTTGTTCTTGTTCGGACTCGCCGCGTGTGGCCGCTTCGGCTTCGACGACCGCGAGCGCATCGAGGACGCGCGCCTCGACATGCAGCTCGACACGATGATCGACGCGGGTGTGTGCGGGCGCACGGCGGTGGCGCCACCCACGGTCCACATTCGCGGCACGACGTTCCGTTACACGTCCTTCGACAACGAACGCGTTCCGCTCTCGGGGGCCTCCATCGAGGCGAGCACGACGGTGAATGGACCCGCGATCGCCACGGCATCGTCTGCGAGTGACGGGGCGTACGATCTCGCGATCGACACCGATGGCGCGGCTCCGGAGATCAGCGTGCGCTATTCGCTCGGTACGGACTTCGTCACGCACGTGGTGTTCGATCTGCCGGTCGATCGCGACATCATGGGAGCCAACGGCGACGTGCTCGAGCTCGGTGACGGTCCGATCTGGGACCTCGCCGCGATGGATCAGGTCTACAGCACGGCTGGGTTCGTCCGCGATCCGGCGGATACGTTCATCAACATCGCCGTGCGCGACTGCGCGAATCTTCCGATCGCAGGGGCGACGGTCGCGATCACGCCAGCGCCCGATGCCGTCGTCTACCAAGCGAACGATGGCCGTCCGGCGCCCGGCCTGACCGAGACACAGACACGCTTCGGGCAAGCGTTTGGCGTGAATGCCGTCGGCACATCCGCGACGATCACGGTGACGCATCCGACGCGCACGTTCGTGCCGTTCACGATCTCGATCGTTCCTGGCACGACGAACATGCTCGCGGTCGCGCGCGCGATCGATTAACGCTTCGCGATCGCGATGTTGGTCTTCATCGTCGTCACGAGCTTGCCGTCCTTGCTGTAGTGCGCGAGGACCGGTGCGAGCACTCTCTCGATCGACGACGCTGCGTCTTGCACATCGATGTCCGCGAAGTGCGGCATCACCGCTGCGGCCGACGCGGTGGTGCGACGCACGAACTCCGACGGGTCATCGAACGTCACCAAGAGCTCGTGCTCCACGATCTCGACGGTCTCGAAGCCCGCGTCCTCGAGCATCGTCTTGAGCGCCGCGCCGCTACCGAACGAGAACGGCATCGCGGCCTTCTCGAGCGGCACGTTCAAGACGCGCGCTTGCGTCTCGACGACCTGCTGGAACACGCCCTGCTCCTCGAGCGGCTTCCAACACGCGACCACGGCGCGGCCCGTTCCTGCGAGCACGCGGCGCATCTCGCTCGCGCCTGACTCGCGCTCGGGGAAGAACTGCAGGCCTTGCTGGCAGATCACGAGATCGAAGGCGCCGTTGTCCAGATCGACGAGCGCGCACCCGTTGCACTCGCGGAACTCGATGCCGCAGCCCGCGGGCTTGTCCTTGGCGGACGCGATCGCGAGCATCGGCGCGGAGACGTCGACGCCGACGACCTTGCCGGTCTCGCCGACGAGCGGAGGCAGTTGCACGGTGACCACGCCCGATCCGCACGCGAGATCGAGCACGCGCTCGCCCGCTTGCGGTGCTGCTGTTTCGAGCACGAACACCGAGAGCGGCGCGAAGATCGCCGGCCCGAGATATTCGTCGTACGACGTCGCTGGGTTCGTCTCGATCGGCGCTGGCTGCACCGCAGCGTCCGGATCTACCGCTGTCTCGTCACCACTCGTCGCGTCCATCGCTTCCCCTTCGAGGGGATGACGTTAGCACTACTTCGCGGCGAGCTGCGCGACGAGGTCGGTCGCGGACAGCCGCGTGACGCCGTCCGCTCCCGTGCGGCGTGCGTCGAGGAGATAGCCTTCGCTGCCCTTGGGGATCGCGACGTCGTCGGAGAGGAGCGCGAACCACGTCGGCGCGGTGGTGGGAGCCAACATCGGCTGCGCGCCGTCGTGCTCGGATGCATGCAAGCGAGCGAGGCGGAGCACGGAGCTCTCGCGCTCGCGGCGACGGTATTGCGTGAACGTGCCGTCGCGTTCGCGCACGTAGACCACGTTGGCGCGCGCGGCGGCGTGGATCGCGGCCACGTCCCACAGCGTCGGCCTCGCGCCGCTCGCGACGAGGTTCTCGAAGTCTGCGCCGAGGTGGGCGAGGGCAGCGTGCTTGCCGCCGACGTCATTGAAGTCGGAGTAGCTCGTCACGTGGGCGTCGATCCAGCGCAGTCGGCGCGACGCGAGATCGATCGTCAGCGGCACGAGGATCGTCGAGCGCCCCGCGAGATCGAAGCGCTGCGCGACCGCGCGCGGATCGAAGTGCGTGCCTTCGGCGGGCGAGATCATGAGGCCCGCGAAGCCGAACGGCAGCCGCTCGAACGCGACGGAGTTGAACGACAGGACGACCATCACGAGGTAGCGCGCGCGCAGCGCGGCGAGCCGTGCGAGATCCAGATCGATGAACTCGGATGCGCCGAGCGGCGGTGGAGCGCTGGTCAGATCGCCCGAGTGGATCGCCGCGGTGCCGATGCGTAGGTTCGTGAAGTCGCACGTTCCGACGTGGCGCCAATCGTCGTCGTAGAGCGCGACCGAGAGATCCAGATCCACGCGGCTCTGTGGCGGCTCCTCCCAATGGAGGAACAAGCGCAGCTTCTCGCCCGGCGGGATCGATGCTTCGCTACCACGCGGCCACGCCACCTTGGACTTCGCTGCGCTTCGCTCGCCGATCGGCACGAGCAGATCGACGAGCGCACGATCGATGACGCCGCGTGGAAACATGCGTCGGCCCTCGGCGCGCGCGACGAGCGTCTCGCGCACGACACCCGCGATCGCGCCGATCGCATCGGCGGGCAAGGGAGCGCGCTCGTCCGGCGTGCTCCACGCTTTGGTGAGCTCGCCCTTCGGCAGGAACACACGCCGTCGCCACGCAGCGCTCCGCCGGACGACGTGCGCACCGAGCGTGAGCAACGTTTGAGGCGCGCCCTTGACGGCGGCGCTCTGGATCGCGCGCACGACCTGCGTGACGGTCTCGGGCTGCTTTGCTTGCGCGAGGCGCACGAGATGATCCGCGCGCCGCAAGAGCTCGCCGGGCCTCGTCGCGAGATGCTCGAGCGCTGTCCGCGCATCGCCGGCGCGGAGGGAATCCTCGATGGCGCCGGCCCATGAGGTGATGCGCAGGGCGTCGTCCTCGATCCGCGCGCGCGCGAGCTGCCCCACTTGCGCGACGAGCGTCTTGCCGAACGTAGCGGTGCTGACCTTCGTCCCGCGAACCACCGCGAACGCGAGCGCGGCGTTCGGGAAGTGCTTCGCGAGCTCGTACGGATGCACGCGCTCGCCGACGCGTCGCCACGCGGTGCGGTGCTTGCGCACGTCGTCGACGAGCTTCTCGGGATCGATCGCGTCGAGCGCCTCGATCACGCTGCGCCGCAAGCGCCGTGCGATCGGTCCGAGCTTGCCGCCCGCGATCGGCTCGTCGAGTCCCGGCGCACCGCCCATCAGCACCACGGCGACGCGCAGCACGTCGGTCGCGGTGCGCAGGTGCTTCTGCGTCGCGCGAACGATCGCGTGGCGATCCGGCGAGATCAGCCACAGGCGCGCCACGCACACGGCCATCGTCTCGCGCACGGCGATCTTGTCCGGCATCCAGCTCGCGGCCGCCGGACCGAGCGCATCGATCATCGCCTCCACCTCTGCGCGATCGAGCGGCGAGAGTGGCGTGGTGCGAGCGAGGAGCCGGCCGAAGCGATCCTTTGCCATCGCGGCGAGATCGAACGCGAGGTGCACCAGGCGAAGCTGACCGTCGCTCCGCGTGACTCGCTCGGCCGGGCTCGGCTGCACGAACGCGCTGGTCAGCGACACGCGGCGATGGCAGATCGGACACCCCGAGTAGTTGCCGCCGTCCCAACACGTGGTGCACACGAGGTGGCCGCACGGATCGAGTGCGTGGACGGTCTTGATCTCGCCGCACCACGGGCACGGCTGCTCGGGCGCGGTGGCGAGCCACGCGAGAATGCGACGCAGGAGCAGCGTCTTCGTGTTCGCGGGCGTGCCCTCGGGGAACGCGCGGAAGAGCGGCACGTGTGGGCGATGCGCACCGACAGTCTTCGCGAGCGTGTCGAACATCCAATTGCGCAGCTCTTGGATGGCCTGGTTCGGCAAGCGACGGATCGACATCGCGAGATCGAGGCTCATCACGAAGCCGAGCTGCGCGAGCTCGTCCTCGAACTTCTCGATCTCCAGATCCGTGACGGGACGGGTCGCTGCCTCGGCGACCTGGTCCGGATCCATCACGACGATGTGCGTGCGCGCGAGAAGTAACGTCCGGATCGCGTCCATCTAAAAAGGTGGGCGGAGAGCGGATGCACTACCGTTCGAGTAGGTAGAAGGAAGCGCACCCAGAGCCGCCCAGGTGCAGCCTATCACTCCGCGCTACTCGAGGACGAGGGCGCCGTCGTGCGCGATCGTGTACTCGTGGTCCGCGTTCGCGTCTCGCACCTGTGCGTAGATCC
This sequence comes from Pseudomonadota bacterium, assembly GCA_023428295.1. Classification (GTDB taxonomy): domain Bacteria; phylum Myxococcota_A; class Polyangia; order Haliangiales; family Haliangiaceae; genus JABFXX01. Next base: position 29,386 of record JAEYYV010000033.1, read on the forward strand.
AGTTGTCGGCGCGGAAGTGCGGGAACAGCGCGTACTGGCCCGGGGCCATGTTCGTGATGCGCGTGCGGGTCCCCGTCGCGAGCTCGAGCAGGTAGATGTTCGCCGCACCTTTCGTGCGGTACGCGGCGAAGCCCGGATCGCTCGGGCCGGTGAAGCCGAGCTCGACGGCGTTCGCATCGGTAACGTACTGATGGAACGCGACCCAGCGCTCGTCGAACGAGAAGCCTGGCTTGCCGCCGGAGACGCAGTAGCGCGCGATCTCCGGCGTGGAGTACGTGTACGACGTTCCCGACGGCGTCGCGATGACCTTGCGCAGCACGTAGCCGAGCTGATCCTCTTGCGGGTTCGCGACGCGCGAGATGACGAGCTTCGCGGAGTGCGAGAGGACCGAGTCGCCCTCGAACGGCGTGTCGACGTTGACCGTGCCCCTGGGAACGAACTGCGTGCCGTTGAAGACGAGCGCGGTGAACGACAGGTACGCCTGCGAGCTGAACGACGCGTCGGGTTGCCTCCTCGTCGGTTGCTTGCCGCCGTCGTCGGACTCGAACTCGTTGTCGAGCGCGAAGTAGTCGGCGCCCTGCGCGACGCCCTGACCGATGTGCTGATAGAGGCCGATGTTGTTGATGCGACGGCACCCGGGCTCGGTCATCGTCACCTGCGACGGGTTGGACGTCAGCACGCTGATCGCGCACGTGTTGCGCGGACCGCCTTGGAACACGAAGCCCGAGTTGTCGGGGAAGAACGCGGGATCGTAGGCGGTGTCGATCGGCACGAGCAGGCCGTCGCGCTGCAGATCGATGATGTACGAGCCCGGGACGTTGGACACGCCGTGACCGACGAAGCGCCCGTCGGGCGAGCTGCGCGTCCAGTACGACGTGACGTACGTGTTGTCGGCGAGCACGCGGATGTGGCCCTTGCCCGGCAGCTCCCATCCGGCGCCATACGGTTGCTCCGCGGCGGCTGGATACGTCTGGAGGCAGTCGAGCGGATTGGTGGCGCCCGCACAGCCGTGCATCGACATGTTGTTCATGCGATCGATCGCGCGCCAACCCGTGGTCGCCATCGCGGCGACGTGCGCGGGAACGTCGATGGAGATTCCGCTCTCGCACGTCGACGGTGGCGGATCCGTGACGAGCGTCTCGTCGAGGTTCGGCAGGCCGCGCGAGTACCACTCGGCGACGATGTCGAACTGCTCCTGCGTCATCGGCGAGAGGTCCTTGGGCATACCAGCCGCGGCCCTGAACTCCGCGAGCGGTTGCTCGTGACCGTCGGGATACGCGATGTGGAAGAGATACTCGAACCACGGCAGCGCGACCGCCGTGGCGTAGATGCCGAGGTTCTTCGCCTTGTAGTCGCTCGTGACGAGCGCGGGCATCTCGCGAACGCAGTTGATCATGTTCAGCGCGACCTGCGGATCCGTCGGCGCGAAGTCGGTGAGGCAGCTCGTCAGCGACGTATCCGAGAGGGTGCGCCAGTACCGGAGCTTTTGCTTGGTGACGCCGTGACAGCTGTTGCACGACGTAGCTTGTGCGCCGGCGACATCGCCGCCGAGGATCTGCAGCGATTGGCTCGCGAGATCCGCATCCGACATCCCTGGCAGCGGATTCCGGAACACGGGGACCGGCCACGCATCGATGGGCGGTGCCGCATCGGGTGTGTCGGACGATCCTCCGCAACCGATGGCCCCCCAAAGCACGACCGCGAAAAACGTGGTTCGCATGGCGCCGGCATCAGACCGCAAATCGATCGAGGCGTCGCCGCCAAACTGATGCTTCGCGCTAACTTATTCGCGCGTGACGCGCCTCACCCGTAAGTGCGCGCAGCAAGTGGCGTTCACGGCTCGCGTTTGGGAGGATGCGTCGCGTACCTGGCGCTTGAAGGAATTCGGGGACATGGCCGTCCAACGGCCCTAGAGGAGACCTTATGACTCGAACCCGTATGTTGATCGCTACCCTGTGCGTCGTAACGACCTCGGGGATCTTTGCATCTGGTTGTGTCGTGCGTGCTCGCGGGCACGCCACCATGACGAGCACGCGCGTCGTCTATGAAGAGCCACCGGCTCCGCAGCCCGAGGTCGTCACCACGAACCCGGGCCACGTCTGGATCCGCGGTCACTGGGAGTGGCGCAACGGAGCGTGGGCGTGGGCACCTGGACGGTGGGAGCGCGAGCGCGCTGGCTACGCGTATAGCGATGGTCGCTGGGAGCGTCGCGGAAACTCGTGGCACTGGGTCGATGGCGATTGGCGCGTGACGTCGACGACGACCGTCACCACGCAACCGGGCACGCCGGGCCGCGATGTGTCGGGCTCGTCGGGTGGGGTCGTTGTCAGCGACACGCCGCGCGGTGGTGGACCGCCGCCGCCGCATCGTCACGATCCGCAACCGACCGGCACGCCAGGACGCGATGTCTCGGGCTCGTCGGGTGGTGTCGTCGTCAGCGACACGCCGCGTGGTGGCGGGCAGTACCCGACTGCCGCGCCGCCGCCGCCGCGCACGGACAGCCAAGGTGCTCCGCGCACCGGCTACATCTGGGTGCGTGGCCGATGGAACTGGATCAACTCCAACTGGGAGTGGGTCCCGGGGCACTGGGAGCGCCAGCGTGCGAACGCGACCTGGGTCGACGGACGCTGGGAGCTCCAGGGCAACTACTACGTCTGGGTCGAAGGTCGCTGGGACAAGCGGTAACGGCCGGCGGCTCGGCTCGCGGTCTCGCGCGTCGCGACGCTCGTCGCTCGTCGATCTCATCGCTCGTCGATCGTCACGGCGATCGTGCGCACGTCGACGCCACCACGCGCGTCGCGCAGCACGATCCACAGGTGCGCGACACCCGCGGGTGGCGTGCGCCACGTGATCGACGCGCTCGTCGCGACGCTCTCGCCGAGGGCGGGCTCGTCGATCGCGATCGAGTCCACCGGGAACGCGCCGCCCGTGGCGAAGAACGAGACGCGCAGGGACTCGCGTCGCGTGACGAGCCTCTGCCGCGCACGATCGTAATAGAGGTAGCTCTCGATGGTCTCGGCGGGCCACGACACGTCGATGGTGACGTCGGTGTCCGCCGCGATCATTGGCGCGAGATCGTTCGCGATGCGGACGGCGTCGATCGTGGGGTTCTCATTCGCGACGTACTCGAGGACGTACTGGCGAAACGCTTCCGGCGTCGCGTTCGCGAGGTTGCACGTGATCCGCGACATGCCGAACGCGAGCGGCGCGAGCTCACCGGTGTCGAGACGCACCGGTTGGTAGAAGCCGCCCGTGAGATCCGCGTCGCGCGGACGAAAGCCCCCCGGCGGAACGTCGGGACCGAAGCGCATGCACGCATCCATCGGCAGCACGCCGGTCGCCGACATGACATCGCTCACGAGCGGAACGAGCGCCTCGCCCGCAACGCACGCTGCGGATACGACGTTGTCCTCGGTCGGCGCTTTCGGCGTCGTGCAGTACGCCCACCTGGGCACGCCGTCGCGTTCTGCGAGCGCATCGATCGGCACATCGATCGGCGCATCGACCGGCACATCGATCGGCACATCGATCGGCACATCGGTCGGCGCATCGGTCGGCACATCGGTCGGCAC
>JAEYYV010000100.1 GCA_023428295.1 Pseudomonadota bacterium
CGGACGCATCGCTCGCCACGCATTCGCCGCATCGTCGTCAGTGAAGGCACGCTGACCGCGCGCATCTCCGGCGTCGGCGAGATCACCGCGGACCGCGTCGAGATCGTGCCCGACACGCACGGGGCGCGCGTCATCACGGGACCGCTCCGCGTGTCCTCGCACGGCGGCCCCCTTCCCGCTCTCGCGGACATCGATGTCGAGCTCACCTTCACGCGCAGCGCCGCCGAGATCTCGCTGCCCGAGATGAAGCTCGGCCGCGTCCTCGCCGTGGGCGGATCCGGCGCGCTCACGGCCGGTGACACCCGGACCATTCTCCGCGATGTCGCCGCAGGCCGCCTCGCGTCGCGATCGCCCATGCAGATGGCCTGGTCCGGCGCCGCTGCGCAGACAACCTCGTTGACCTCGACCGCCGAGACCGCGCCGACGGTGCCCTCGCTTGCGCCGATCGAAGTCCGCGCGCTGATCGACGACAGCGGAATCCCGCGCGAGGTCGCGATCGAGGCGACGCCGACGCTAGTCCGTGTGTCCGGCGATCGCATCCCGCTCGCCGGGCTCGCGGCGATCGCGCCACGATCGATCCATCTCGGCTCCGCACGCGCGAGCGGGACGGTGCGCATCGCGCGCGAACGAGACGCCGTGGCGATCGAGGCGGATGGATCCGTCGAGGGACTCGCCCTCGAGCACAAGACGCTCGCGTCGTTCCCGGTCCCCGTCGCCGCCGCGGTTCGCACGACCGCTCGCGTGAGTCGCGATGCCCTCGAGCTCGCGCGCGCCGAGCTCGACATGGGAGCGCTCCACGTTCGTGCGAGCGGCAACGTTCATCGCGGGAACGCGACGACGCCGATGTCCGCGCAGCTCGACGTAGCGATCGAGAAGGCCCGCTGCGGGGACCTGCTGGCCTCGGTGCCCGCCGAGGTGCGCGGCCCGCTCGACGGCATGGTCCTCGACGGCGAGCTCGGCCTCGCGAGCCGGCTCACGATCGATCTCGGCGCGCCCGCGGGCGATGGCGCGGCCCTCGTCGCGGACTTCGCCGGCCGGTGCAAGACCCTCGCGGAGCCGCCGGCGGCCGACGTGACGACGCTCGCGACGTCGGACGCGAGCGAGGACTTCGTCGAGATGGCCAAGATTCCGCCGCGCGTCCAGGGCGCGTTTGTCTCGGCGGAGGACGGGCGGTTCTGGAGACACGACGGCTTCGATCTGCAGCAGATCGCGCGCTCGCTCGAGATCGATCTGCGCGAACAACGCCTGGCGCGCGGCGGATCCACGATCAGCCAGCAGCTCGTGAAGAACGCGTTCCTCACGCATCGCCGCACGCTCGATCGAAAGATCCAGGAAGCCATCCTCACGTGGCGCCTCGAAGCGCGCCTCGACAAGCAGCAGATCCTCGAGCGCTACCTGAACGTCATCGAGCTCGGTCCGGGCGTGCGCGGCATCGGTGCCGCCGCGAAGCATTGGTTCAATGTCACGCCGCGCGGACTCTCGACGCGCCAGGCCGCGTTCCTCGCCGCGATCACGAGCGAGCCGACCTCCATGTCCAAGCGCGTTCGCCGGCGCGGCGGCCTCGACGAGGTCAGCGCGGAGCGTGTCGCCACGATCCTGCGTGCGATGCGCCGCGATGGCGTGATCTCGAGCGCCGAGTACGACGCCGCCCGCGCGCAGCCGATGGGCTTCGTGTCCGCCGCGATCCGCGACGATCGCTAGCGAACGATCTGCGACGGCGCGCTCGCGTAGAGCCCGTGGATCAGATCGTAGAACGCGTCGTTCGTGAAGAACATCAGCTCGACATAGCCGAGCGTGATCTGATCACCGGAGGCGAGCACGCGCGGCACACGAGGCTGGAGCGGCTCGCTGTTGACCTGCGTTCCCGCCGACGAGTCGTCGTCCCACAGGCGCCACACCTCGTCGACGCACTCGAACCACGCGTGACGCTTGGACACGCTCGCGTCGTCGAGGAGAACGTCGCAGCTCGGCGCCACGCCGATCGTCACGATGTCCTGATCCGGATCCTTGGGGGCGAGCTCTGCGACGAGCATCGAATCTCCGAGCGCTTGGCGCGGACGCTCGAGGAGCAGGCGATCCGTGGTGAGCTCGTCGACCTTGGCCGGATCGAGGCTCTGCAGCGCCCCGAGCGCGTGCACGAGGAAGGGATACGGGTGCTGCGCGAGGAAGTGCTCGCGTCGAAGAGCGGCGGAGACGTCGTACGTGTTGATCGGTTCGAGCGTCCGCGCCATCACCGGTGTCACACCCCGAGGAACAACCGGTTTCCGAAGTTCCGCTCGAGCTCGGCGGCGAAGATCTTCTGCGCGGCGGTGTCGATGTCGTACGCGACGCGCTTGAACTCGAACACGCGCTCGTCGGTGTCGTAGATCGTGTAGCTCGCGCGGTTATCGTAGTCGCGCGGCTGACCGACAGAGCCGACCGAGATGATGTAGCGGTGCTCGGGGCGGATGACGAACTTGGTGGCCACCACCTCGAACACCTCGTCGCGGGTCAGCGCGAACGACTTGCACAGGTGCGAGTGACCGATGAACGTGACGGCGGCGAGGTCATCCCAGATCTCGAGGCAGCGCGTCGCTTGCTCGACGGAGAAGATGTACTCGAACTCCTCGAGGTTGATCGGCGAGCCGTGGCAGAACGTGATGTCGCCCTCGCGGGCCTCGTACGGGAGCCCCCGCAGCCACTGCATGTTCTCCGGGCTGATCTGGCGCGCGTGAAGATCGAGCGCCTGCCGAGCCGCGTCGTAGTAGTACGAGTAGTCCATCCGGCCCGCGACCGCGGCGTCGTGGTTGCCGAGGATCGTGAACGACGCGAGCTTGCGAATGAGATCGCAACACTCGTTCGGGGACGCGCCGTATCCGACGACGTCACCGATGCACACGTACTTGTCGATCCGTTCGGAACGGAAGGCATCGACCACGGCGTTCATCGCTTCGATGTTCGCGTGGACGTCAGAGAAAATTCCGATCCTCATCTACGGCCGACCGATGATACCTGAAACACGCGTCAGATTGGCACCTAGGTCTGGATCAGATCGGAGTCGTCGAGCACTTCCCCCTCGTCCTCCTCCTCGATGAGGTCCGCCTCCTCGAGCAGCTCCATCGGGCTCGACGCGTCGAGCGCCTCGAGGCCCGCGGCCGCTGCCTCGGGGAGGCCCTGCTCCAGCGCCTCGAAGAACCGCCTGGAGAACGCACGATTGACCGTCACGTCACGCCCCGCTTGCGATCCGTCGGCGCCGGGTCGCACCCGCACCTGATCCCGCGCCGCCGACGCGTGGAGCTCGAGGGCGTGCTTGGCCACGGGGGCCACGGCGCTCTGCCCGTTCGCCATCATCTCGATGGCCGGCTTGCCGCCGCGCACGGCGATGTGGGCCATCGCCCACGCCACGCGCTCCGCGGCCTGCGGTGTTGCGCGGTCCCCGAGCCGCCCGTAGTTGGAGGCGAGCGGCATGAGACCGGTCGGACCGACCTGGCCGATCGCGCGCGCGACCTCGCGCCAGATCTCCGTCGGCTCGTTGAGCAAGAGATCGATGACCGCCTGCGTTCCATCCTCGGAGCGGAGCAGCGCCAGCGCCAGCGCGCAGCCGTGGCGCAAGAAGCCCTTGCTGCTCGACAGACCCTGGATGAGCGGCGCCGCCGCGGCCTCGCCGAACTTCACGGACAGGCCGAGCACGCGCACCGCCTCCGCGCGCGACATCTTCGCGACCGCCGCGATCACCGGGACCGCAGCGTTGGCATCACCGCGCTCGCACAGCTCGATCGCTGCCGCGACGCGCTTCTCGCGATCGTCGAGCATCGCGAGGAGCTCGTCGACGGATGCCTTCGGCCGCGCGGAGCCCTTGGGCGGCGTACCGCCGATCGAACCCGAAACCGCAGGCGCTTCCTCGCTCGTCACGGGCGAGCCGTTCGTGCGCGGTAGTTGATGCACCGCGCTCGCCTCCGCCGGCTTTGGCGCGGGCGCATCCTTCTTGGTCAGCTCCACACCGAGCGCGCGTGCCTCTTCGGCGAGCGCCTTGGCGTTGTCCTCCGTCGCATCCGCGTCGATGTCGAACGCGGACGTGTGGCGCTTGAGCTTCTCGAAGCCGTGATCGAGCCGCACGACGAGATCGCGACGCGAGCGCGCGAGCCCTTCGCTGACCGCGACCTGCGCGAGCTCCGGGCCCATCCACAAGCCCCACGCCACGGCGCTCTCGAGCACGTGTCGGCGCAGCTCGCGCCAGCGCGGCAGCGGGAAGCCACGCGTGCACACGAGGTAGTCCTCGCGGATCGGTCGCGCGAACCGGCGCGCCATCGCGATCGCCCGGCGCAGGCTCTGGGCGCTGTCGAGCTGCGCGAGCTTGTCGTCGCGGAACTCGTTCGCGTCGGAGTGCTCGACGCCGAGCAGATCGTAGCCCGCGCCGGTGACGAGATCGCGCGCGCGATCGAACGACGGCGCGCCGTCGCCCAGGCCGCCCGACGAGAGTCCACGGAGGTGATCCTCCGCGGCGCGCACGATGTACCCGACGTTCTCCGCGAGTGGCGCGACGAGCTGCACGCGGCGGATGCGGCGTCCGCGCACCACGAGCTCGATGGTCAGCTCGAACTTCTTCGCGAGCACGGCGAGCACCGCGCGATGCGTGTCGAGCGCGATGTCGAGCGTCACCGTCGCGAGCTGCGTCGTCGACGGAACGCGCATCGCCGCGGGTGGCCCGATGACGAGCGCGATCACCGGATAGTACGACGTGCGATGCAGGAGCACGCGCACGTCGAGCTTGCCGCCCAAGCCGCGCGCGAGGTGCTCTCCCGCCACGAGCGCGAGGCGAACGCCATCGGGGCCGACGGTGATGCTCGACGTGTCACGAGCCGCGGCCTTGTCGAGCCACGCATCCGACGCGGCGTCGGGCAGCTCGTGCGTCTCGGTGGTCAGCGGATCGGCACCGTCGGGAACGATCGCCGCGCCACCCGTCACCTCCTCCTGCACCTCGACGTCGTCGACGACATGATCCTCGTTGACCTCGTTGGCTTCGCTGAGCTCGCTGGCCTCGCGGATCTCGATCGGCGAGGCGTGCGCGTGGCCATTGTGAGCGGTGGTGGGCGCGGGCGACTCGACGCCCGTGATGATCTGATCCTCGAAGCCCGCGTCGGCGTGAAGGTCCTGACTGCTCGCGCGGATCCGCTGCTCTTCGAGCGCGACGTTCGCGAGGCTCGTCTCGATCTCGTCGAGCTCGTCGAGCGGGACCGGCTTGGTCTCGAGGCCGTCGACCAGGAGGCCGGGCATCGGCAACGGCAGCGGCGTGGGCTCCGTGTGACCGGTCACCGGCGGCATCGCACCGAACCCGGCGCCCGGTGCGAGCGGCGGCGCCATCGGCGCGTCGGCCGTGGGCGCCATCCCGATCGTGGTGCGGTCTGCCACGATCTCGTCGTCCGTCTCCGGTGGCGCGAGTGGTTCGGGCGTCTGCGGTGCGCGCGCGATCGTGGTCTTCGCCGCGTCCTGCGCGGCCTGCGCCGCGGCTTGTGCTGCGGCGGCGTTGATCATCGTCTTGCGCGCATCGCTACGCAGGCGATCGATCTCGGCGCGTGCCTTCTCGAGCTCGGCGCGCGCACGCTCGACGGCGTTGGCCTTGGTGTCGAGATCCAACGCGCGGCGCTCGAGCTCGCGTGCGCGCTTCTCGTTGGCCTCGCGCGTCTTCTCGAGCTCTGCCGCGCGTCCATCCATCTCGGCGCGACGGCGATCGAGCTCGCTCATCGACTCGGCGTCGCGCGCTTTCTCGAGTGCTTCGTTCGCCTTCTTCTCGAGGAGCGCGCGCAGCCCCGCCGATCCGTAGACCACGGAGAACTCTTTGGCATACGGCGGAATCGCCGCCTCGTCGGAGCGCATGCGTTGGAGCAGCGCGATGCGTTCGTCGAGCTCGCGATGGCGATGCGAGTCCGCGAGGATCAGCACGAGCAGCTCCGCGACGGGATCGTGATAGACGACGGGAACCGCGACGCGGATCGACTCGCCGCTCTCGGCGCGCACGACGTTGAGCGCCATCACCGGATCGTCGGCGTGCAGCCGCTCGATCAGCTCCGGATCGCTCGCAGCGTCGACCGTGGTGTAGACCTGCGCCGCGATCAGATCGCCGCGGGGCCCCGTGACGTGCACGGTGGTGGTTTGCGTACGTCCGAGCGCTCCGCGATACGCGTTCTGAGACGGAGTTCGGGCAGTCCCCCTGGCCATCGCGTAGGCATATCGCGAGGGTGCCGAGTAGCTCAATGGCTAGTTCACACTGCCGGACGGCTCGTCGCTGATCTGTTCGGGGACATCCTCGTCGACGTTGCCCATCATTTGAGCAGCGACCGCCACGAGCACCTCGTGGACATGCTCGAGCGTGTCCAAGCGGCCGCAGAGCGAGTAGTAGTCCTCGACGGACACCTCGCCCATGCGCGCGAGCGCTTGCTGGACGTACGGCCGCATGCGGGGCGGCGCGTCGAGCTCGGAGTCCAGATCATCCAGATCCGCTTGCGCGATCGCGGCGGCCACGAACCCCGCAGGTTGGAAGTTGAGGCCGGTCGGCAGCACCATCCGCCACTCGACCTCCTTGGGGGTGCCGTCCTCGGTCTCGCCGCCGCCGCCGACGAGCTCCCACCGACCTCCGAGCCGCCGCCGCACGACCTCGCCGAAGTACGCCCCCGACGTGGTGATCACGAGCTGGAGCGTGGCGACCTGCGAGCCACCGTCGATGGTGCGCAAGTAATGATCGAGTACCGGAAGCGTGTCGCTGTCGTACTCGAGCGTCACGCCGAGCGCGTTGCGGACATACGTGACCACCTGGTCGGCGTACTCGCGTACGCGTGGTGGCACGGGATCATCCATGCCGCCCAGCCTAGCGTGTTCCTGCTTAGTCGACGACCGTGAACTGCACGATCCCGTAGCGCGATCGCAACATCACGAACGCCGGCACGTCGCTCTTCGAAAGTTGTCCGAGCTGTGCTTCGACCCACCCGTCCGACGAGGTCTTCGCCATCGACATCGCGGATCCGAGGTTCACTTTGCTTCCGCGCGCACGAACGTTGGCGGCGACCGCACCCTTGCGCAGCTTCACGTCGACGTCGCCCTTGAGGCTCGACACCATGATCCGACCGCGCAGGGACATCTCGGCTTCGAGGACGATCCGCCCGTCGGTGGTGGTCAGCTCGATGTCACGCGCGCGCACGCGGCGACCGGCGATGCGCCCGCGATTTGCCGAGGCGACCAGCCGCTCGCCGTTGATCGTGTCGAGGTCGAGATCCGACGCCAGGCTCTGCGCGTCGACGGAGCCGAACACGACCGACAGCTTCGTCGAGCCGCTGATCGTGTGCGTCGACAGATCGCCCGCGACGTTGGACACCGCGATCGCGCCGGTGCCGGAGTCGAGCTCGCCGCCCGCGTCCATCTTGGTCACCTCGAGCTTGCCCGAGCTGACCGCGGCGTCGACGCGCGCGTTGTGCGGCGCGCGGATGATCAGATCGATCCGCACCGCGCTGCGAGCGAGCGACTTGTTCTCCTTCTCGCGATCCGCGGCGGTCGTGATGCGAACCGTGCCGTCGGGGTTGGGCACGAGCGACACGCGCAAGCGGTCGAGGCCTTCTTCATCGGGCGCGGTCTTGCGCGTCTCGATGAGGATCGACTCGCCGTCGTAGCCTTCGATCTTCACGTCGCCGAGCGGGTTCTCGACCGAGACCTGCTTGATCGGTGTGCCCGCGACGGGCTGCACTTCGAGGCGCGCGCGCTCCACGAGCTTCGCGCCATCGGCCAGCGCTGGCGCGGACATCGCCGTCATCGCGGCGAGCGCGGCCGTGACGCCCAGCCGTGCCTTCACGGCGTGCCCCCAAAGGCGAGCGCGACGTCGTCGCGAATCGCGGCGTTCTGCAGGTATCGAATCAACGCGCGCCACGCCTTCTGCGTCGGACGTCCGGCCTCGGCGTTCTCGATCGACCGGCGCAGATCCGCGACATGCGAATCGAATGTATCGCGGTCCGCGGCCGACCAGCGCGCGCGCTCCTCGTTTGCGAGCGCGAGCAGCTCTTCGGCGGCATCCGCGTACGTGTCCGTCACGCGTGACGCCTCGCCCGCCAGGTCCGCCGTCACGTCACCGTGATCGTCGGCCTCGGCGTTCGGCGTGGGCCTCGCGATCTGCGATGGCGCGAGGTCGGATCCACTCTGCGCGACCATCGATCTCTCCGGTCGATCGGGTCGATCGGGTCGATCCGGGCTACCCGGGCCCGCTCCGTCCGCTCCACTCGATCGCCACACGACGAACGCCACGATCGCCGCCGCAGCGACGCCGCCGAGCGCCAGATGCGGCCACGACGGCACGAGCATCGCGGTCCAGCGGCGGACCGCACGACGCCACGCGGGCTTCTTGGCATCGGCGACCTCGGCATTCGCGAGGCGCGCTTGCACGTTGGCCCACAGCGCATACGGCGGATCGACCGGCGGCAGATCGCGCAGTCCGTCGCGCAGCGTGCTCTCGTCCGCGGCGACGCGACGGCACTCGTCGCACGATCGCAGGTGACCGCGGATCGCACTGCCGCGATCGTCGGCGAGATCGCCGTCGAGGTACGCGGTCAGTTGCTGCTGGACGTCGCTGCAAGTCACGTGGGCTGATCCTTTTGCTCGCGGTGGCCGGCGAGCTGCGGGCCGAGGATCTCGCGCATGCGAGCGCGCGCCTTGTGAAGCTGGGACTTGCAGGTGCCGACGCGACACTCGAGGATCGCGGCGCACTCCTCGTGCGAGAGGCCCTCGACGTCGTGGAGCACGAGGATCGCGCGGTAGCCGGCGGGCAACAGCGCGAGCGCGCCTTCGATGCGCGCGGCGAGCCCCGGATCGCGCTCGGTCACCGGCGGCGCGGGCAGCTCGGTGAGATGGTCGTCGCTGACCTCGTGCCGGCGGCCGCGCTTCGCGAGGTGCGAGAGCGCCGCGTTCACCGTGAGTCGATAGATCCACGTGGAGAGCTGGCTGTCACCACGGAAGCTGCCGAGCCCGCGGAACACGCGAACGAACACTTCCTGCGCCACCTCTTCGGCGTCGCTCGCACCGACGATCCGGTGCGCCATGCCGAACACGCGTCGCTTGAACTGGTGATAGAGCATCTCCATCGCGCGCGCTTCCCCGCGCCGGCACGCGGCGATCAACTGGGCATCGTCAGCGAGCTGTGCGGCCACGCGAGGGCGAGGGTCGGCGAGCGTTTGGACAGGAACGACGGTATCGACTAGTTCACTCACGAGCTCCCCGCTGATCCGCCGGGAGTCGGACGTTGGCGGATCGGACGTAGGACCGGCCGCCTCGTCCGAGCGTTGCCCGGCAAGGTGGTTTGGGTGGCCGATCGTTGGGGGCACGCTGTCGGGCACTCTAGCGAGGAAAACGCTTGATGTCGCAAGCGCTTTCGCCGCGGACCTGGCAGGTCGTGGCAGCGTCTGTCCCAAAGATTTGTGTATGATGGACCCGTGAATGCACCCCTCGTGGTTGGCCTCGGCCGTATCGGCGTGGCGATCTCGGGGCTAGCTCCAACGGTTCCATCGGGGGATGCGGCGACGGTCGAGCTGGCAGCCCTGAGTACGACTCCCGCCCCTGGCATCGCGGTCGCCTTGCGGGCAGCGCTCCGGCTCGGCTGCCGGGCTCGGGCGGTCGGAACACATGGTGCCGACCTGCTCGGTCAGCTCGCGCGAACGGCGCTCCGCGAGGCGGGCATCGATATCGAGCTGGTTCGCGCCGTGGGCTCGAGCGCGTGCGACCTGGTCACGGTCGCCACGGATGGCACCGCGCGGGCTCATTACAAAGGTGAGCGCGGCGAGCCGATCACGATGGACTCGCGCGCGGCGCTCGATGGTGCGGCGGCGCTGCTGATCGATGGCAGCGAGCCCAAGGATCAGCTCGTCGCAGCGGAGATCGCGCGAAACAACAAGCTGCCCGTGATCTTCGACGTGAGCGAGCTGCGCGAAGGCACGTCGGATCTCATCAGCGCGTGCGACATCCTGATCGCATCGGAGCGTGAGGCCTCCGAGCTCGCACCGCGCGGCGAGCTGACCGACGCGCTCGAGGAGCTGCTCCAGCTCGGCCCGCGCGCGGTCGTGATCACGCTCGGCGCCGACGGTGCGATCGGTCGCCACGGAGAGCGTCTCGTTCGCTGTCCCGCCTTCCCCACCGATCCGCTCGACACCTACGGCGCGGGCTCCGTGTTTCACGGCGCGTTCGCGGCGGCGCTGCTCAGCGAGCTGCCGTTCCATCGCTGCATGGAGCGCGCTGCGGCGGCGGCATCGCTGTCGATCCGCGAGCTCGGCGCGTGGTCCGGCATGCCGAGTCGCGACGAGGTGCTCGCGCTGACCAAAGCGCGCCGCGCCTAACCCAAGGATCACTTCGTTCGGGTCCCCGGCTCGAAGACTCGCCACCCCAACCTCGTTACTTCGGCGGCCGGATCCCGACGTCGCTGCCCTCGAGCTTGAAGTGCGCGGTGGCGGCGGCCATCTGCTCTGCCTCCTTCTTGGTCTTGCCGATCGCACGCGCCCACTCCTCGTCGTTGATGGTCACGACGACCACGAAGCGCTTGTCGTGATCGGGGCCGAGCTCGTCGATGACCTTGTACACGGGCGTGGTCTTGAGCCGCGCTTGCGAGGTCTCCTGCAGCCGTGTCTTGAAGTCGTAGAAGCCCTTGAACTCGACGTTCTCGATGCGCTGCGAGAGCAAGCGGCCGACCATGTCCCACGCGGCCGGGAATCCGCCGTCGAGGTAGACCGACGCGACGATCGCCTCGAACGCATCTGCGAGGATCGAGGGCTTGGTGCGGCCCCCGCTCTTCTCCTCGCCTTTTCCGAGGAGAAGCCAGCGGCCGATCCCGAGCTGCGCGGCGACCTCCGAGAGGCCCGCTTCGCTGACGACCTGCGCGCGCGTGACGGACAGCTCGCCCTCGCGCAGCTGCGGGAAGCGCGTCATCAGGCGATGACCGACGACGAGATCGAGCACCGCGTCCCCGAGGAACTCGAGCCGCTCGTTGTCCTCGAGGCGCTCGCCAGGAAGCTCGTTGCAATAGCTCGCGTGGCGCAGCGCCTGCTCGAGCAGCGCGCGGTTCGCGAACGTGTATCCAAGGACGGTCTCTAGCTCGCCGAAGTCGGCCACGAGCCATGGTACCTTCGGATCAGTGGAAGCGCTGCGCGAGCGTTTCGGGAAGTATCACGTCCTCGAGAAGCTCGCGCAGGGCGGTATGGCCGAGGTGTACAAGGTCAAGACCGTCGGCATCGCGGGTTTCGAGAAGGTGCAAGCGCTGAAGCGCATCCTCCCCGCGAGCGCACGCGAGGGGCGCTTCATCCGCAGCTTCATCGACGAGGCGCGGATCGCGGTCGAGCTCACGCATCGCAACATCGTCCAGGTCTTCGACTTCGGCAAAGCAGACGGGGAGCTGTTCCTCGCGATGGAGCTGATCGAGGGCAAGGACCTGCGCAGCGCGATGGGCCAGGCGACGGCGAAGGAGATCGCGGTCCCCGTGCCGCTGGCCGCGTACATCTTGAGCGAGGTCGCGGCGGGGCTCGACTACGCGCATCGCAAGACGGACATCTACGGCGGCTCGATGAACATCGTGCACTGCGACGTGTCGCCGTCGAACGTGATGCTGTCGGCGGACGGCTACGTGAAGATCCTCGATTTCGGGATCGCGCGCGCGACGTTTGCCTCCGCGCTCGAGCGTCGACGTCTGCGCGGAAAGCCGCGCTACATGGCGCCGGAGCAAACGTACGGCGAGCCGCCGACCGCCGCGGCCGACGTGTTCGCGCTCGGCATCATCGCGTGGGAGCTGCTCACGGGACTGCCGCTGTTCCGCGGTCCGAACCTCAAGTCGATCCTCGAGGCCGTTCGCACGACGACACCCCCGCGCGTCGACAAGATGAACCCGGCGGTGCCCGAAGAGATCGCAGATGCGATCGCGGTGGCGCTGTCGCGCGCTCCAAGCGATCGCGGATCCGTCGCGGACGTGATGCAGGCGTGCGCACGTACGGCGATGCTCGGCGGATCGCGAAAGCTGTGCGAGTGGCTCGCGGAGCTCGAGGCCACGCCCGCGCGGCAGGCGCCGTCGTGGTCGCCCGACACGAGCGGGAACACGTCGATGAGCGTGCCCAAGCACACGCCATCGCTGCCGACGCGGCCGTCCGCGCGCTCGATCACGCAGTCGCTCGCGAATGTTCCGGTGCCGCGTAGCGACCTCGGTCATGGCACGCCCGGGTTCGCGGAGATGGACGACGTTCCGGTCACGGCCACCGTGTCGCGCCCGTCGTTCGCGAGTCGCGAGCAGTTCGGCGATCGCGATCCCACAGCGAGCACGAGCGCTGGGTGGGCGCACGAGGCCACGACGACGGGAGTTCCCAAGCTCGCCGAAGCCGTCCCCGATGCGAGCTTCGCGAACCGCGAATCGACGGTGCCGGCCGAGCCGGTGATCCGGCAGTCGTATCAAACCCTGAGCTTCACCCAAGGCGTCGCCCCGAGCGCGCTGCGCTTCGACGACGAGGTCACGCATCAAGGGATCGCGATGCCCGTCGAGGAGACGAGCTACGATCATCTCTCGCTCGAACACGAAGCAGCCGCGCCGCTCGACATGCTCGGCGAGGAGCCGATCGACGACGACCTCGCGGAGCTCCAAGTCAGTGCGGTGCCGGAGCGACGGCGGACGGTGATCGTCGCGGGTGTGTTAGCAGGCGCCGAGCCCGACGTGCTGCGTCCGATCGCGCGCATGCTCGGCGAGCTCGCCTATCAGCGCGGCGGTGTCGTCATCGAGCACGACGACGCGCAGATGCTGATCGCGTTCGGGCTCGAGGTCGCCGGCGAGGACGATGTCGCGATCGCGATGGCGTGGGCCCTCGACGCGACCGCGATGGTGCGCGATGTGCGCGACAGCGTCGGTCGAGTGACGCTCGGCATCGGCGCGCGCACCGGCGTGGCGACCGGCACGGGGGATGGCGGCACGCGGTTGCCCGCCGACGCCGTCGAGGATGCCCGCTCGCTCGCGCGCGACGCCACCGCGCCGCTGTTCGCAGGATCGGGCGGCCGCCTCACTAGCTCGCTGTACGAGCTGCGCGAGGTCTCGGCGCCGCGTCGCGCGGGTCGGCGTGGGCGCGTGCTCGAGCTCGTCGGGCCGCGCGACGCCGATGCACGCGGACGCGATCGCGAACAGCTCGCACAGCGCGGCGCGTTCGTCGGGCGCGCATCCCAGCTCGCCGAGCTCGAGGCGTGGTACCAGCGCGCGATCGCCGCGGATCGACGCTTGGTCGTGTGCATCAACGGAGCGGCGGGCACGGGGAAGAGCCGCCTCGTCGCCGAGATGATCGCGCGGCGCACGGCCGTAGCCGCCGATCAGCGAATCATCGCGATCGCCGCGAGCCCCGCGCATCGACTCTCGCCGTTCTCGCTGGTGATCGATCTGTATCAATCGGCGCTCGGCCTGCCCCCCGCGCGCGGCCGCAACGCGCGGCAGCTGCTCGTGCAGCGCGTGCATCACGTGCTCGCGGGCAAGCTCTCGGCGGAGCGCGCGCGCGCCGTCGCGCTCGATCTCGATCGTGCGATGGAGCTGCGCGATGGCGTCAGCATCGGCGCGCCGGAGATCGCCGATCTCCGGCCACGCATCGCGGCGGGTCTCGCGGCGTTCCGTACGGTGCTCGCCGATCGCGAGAAGCCGCTCATCTCGGTGATCGAGGACATCCACCTCGCCGACAGTGCGAGCCTCGAGGTCCTGCGCCACATGCTCGCGGTGTCCGCGATGGGCCCCGAGCTGCTCGTGCTGACGACGCGCCCCGAGGGCTCGCCACCCCCCGCGGCCGATCTCGTGCTCACCGTCGGCGACTTGGTCGGCAGCGAGCTGCGCGCGCTGATCGCGGACCGGCTCGGCCCCGCCGCCACACCGATGAACATCGCCGCAGTGCTCGCGCGCGGCGGTGGCAATCCGCTGTTCGTCGAGGAGCTCGCGCAAGCGGTGCGCGAAGCGGGCGACGACGTCCCCGCATCGGCGCGCGATGTCGTGGCCGCGCGCATCGATCGCTTGAGCGCTCGCGCGAAGGCCGCGCTGCGCTACGCGTCGGTGCTCGGCGGCCACGTGCCCGTGCGCATCCTCGACGAGCTCGTCGAGAGCTCCCCGAGCGCGGCCGGCATGGGCGGCGACTCTCTCGGCGATGGCGTCGCGCCCGAGGTCGACGAGCTCGTGGCCGCGGGCTTCCTCGCGCGCAGCGCCATCGACGGCACGCTCGAGTTCTCGCGCGGTCTCGTGCGCGAGGTCGTCTACGACTCGCTGTCCGCGCGCGCGCAGCGCGAGAGCCACGCGCGCATCGGCCGCTTGCTCGCGTCGCGCTTCTTCGCGGGCCGCGAGGAGCCACCCGCCGAGATCGCCGAGCACCTCGAGCGCGGCGGCGAGATCGCAGGTGCCGCTGCCTTCTGGCTCCGCGCGGGACGCCTCGCCCTCACCGCCTCCGACGGGCCCAACGCGATCGCTTGCTTCACGCGCACGCTGAACCTCGAGCGCGAGCTCGGCCCCACACCGCCCACGCCCACCTCGCGCACGCGCCGCCGCGACGCACTCGCCGGCCGCGAAGAAGCGAACCGCCTCGTCGGCGATCTCACGACCGACGCCGCCGATCTCGACGAGCTGCAGCGGCTCTGCGAGGGCGACCCCGCTCGGCTGTCCGACGTCGCGCTCCGCCGCGCACAACGCATGCTGCGCTACGGCGACTACTCCAACGCGATGATCGCCACCGTCGTCGCGGAGGATCACGGCACCGCCGCGCTCGACGATCGCCTCCGCGGCGAGGCGCTGCGTATCCGCGCCGAGATCCTCGAGCGCCTCGGTCGCTTCGACGACGCGCTCGCCATCGTCTCGCTCGCGCGCGAGCTCTTCCACCGCATCGGCGCCACGCACGACGAGATGGCCGCGATGATCGGCCGCGGTCGCATTCACCTCATGCGCGCGCACTACGAGCAAGCGCGCGACGCCTATCGCCCGGTCATGGCCCTCATCGACAGGACGGGCGACCCGTGGCTCGAGCGCATCGTCACGAACCACGTCGCTGTCATCGAGATGTGCCTCGGCAACTTCGCGGTCGCGATGGCCTCCGCGCAACGCTCTCTCGAGCTGTGCCGCCGCTACGGCGATCGCTCGCGCGAGGGCGACGCGCTGTCGGTCGCCGGCATCATCCTCCTCGAGGTCGGCCTCTACGACCAAGCCGCCACCATCTTCACCGAGGCGCTCGATATCCTCTCGCGCACCAACTCGCGCTGGTCGCGCACCGACTGCTTGATCTACGCGGGCGCGTGCGACATCCGCCGCGGCAACGCCGACGGCCTCGTCCTCCTCGCCGAGGCGCTCGCCGAGGCTCGCCGCCTGGGTGCGCGATACCTCGAAGCCAACGCCCTCGTCGCGCGCTCGGGCGCTCTCCTCCGCCGCGGCGCTCTCACCTCCGCGATCGAGGACGCCGCCGAGGGCACCGCCGTCGCGCGCTCGGCCACGCTCGTCGGCTACGAGATCCAGGGCCTCGCGCGCCACGCGCTCGCCCTCGTACGCGCGAACCGTACCGTCGACGCGGTCATCCTCGTCGACCGGGCGCTCGGCCTCTTCGAAGAGCAGAAGTTCCTCGAGGGCTCGGAAGAGGAGGTCCTCCTCGCCTGCGCCGAGGTCCTCGCCGGCGCGAGCGATCCGCGCGCCCACGCCATCCGCGCGCGCGCCCGCGCCACCGCCCAGCGCAAGCTCGACGCGCTGCTCGATCCCGTCTGGCGCGCCGCGTACCGCGCCATCCCCGAGATCGCCGCGCTTCTCGACTAGAAATCGCGCAACCGCAGCCGCGTGCCCCCGAGAGGCCCGCGTCATGCCCGACCCGCGCATCACGACGTTCCTCCACGACATCCTCCTGCCCGCTTACGCCGAGATCGCCGCGTCGCCTCGCCAAGCGCGCGACTACACGACCTACGTCTACCAGGACGCGATCGACGATCCGCTCCACGCCACCCTCGCCGCGGCGTTTGCCGATGCAGTCCTCGATCGCGACGACCTCACGCTCGGCCCCATTCTCCTCGTGGAGGAGCGAGACGCGTCGCGCCGCCCGCCGCCGTTTGGAGGTCGCTTCCTCTCGGCGCCGCTCTTCCGCGTGTGCGAGACGATGACGCCAGGCGAGACGGATCTCCTGGTCGGCCCGTCGGTGATGTACCAGATGCAGTTCGACGGCGAGCTCCACACCTTCCAGCATCGCTACACGGCGCTGCTCGAGGTCGTGATCGAGAAGGTGACGCGCGCGATGATCCTGAACCACATGCTCAACAGCTTCTCGTTCTTTCGCTTGCACGCGTTGGCCCCACGGCGTCCTTGGTAACGCGCGTTCGGCCGCCAACGGCGAGATCCCAACGATCAGCGCTCGAGCCAGCCGCCCGCGAGCACGCGATCACCGTCGTAGATCACCGCGGCTTGGCCACTCGCGGCGACGGTCGGCTCGGCGAGCGTGGCGATCGCGCGCGATCCCGCGATGCGAACGCTCGCCGCGATGGGCGCGCCTCGGTGGCGCACTTGGATGGCGGCGTCGATGGTCGCGCGCGGAGACGCGAGCCAACGCAGATCGCGGATCGCGATCTCGGTGCGCTCGGAGAGCGACTTGGGGCCGACGTGCACGTCGCCGCGTGCGGGGTCGACCGCGGTCACGTAGAGGCGCTCTTTGGTGGTCAGGTTGCCGAGGCCACGGTGTTGGCCGATGGTGAAGTTGTGCGTGCCGTCGTGCTTGCCGATGACGGCGCCGGACGCGTCCTTGATAGCGCCGGCCATGGGGAGCGAGCGGCCGCGTTTGAGCGCTTGAGCGCTGACGAAGTTCGCGTAGTCACCGTCGGGGACAAAGCAGATCTCTTGCGACTCGGGCTTCTGCGCGTTGGGCAGCCCGAGGCGGAGCGCGTGGCTGCGCACTTCGTCCTTGGTCATGCCGCCGAGCGGAAAGCGAATGCTCGAGAGCTCAGCGGGCGGCATCGAGAACAGGAAGTACGACTGATCCTTGTTCGCGTCGACACCGCGTGACAGGCCCCAGCCGTCGGCGTGCTCGAGGATCTGCGCGTAGTGTCCGGTGACGAGGACGTCGGCGCCGATCGCGCGAGCGCGCTCGAGGAGCGGCGTGAACTTGATGTGCTGGTTGCACTTCACGCACGGGTTGGGGGTGTCGCCAGCGAGGTACGCCTCGACGAAGTCCTCGATGACGGTGTCGCCGAACTCCGCGGCGAGATCCACGACGTAGAACGGGATGCCCAGGTGCGCGCTGACGGCGCGCGCGTCCTCGACGTCACGCGGACCGCAACAGCGGCCGCCCGAGGAGGCCGCGGTTCCGCGCGCGTCGTAGAGACGCATCGTCATGCCCACGACGCGATGGCCCTGCTCGACGAGGAGTGCGGCTGCGGTGGCGCTATCGACCCCGCCCGACAAGGCAGCGACGACGAGGGGACCGCGTTCGGACATCTCGTGTTAAATGCCCTGGAACGCGATGAAGAGCAACCGCACCGAGCTCACGGCGACCGACCTCGACGAGGCCGGCCTCGGTGTGGGTATGGCGGCGGGCGGCTTGCGCGTGCATGTCGCGGACTTACTGCCCGGCGAGAGCGCGGAGGTCGCGATCGATCATCGAAGTCCGCACAAGGCGGAGGCCTGGGGACGCGTGCTCAGGCGGATCGGCGAGCCGGCGCGCGAGCGCGTGGATCCGGCGTGCCCTGGCTTTGGTCGCTGCGGTGGATGCACGTGGCAGCACGTGGCGTATCCTGCGCAGCTCGAGGCGAAGCGCCAGCGCGTGCAGCTCGCGCTCGCGGACATCCTCGCGATCGATCAGCGCGGCGTGAGCGTCGCGCCGACGCGGCCATCGCCGCGCGTGCTCGGCTATCGCAACAAGGGCAAGTATGTCGTCGGCAAGGCGGGCCCCGACGGCGAGCACGTCGTCCTCGGAGCGTATGCACCACGCACGCATCAAGTGGTGGACACGCTCGGGTGCCAGGTCGTGGCGCCGATCATCGACGAGGTCGCCGCGTGGGTGCGCGGCAGCGCGGAGCGCGTGGGGCTCGTGCCCTACGACGAGCAAGCGCGCACTGGCGAGCTGCGCTACGTGATCGTGCGCGAGGTGGGAGGCAGCGTGCTCGTCGCGCTGATCGTCGCGCCGCGCACGTCGCGCGCGAAGCTCGAGCAGGTCGCCAACGCACTGTCGGCCCATCCCACGCTCGCAGGGCTCGTGGTGATCGAGAACGATCGTCGCGACGGCGCGATCGTGCCGGCAGGCTCGCCAGCGCACGTGCTGCTCGGCCACGGCTACCTCGTGGAGGAGCTGGCCGGCGTTGCGGTGCGCGTCGGTGCCGGCGAGTTCCTCCAGGTGAATCGCGCGCAAGCGAACGCGATGTACGAGCGCGTCGCGGAGCTCGCGAGCGAGGCAGGCTCCCAAGGAACGGCGGTCGATCTG
Organism: Pseudomonadota bacterium; assembly: GCA_023428295.1. GTDB lineage: Bacteria > Myxococcota_A > Polyangia > Haliangiales > Haliangiaceae > JABFXX01. Next base: position 18,426 of record JAEYYV010000100.1, read on the forward strand.
TTCTCGGGTGTCGGTGGCATCGCGCTGCACCTCGCGCGACGCGGCTTCGCGCACGTGATCGCGGTGGAGATCGACGCGGAGGCCGTCGCGCAGCTGCGTCGCGCCGCCGCGGATCTCCGGACGCTCACCGCGATCGCGGCCGATGCATCGCATCCCGGCGCGCTCGTCGACAAGCTGCGCGGCGCGGGGGTCGTCGTCGTGAATCCGCCGCGCAAGGGACTCACCGAGGCCGCGCGCGATCTCGTCGCGCAGATCGGTGCGCCGACGATCGTGTACGTGAGCTGCGGGCCGGAGACGCTCGGCCGTGACCTCGTCGCGCTCTCGCAGTTTGGATACATGCCCGACGTGATCGAGCCCTTCGATCTCATGCCGGGCACCGGCCAAGTCGAGACCGTCGTGCGCTTGCGTCGCTGACTCCGGTCAGCGCAAATCGACCGACAGGTCGAGCTCGATCGTCGCGCCCTCGGTCGCGTGAATCCGGCGCATCACGTGCCGCTTCTCGCCGCCGAGATTCACGTCGAAGATGACCTGGCCGTCCGCTTCGGGAAGCGAGATGTCGAACTTCGCCTTGCCGATCCGCATGCCGGGCGCGGCCTCGCGATGCATCTCGCCGTACGTCTCGCCCTGCACGATCACCTTCGCGTCGATCGACGTCACGCGCGGCTCTGCCTCGCCCGCGCTGACGATGATGGTCGCGTGAATGCGCTGCTCGTTCTGGCACGTCTCGCGGACCAGCAGCGCCAGCCCCAAGATGAAGGCGATCGGCGCGATGCGCTTTCGGAACAGGTCGTAACGCGACAAGGACTGCCTTCTAGCACGGCCGCGGTGTGCCTCCACGGACAATCTCGCAGCTGCCCGTTCAGCGAGCCCGCGCTGCCCGGCGGGTAAAAACTCGCGACGCCCCGCGAGCGCGCCCTACCCTTGCCGCATGCGGTTCCGCTCGCTCGCCATCGCGCTCGTCGCCCTCGCGACGACGGGTTGCGCGTCCCGCGATCGGCCGTATCGCTTCGCGTCGCCGATGCTCGGGATGGCGCAAACACCGCCACCCGCGTTTCGGTCGCCGCGCGCCGAGCGCGCCGCGGATGCCCACGCTCCGATCGCGAACCGTCACGCGTCCGCGAGCCG
>JAEYYV010000102.1 GCA_023428295.1 Pseudomonadota bacterium
GCGTTTACACAGTGCAGTTCGATAAAAAAACAGGGCAACTTTCTGCCTCCGCAGTTTCCGGAGAACCACTGTTTGCCGGGGCGGTAAGTGCCGTTTTGCCAGCCGGAAATCTTTATACTTCCGACAGCCGGAACTACCGGCACAAAACCACGCAAACTGCCGACGACAAAGGAAATCCGATGCTGGTGATTCACGGAACCGACAAAAACCGGAAACTCAATTTCACCAAGCAAATCACACTTTTCAGCAACTACGCGGCCATTGGTTTTGAGGTGATTTACAAAAATATTTCGGCCGCAGACATCAACATCCGCAACCTTGAACCCTTGCGGCTGGTGCAGCAAAACGGCGGCGCCCTCTTTTTTGCCAATGCAGAAAAATGCCTCACCAACGGCGCGATGTATTACGACGCCGGAAATATCCAGGACCTTGCCCAGCCGTGGGTGCGGCCCGAACCCTATGGCGAAACCAAAGGCGGTGTGATGAGCGCCACGCTGCTCACGGCCAGTCCGCTTACGGCCCAAAGCTGGTGGAACCTCTCGCTTTTCAGCAATATTAAAACCCCGGCACTCACAGCTGGTTACCTCCTTAACGCCAACACGCGCGGGCGTTTGCAGGTACTGAAACACGACGGCTATCAGTTTTCGCTGGTGGCCGAGTCGGTGCTGAACCCGGGTTTTATACTGAAACCAGGCCGCGAAATCAGCTCCGACCAATTAGTGCTGGTCACCGGCGAAAATGTGTACAGGGTGAACGAAACCTACGCCTCGCTGATGCAGGGAAAAATGAATAACCCCGTGTGCAGCGCCGTAAACGGCTGGTGCAACTGGTTTTACACGATGGATGTTTTCAGCGAAAACGAGATTCTCGAAAATGCCGTTTTTACCGCGAAACACCTGAAACCTTTCGGGCTCGAATACATCCAGATTGACGAAGGATTCCAGACCACACACGGCGACTGGCAGGGCAACCGGCGGTTTCCGCACGGACTGAAATGGCTCTGCGACAGCATCAAAAACCTCGGACTGAAACCGGGTATCTGGATTGCCCCGTTTGTGATTGCCGAAAACGCAACCGTATATAAAAACCACCCCGACTGGCTGTTAAAGGACAAAAACGGCGAACCCGTGCGCATCGGGCCGTGGCCATCCGAAAACACCGACTGGTACCGCACCGAAACACCCAAACGCTACTGTCTCGACCTCACCCATCCCGACGCCGAAAAGTGGTACACCGCCCTCATCGACACCATTGCCAATCACTGGGGTTTTGAGATGATAAAAGTGGATTTTGTGGCGTGGACGGTTTTCTCGGCGCAGCAGTTTTACAACCCGGGCACATCGCCCGCGCAGGTGTACCGCCGTGCCATGGAAATCATGCGCCAGACGGCGGGCGAAAACTGCCACATTCTCGACTGCGGTCCGGGACAGGTTACAGGCGGATACATCAACAGCCTGCGTGTTGAATACGACCAGAATTATGGCAGCTCCGACAAAGCGTGGAACCAGTATTTCCTTGGAAACTCCAGCAGCGCGGGGGCAGCCGGAAAGCGCTGGTTTTTCAACAACAAAACCTGGACAAACGATATCGACCATGTTTGCACCGACTTGCTGGCCGAACACGAGGCACAGGCAGCCGCTACACTCATTGGCCTCAGCGGCGGCAACGTCATGTCGGGCGACAGGCTGATGAACCTCGGCACCGGCAAACTCGAAATACTGAAAAAGATTTTCCCCTCAACACCCGAAAATGCCATCGCGGCCGACCTGGCTGAGAACGACCCGCAAACCATTTTTACCTGCAACATCGAACGCCCGTTTGGAAGCTGGCAGGTGGCGGCGTTTTTTAATACCAGCCCCCCTCTTATCCCCCCGAAGGGGGGAGGATTGGGAGCAGTGAAGGAATTGCAGTTGGAAGACGGGAAAACTTACCTGGCGTTTGATTTCTGGAACCAGCGGTTTGCAGGCGAAGTAACCGTCACGATGCAGGTGGCCGTAAATCCCGGAAGTGTGGCGCTGTTCTCACTGCGGCCCAAAACCGGCGACCCGCAGATTATGGGCACCAGCCGCCATGTAAAAATGGGCGCGGTGGAACTGGCTGCCGAAAACTACGATGCCGCCACCCGGACACTCACAGCCACCTCGCTGGGGCCAGAAGAGAGCGCTCACAGCGTTTTTGTGTACCTGCCCGAAGGTTACGGCTGGCAACCCCGCGACAGCAAGATTTACGAAACCAACCCGATGTACTCCATCCGGCAAACCGACCCCAACCTGCTACGCATAGACCTGCAGTTTACCCATACCACCCGCATTGACTGGAAAATTACGGTGCAGAAATATTAAAAATATTTTGTAAAACAGTATTGCATAAATGGCTGATTGTGTTTACTTTTAGGGCAAACAAAAACAAACAAACAAACAAACAAACGAAACCAGACAAAAAATCGCGGATGAAAGAGGAAAAACTTCAGAACCTGCATTTAGCCAGCCAAATTGGAGGCAATTCGGTAATTGGTAATGCCGAAATAAATGTACTTATACATAAACACAGACGTTGGCAACAAGTGTAAAAAGACAGACAATGCGGACATAAAAATGATTATAGTATAAAAAATATGAGTTTACAAATTGAGATTGTGTTACTAGTTTTATCAGTATTGTTTTTTTTAAGCATATTGGCAGGAAAAG
>JAEYYV010000109.1 GCA_023428295.1 Pseudomonadota bacterium
TCGCCGCCGCGCAGTCGTTGCCCGCGCTATCGACGTGGCGACGCGAGGTGCTCGGCGAGGTCTGGCTCGCGTGGCTCGCGGGCCAGCTCGTCCTCGCCGGCGATGCGAGCGCGACCTCCGGCGTGAAGCTCGTCCCGCGCTCTTCATGATAAGGAGCGTCGCGCCGATGTAGGTGCGGCGGTAACACCGCTGCTGTCGCGAGCTTGGCGAGCTATTCCGACGGTCTGCGTTGAATATCGGCGAAACGAGCGTAGGCCGACCGCGCGGGTGGCGCGTTGAGAACACCCAATGCGAATCCGCCACGCACTGCTGGGTCTCCTCGTTGCCTGTCAGACTCCGAGCCGTCCGAGCGAGCCGGATCGGCCCGCGCCGCGGCCATCGCCAAAGACCACCGAGGCGATCGGCGCCGCGAAGGTCGTCGCCGTTCCGCTGCCGCAGATCGCCGCGAGCTCGCAGCAGATGCCGCTCGAGCAGGTGCCCGCGCCGTGGACCTTGACCGCGAGTGATGGCTCGGGGCTTCTCGCGACGCGCGTCGAAGCGAAGGCCGTGGTGCAAGGACCGCTCGCGTTCACGGAGCTCCATCTGCACTTCGCGAACACCGAGAATCGCGTTCGCGAAGGCACGTTCGCGATCACGCTGCCGCAAGGCGCGGCCGTGAGTCGCTTCGCGATGGAGAACAACGGGCAGTGGATGGAGGCCGAGGTCGTCGAGAAGCAGATGGCGCGTCGCGCGTACGAGGACTTCTTGCACCGCAGGCAAGACCCCGCGCTGATGGAGAAGGCGGAGGGCAACCAGTTCACCGCGCGTGTGTTCCCGATTCCGGCGAAGGGCACGAAGCACCTCGTCATCTCGTTCAGCCAAGAGCTGCCCGGCGCGCGGTACACGCTGCCGCTGCGCGGGTTGCCCAAGGTCGAGCGCGTCGACGTCTCGCTCGACACCACGAATGTCGACGGCTCGCGCGTGAAGCAAGTGCTGAGCGAGCGCAACTGGCAACCCGATCGCGACTTCGTCTCCACCGCGACGGCGACCGCCGAGGCGATCGCAGCGGGGCAGCTCGTCGTCGCGCAGCTCTCGCCGTTCGAGCACGCGAGCGTGTCGGCCGACGTGCCGAAGGCGCTCACGCTGCTCGTCGACACGAGCGCATCGCGCGCGTTGGGCTTCGCGCGCTACGCGAACAACCTGCGCGAGCTCGTGCAGACGATGGCAGCGAAGTACCGCGGCATCTCGATCGATGTCATCGCGTTCGATCAGGACACGCAGTCGATCTACTCGGGCCCAGCGTCGGGCTTTAGCGCGGCGCACGTGCAGGCGCTCGTCACGCGCGGCGCTGCGGGCGCATCGGATCTGTCGCAGGCGCTCGGCAAGGTGAGCGGCAAGAACGCGCAGCGGCTCGTCATCGTCACCGACGGTGTGCTCACCGCCGGCACGGAAGGCACGGAGCTGACGGCGGCGCTGAAGAAGCTCGGCACCACCGAGCGCGTCGACGTGGTGCTCGCCGGTGGCATCCGCGATGTCGCCGTCGCGAAGCAGCTCGTGACCGCCGGCATGCCGCGCACGGGCGCCGTCGTGGATCTCGACCAGAGCATCGGCGAGGTCGCGTCCGCGATCGGCGAGCGCGTGATGTCCGATGTCGCCGTCTCCGTCGAGGGCGCGTCGTGGGTGTACCCGCGCGTGATCGAGAGCGCGCGTCCCGACCAGCGCATCATGGTGTACGCGAGGCTCGACAAGCCCGCGCAGACCATCAACGTCAAGATCGGCAACACCACGCGCGCCGTGGGGGCCGTGGGTGGAACGCCCGCGCTCGTCGAGCGTGCGGCCGCCTCCGCCGAGATCACGGATCTCGAGGCCAAGCTCGGCACCGCGCAGCCCGACGACGCAAAGAAGCTCAAGGCGGACATCGCGAAGAGATCGGTCGCGGCGCGCGTGATCTCGAGCCAGACCTCGATGCTCGTGCTCGAGAGCGAGAGCGACTACGTGCGCTACGGCATCGATCGCAACGCGCTGGCCGACATCCTCGTCGTCGGCCCGACGGGCATCGAGCAAACGCGCCGCACGTCGCAGCTCGCGATCGCGACGCCGCCGGCTACGAAGCCGAAGTCGAAGTCGAAGAAGCAGCTCGCGCTGAAAGCTGCGGAGAAGAGCGAGGAGGGGCCCAGCGACACCACGGTCGCGATGCGCGAGACGGAGGATCTGAGGGAGGGAGACGCCTTCGACGACGGCAAGGATCGCGACGCCGACGGAGTCGGCGGGGCCGGACAGGCAGCTCCTCCTCCTCCTGCTCCTCCGCGGCCGCCACCGTCTCCTCCGCGCGCGCATCGTCCTGCGTCGACGGGGGTGGCACGAGCGCCGTTGGCAGAGCCTCCGGCCGCGATCGAGCGCGCGGAGGGCCGGCACATCGCGAGCGAACGCGCGGACGCACCCTATCTCGTCCAGCGTCGAGAGACGTGGCCGCCACCGGGCAGCCCGCCGCCGCTCAAGGGAGAGCTCGCGCAGATCGATCGTCTGATCAAGGACAAGAACATCGCGGGCGCGCTCGCGAAGGCGCAGGCGTGGCACGACAAGAACCCGGGCGACGTGCTCGGTCTCATCGGCATGGGCGAGGCGCTCGAGGCGAGCAAGGACTTCGCGAAGGCGTCGCGCATGTACGGATCGATCATCGATCTGTTCCCGGGCCGCGCGGATCTGCGCCGCTTCGCGGGAGAGCGCCTCGAGCGCATCGGCGCGGACGCGCGCGCGCTCGCCGTCGATACGTACAAGCGCGCCGTCGAGGAGCGCCCCGATCACCTCACCGGGCATCGCTTGCTCGCCTACGCGCAGCTCCGCGCGGGCAATCACGCCGAGGCGTTCGCCGCGATCCTCGCCGGCGTCGATCGCGAGTATCCGGCGGGCCGCTTCCAGGGTGGCGACCGCATCCTTCGCGAGGACGCGGGCCTCATCGGCGCCGCCTACGCCGCCGCGCATCCGTCCAAGAAGAGCGAGATCGTGGCCGCGCTCTCGAAGCGCAAGCTGTCACTCGCCACGGGCGCGTCGACGCGGTTCATCATGTACTGGGAGACGGACGCGAATGACGTCGACTTCCACATCCAAGACGCGCGCAGCGGACACGCGTGGTACTCGAACAAGCAGTTGCCGTCGGGTGGCGAGCTCTACGCCGACGTGACCACGGGCTATGGCCCCGAGTGCTTCACGATTCCGGGAACGCCGAAGGCCGGCCCGTACAAGATCTCGATCAACTACTACTCGCAGGGACCGATGGGCTACGGCATGGGCCTTCTGCAGATCGTGAAGCACGACGGCCGCGGCACGCTCACGTTCCAGGACCGCCCGTACGTGATCATGAACGACCACGCGTACGTCGATCTCGGAACCTTCCAGTGATCAGGACCAGCCGGTCCAGAAGAAGATGAGACCGTGGAAGTTGCGCTCCTTGTGCGCAGCTTCGAGGGCAGGCGAGAGCTTGCCGCGATCCTTGCCACCGCCGCCGATGCCCGGCCACGGATCGATCATCACCAGCTCTTCGTCCGTGCTCTGCTCGAGGCGATCGATCGTGAGCCCGATCGCGTGCCACGTCGACGGATCGCCTTCGCCTTCTCCCGCGTGCGCGGGCGGCGGATGAATCTTGTGGAAGCTCGTGGGGAGCATCGCGCCGCGATAGCCCTTGCCGGCGGCGACCCAGTCCACGATCGCCGGCGTCGGCGTGGCGACGCGGCGGCACTGCAGGCGATAGCCGAGCTCGTGAAGCGCGCTGACGTGGCCGTTGAACCATCGCTGCACGCGCTCGATCGTCGCGCCTTCGCGCGTCGTGTTGAGCTCGTGGAACATGTGCTCCTGGATGCCCGGCGCATACGCACCCGCGCGATAGGCGATCCGCCGCAGGAGATAGGCCGTCACCGCGCCTGCACAGGCGTTGGGCGTATGGAACACCGGAACCAGGAACCGGATCTCCTCCGGTTTCTGCATCACTACTTCATCGCGAGCCGCCATCGTCACCACGAGAAACGGATCGCAGCGTACACGACGGAGCGCGCGGCGTGGGTTCGCGGGGCCGCCGAGTCATTCCTCGACACAGTGTCAGTCTTCATGGTTGACACTCTGTCAGCCTTCTTGTACTGACACAGTGTCAGCAAATGCCGCGTCGCCCCGACCTCGAACGCCGTCACCAGCTCGCGAACCAAGCGTTCGAGGTGCTCCGGACGCGCGGCATGCAGACCTCGATGCGCGAGCTCGCGGACGCCATCGGCGTGAAGCGGCCCACGCTGTACTTCTACTTTCCCGACCTAAACGCCGTGTTCGAGAGCGTGCTCGATCAGATGTATCGGGAGATCACGACCGAGATCACGACCAAGGTGATGCAGGCGTCGCACCCGCTCGATCGCTTGAAGGCGGTCGTGGAGGCCACGCTCGCATTTCACCGCGAGCGCCCGCAGCTGATCGGCGGCCTGCTGCAGCTGTGGGCCGTGGGCGGGCGCGATGTCGCGAACCTCCTCGAGCGCGAGCGGCGCGTGGTGATCGCGGGGCGCGACACGCTCGTCGCCGATCTGCGGGCGGGCGTCGCTCGCAAAGACGTGCTGCCGTGCGATCCGGCGCGCGTCGTCGATCTCGTGCTCGCCGTGGTCGACGGCGTGCTCGTCCACCATGTCCTCGGCATCGCGCGTCCGGACGACGTCGTCTCCGAGCTCGTCGATCGCGTCCTCGAACCCCTGCGTCCCAAACGAAAGAAGAAGCGCTCGTGAAGACCAAGCCTCTGTTCCTCGCTCGCCTGACCGGAACCCAAGTGGAGATGGGCGCGCAGCACGGCCGCCTCACCGCGCAGGATGCCGCGCGCCTCGTCGAGTTCTACAGCGCGATGCCCGAGAAGGTGCTCGCCGGTGGTATGGGCAAGCTCGAGACGTTCGCGATTCGCACGCTCGCCACCGCGTGGCAGGCAAACCTCGCGCGGAGGCGGCCCGCCGAGCTCGCGGCGCGCACGCGGGCGTTTGCCGACGCGGTCTCGCAAGAGCTCGGCAAGCACGACACCAGCGCCGCGATGCGCACGATCGCCACGATGGACTCGCTGCAGAACTGCGTGTCGCTGTTCGCGCGCGGACGCCTCGGCCCGTTCGGCAAGGCGATGACCGCGCGCGCGACCGCCGCCGCGATCCCCGCGTGCTCGACGGCGATCGCGTGGGGCAACGCCACCGGCGACGGCGAGCTGATGTTCGCGCGCAACTTCGACTTCCCCGGCATCGGCGTGTGGGACGTCGCGCCGAGCTTCGTCGTGTGTGCACCCGACAAGGGGCAGCGCTACGGCTTCTTCTCCGCGCGCGGCGCCGATGCACCCGCGGTCACCGTGGTGAACGAGGCGGGCCTCGTCATCGCGCCGCACACGCGCTGGCACACGGGAGTCACCTGGTCGGGCGCGATGATCGTCGACGTGATCCACGAGATCGCGCGCCGCGCGGAGACGCTCGCGGATGCGATCGCGATCGCGAAGGAGCACGAGGTCTCGTCGAGCTGGGGCGTGGCGATCGGGAGCGCGCGAGAGAAGTCAGCGCTCGTCCTCGAGATCGCGGGACCGCACATCGAGGTGCATCGTCCGAGCCCCGGCGCCGAGTACCTCGTCTGCAACAACCACTACAAGACGGCGTCGATCCAGCGCGGCGAGTTCCGCGCATCGCACGCGTGGTCCGATCACTCCGTTCGCCGCGAGCGTCGCTTGCGTCACCTGATCGAGAATCGCAGCGCGCCTCTCGTGCCGCGCGACCTCGCTCGCTTCCTGGGCGATCGCGAGGACGCGGGCGTGAAGCGGCAGTTCGGCGGGATCCTCGCGCAGGGCGTGAACGTTCACTGCGTCGTCGTCTCGCCGTCGAAGCTGCGCGCGCATGTCGGCGTCGATCGCGCGCCCACGTGCGAGGGCAGGTGGGCCGAGGTCGCGTGGCAGTGGGACGGTCCGCAGGGCGGCTGGGAGATGACCTCGATCCCCGACAGCGCCGGCTTCGTCGCGACCGCGCTCGATGGCTTCGTGGCGCCGCACTCGCCGACGACCGATCACGTGAACGCTGCCGCGGTCGCGTACGAGCATCGCCACGACGTGCCCGCTGCGCGCGCCGCGATCGAGCGCGCGGTCGGCGAGTCCCCGGAGGATCCGTCGCTGCGCCTCACCGCCGCGTGGCTCGCGATGCAGGACGATGCACCCGAGCGCGCCGTCGCACACGTGGATGCCGGCCTCGCCCACGAGACCGACGCGTATCGACGCGGCCAGCTCCTTCTGTGGGGCTCGCGCGCGGCGAAGCGATCCGATCCCGCGCGATCTTTACAGTGGAAGGAGGAGCTCGAGCGCCTCAGCGGCGACGGCGTCGACGAGCTTCGTGCGCGTCTTCGAGAGCGCGCCCCGCGAAAGCCGTCCCTCAATTTGATGATGGTCGACGCGTACTGACGTATCATCGTCCCCGGGCGCGCAGACTCGCGCGCATCTTTTTCGAGGGAGGCAACATGATCGGCGGTCTTGGCTGGTTACTCATCATTCTCATGATCGCGGGCGGCATTCTCGGCGTGTCCGGTTTGATCGTCGCGAAGAAGCCCGACGCGAAGGCGCTCATCGACAAGCTGGTGCCATTCCAGGCGTTCATCGGCGTTGGTCTCCTCGCGCTGGGCCTGTGGGCGCTGCTCAACTTCGGGCCGATCAACACGTTCCGCATCCTCCCGCACTTCCCCACGCTCGGCCTGTTCGCCATTACGGCGAGCTGGGGCGCGATCCTCCTCGGCTTCTTGTTCGGCATGCCGCAGATCGCGAAGTGGATCCCCGGCGAGTCGGCTGCCGAGACCAAGGCGATGGAGCTCTCGAAGAAGCTCGCGCCGTTCCAGCTCATCCTCGGCGCGGTCGTCGGAGCAGGCGGCATCGTCGGCCTCCTGCTCGCGCTCGGCATCCTCAAGCCGATGTGATCAGGACCTAGCGCGCGCCGTAGTTGTGCGCGCTGGTCTCTTCGTTTCGATCGGTCGCGGGCGGTGGTGAGGGCGAGAGCGCCGTGATCCGCGCTCGCGTCTCCTCGTCGAGCACCACGGTGGTCGCGGCCAGCGTGGGCGCGAGCTGCTCCGTGTTGCGTCCACCGACGAGCACGCTCGTCACGTGCGGATGCGAGGCGACCCACGCGGTCGCGAGGGTCGCCGGCGCGTGGCCGAGCTCCTTCGCGATCGCACAGAACGCGTCGGCGATCGGGTAGAGCGAGCGGTCCGCGTAGCGCGTCGAGTACATCTTGTTCGACAACAGCCGCCCGCTCTCGGGCGCGTGGTTCGCACCGTACTTGCCGGTGAGCAGGCCACCGCCCGTCGGGCTGTACGGAATCACCGCGACGCCGAGCGCGCCGGCCATCGGCAGGATCTCGATCTCCGCCGCGCGCTTCACGAGGTTGTACATCGGCTGGATCGCGACGAGCGGCGCCCACGCGTTGCGCGCGGCGATGCCGAGCGCGTGCGCGACTTGCCACGCCGCGAAGTTGGAGCACGCCGGATAGAGGATCTTGCCAGCACGCACGAGATCCTCGAGCGCGCGCAGCGACTCGTCGAGCGCGGTGATGTCGTCGAAGCGATGCAGGTAGAACAGATCGATGCGATCCGTCTGCAGGCGCCGCAGCGACGCTTCGACCGCACGCACGAGGTGATAGCGAGACGAGCCGCGATCGTTGGGCCCCGCGCCCATCGGAAAGTACGCCTTGGTCGCGAGCACGAGCTGATCGCGATGACCCTGGAGCAACCGCCCCACGATCTCCTCGGAGCGTCCTTCGTTGTAGACGTCCGCGGTATCGATCAGGTTCACGCCCGCATCGAGCGCAGCGCGCCAGATAGCGGCGGCGGTCGCTTCATCGGCGTCACCACCGAACGACATCGTGCCGAGCGCGACACGCGAGACCTTGACGCCCGTCTTACCGAGCCAGTTCATCAGCGAGGGAACGCGGCTTCGATTCGGCTGAGGACCTTCTCCTCGTCGCTGCTCACTTTGCCAAAGCCGAGGATGCCACCGGCCGACGCCGCGACCATCTTCGCGAAGCCGACGATCTGGTTCTTGAGGAGGCGGTTCTGCTCCTCGTTGAGCTGCGATGCGAGCGCCTTGATATACGACTCCCACGCGGTGAACAGGTCATCGCTCGGCTTCTTCACGAGCCAGGTCTGGAGCAGCTCGTAGCCGTCCGTGCCCTGCTCGAGCCCCTTGCCGTGCGCGCCTTGCAGGATCGCCGTGCGCTCGTTGTCCTGGATCTCGCCATCCGCCCACGCGACGGAGATGAGCGGCACGAGCGACAACGCCGCGATGGTGTTGGACTTGAGGCCCAAGCTCACGAGCTTGTCGAGCACCGCGTCGTCCGACATGCCGGACGCCTTGCGGAGGTCCTCGCGCGACCGCTGCGAGTCGAGCTTCTCTTTCATTGCCGCGAGCTTCTGCGCGTTCTCCTTCTCGAAGAACTGATCTTCTAGTGCTCGGCCACGCTCTTCGAGAGTTACTTCAGCCACGTTCGGTCTCCTTCTGAATGCGGTTGCGGGGGACCATACACGAAAAACAGGTTGAGCCGATCGCGTGGAATAAGGTACGCCATCGCCCGTGCTGCATCGCGTCCTCCTCGTGATTCTGGCATCGGCTGGTTGTGCAGAAGGCGTCTTGGCGCCCGCCACCGGCGGCGACGACGAGCCCACGCCAGACGCAAATTCAGGGACCATGTCGAGCGATGGCTCGATGACCAACCCGCCACCGGGCGATGGTCCACCGCCGCAGACGAGCGCGAAGCTGCTTCTGACCGAGGTCGTGCTCGCGCCGTCGATGGGCGAGTTCATCGAGATCGCGAATCCCGGCGCAGCGCCCATCGATCTGTCCGGGTACTACCTCTCGGACTCCGGCACGTACTTCCGTCTGCCCGAGGGTTCGCCCACCGTGGACTCGACGGACTTCATCGTGAAGTTCCCCGCGGGCGCGACGATTCCGCCGCAGGGCGTGATCACCGTGGCGATCGACTCCGTCGCGAACTTCACCACCACGTACGGCAGCGCGCCGACGTACTCGCTCGCGACGATGACGCCGATCGCGAGCAGCGGTGTTCCGAGCCTGACCAACGGCGGCGAGATCATCGTGCTGTTCACGTGGGACGGCACGAGCGACAACGTGCGCGATGTGGATCTGCTCCTCGCGGGCGCGCCGACCGCGGCGAACGGCCTCGTCGACAAGAGCGGCGTGGCGATCGATGGTCCCGATGCGGACTCCACGCCCACCGCGTACAAGCCCGATGCGCGCACGATCGCCGCGCAAGCAACGGCACCTGCATCGGGCAAGTCGACGAAGCGCACCGCGCAAGAGAATGGGTTCCAGACGGGCAGTGCAGGAAACGGAGTGACGGGCGCCGACGAGACGAGTGAGAACACGTCGCAGACCTGGGATACGACGTATTCGGCACCGACGCCGGGCGTGGTACCTGCAGGCCTGATGTAGATTGGTCGCGTGTCAGGGGTAACAGTCCGTCGTGGACGCGCGGCGAAAGTCGGCAGTCTGCGTCTCTGGCTCGGCCCGGTCGCCATCCTCGGCGGCATCTCGGTCCTCGGGTTCGCGGTCTTCTATCTCATCGATCACTACGTGATCGGCGGTGCTCCGGCGACGGAGGGCGGGGGACGCCTTCTCCATTTCGAGCCGGGCCTCATCACCGACGCATTGTCGGGGCTCGCAGGCATGACCGCTGCGGTGCTCGGCATCGTGATCACGGTCGTGTCGCTGCTCGTGCAGCTCACGTCCGATCGCTACACGGGTGTCGCGCGGATGTTCTTGCGCGATCGCACGAACGTCGCGGTGATGTCGTACTACGTGATCACGTGCGTCGTCGGCGTGTTCCTGTCGCTGTCGCTGCACTCGGACTTCGTGCCGCGCGCCACGGTGATCGCGATGATGTTCGCCACCGGGGCGAGCATCGTGATCATGCTGCCGTACTTCGCGTACGTGTTCCGCTTCCTCGAGCCCGTGAACCTGATCGCGCGCATCCAGGCAGAGGCCGCTGTCGATCTGCGGGAGAGCGCGCTGTCGTCGGACGCGAAGAACCTCAAGCAGGGCCAGACGAACGCGATCACCGCACTCGAGGAGCTCACGGACATCACGTCCAACTCCATCTCCGGCAAGGACAAGATCATCGCGAGTCGCGCCGTCGACGCGATCAAGGACTTCGTCGTCGACTACCTCGACATCAAGCATCGCGCGGAGCCGACGTGGCACCGGATCCACGAGGGCATCGCGAGCAACCCGGACTTCGTCGCGATGGATCCGGAATCACTGCGCGACCTCGAGAACGATCGCATGTGGCTCGAGTGGAAGGCGCTGCGCCAGTACCTCGGCATCTACGCCGAAGCGCAGAGCGACATGCCGGACATCAACTACCTCATCGCGATCGACACGCGGTACATCGCGGAGGCGGCGCTCGCGAAGAAGGACATGGACGTCCTCGATCTCGCGTTCCGGTTCATGAACAGCTACCTGCGCGCGGCGCTCAACGCGCGCGCTGTTCGCACCGCGTACAACGTGATGAACCAGTACCGGCTCATGGTGGAGAGCATGATCCGTGGTGGCTCGTCGGAGATGACCATCACCGGCGTGCGCCACATGATCTACTACGGCCGCACGAGCTACGACATGCAGCTCGGCTTCGTGACGGAGACCGTCGCGTGGGACGTCGCCGCGCTGTGCGAGCTCTCGCACGCGCAAGGTGGCAAGACGGTACCCTCGGACCTCGACGACCAGCTGCTCTCGATGTTCCTCGAGCTCGATCAGCCGCTGCGCGTCAAGCGCCAGGAGTCGGGTCTCCAGGGCATTCGCAAGGCGCAGATCAAGCTCGCCTGCTACTACCTCACCGTCGGCGCCGTCGATCGCGCGCGAAAGATCGCGAAGGACATGGAGGGCGAGGATCGCGATCGGCTGTGGTCGATCCGCGAGCAGCTCCTGAAGGTCGAGTCCAAGGAGTTCTGGGAGATCATCGACCGCGGTCGCAACTTCGAGTTCATGCCCGTGAAGCAGCGCGAGCAGATGGATCGCTTCTACGATCTACTCCCTCCGCTTCCGCAGCCTTCTTCGACGTCGAGCTCGCCCCCGTCGGAGGAGAAGTGATCGCCTTGTGCGCTGCCGCTTCGCACGCGTCGACGCAGCTGCCATAGCTCGTCTCGCATCGCTCCTGACACGCGGGATCGCCGGGCGAGCAGCGGTCCTGACATGCAACGCCGCGGTCGTGGCACGTCGCCGAGCACTTCTGCATGTACGCGGCCACCTTCTCCGCGCGTTCCTTGCGTAGCCGCTGCTGCTCCTGCTTCGCGAGCTCGGCTTTCTCGCGACGGTCGACCTCGCGCCGATACCAAGCGGCGACCTCCGGATCGAGCCACGCGAGCACCTGATCCTTCGGCACGAGCAGCGCCAGCTCCTGCCTGCACAGATCGACGAGCGCGATCCGCCGGTCCGCCGTGTTCGTCGTGGGGTACGTGCGCGTGCAGACGTCCACGATCGAGTCTGCGTCGTGAAGGGTTCCGTAGATCGGAACGAGCTTGCTCGCCGCGAGGTAACTCGGCCGCAGCCCGAACGACTGGCGATACTGCTCGCGCGCTTCGGTCACGCGTCCCGTGTCCTCGAACAACACGCCACGCCACACGAGCACCACCGGCGCGTCGGAGCCGGCGTGGGTGGTGGCGCGGTCCAGCGCGTACTGCGCGCTCAGCACGTCGGCCGAGAGCTGCGCGAAGTTGGACGCGTAGTCGCCTTGTTCGTACGCGGTGTGGATCGCCTCCGCGAGTGCGATCGCATCTTCGGCGGAGGCCGATCGGGTCACCTTCTCCTTCGCGTCGGAGATCGCCTGTGCGCGTTTGATCTGCGGGGAGAGTGCGCAGCTGGCAAGAGCCGGCACGGCAACGAACGCGAGAACAGCGACGGAACGCATGGATCCTGGGTACAGCTCGACGCGCCACGCGCCCACGGAAACGGGCGGCATGGGTCGAACCAGTGCGGCGATCGATCTCGAACAGGGGGAGCGGTCGCATTTGCAAAGGACTTCTCGTTGGATCGGAGAGTGTAGGCGCTGCGTGAGGTTCGGGTTCGCTCGTCTCACGCAGCGGGAGCTGTCCGAGGCTGTGTGGAGGCTCGGGTGTGCGCTGACGAAGCGATGAGCTGTCGAGCGCTTTTCGATGAAAGATCGCTATGGTGTGACGGTCGCAATGTCCGACGTCTTGTTCCCCGGCGATAGCGAGCTTGCTGCGCTCATGCGCGCGAAGGACTGGACTGCAACATCGCTCGGTCCCGTCGAGAGGTGGCCACAGGGACTCAAGGCGGCGGTTCGTATCGTGCTCACCTCGCGGTTTCCGATGTGGCTCGGATGGGGCGACGATCTCGCGTTCCTCTACAACGACGCGTATCGCGCCGACACGCTCGGTACGAAGCATCCCAACGCACTCGGCAGTCCGACGAAGCAGGTGTGGAGCGAAGTCTGGGACGTGATCGAGTCGCGCTTGGTCTCCGTGCTCGCCGGCAAAGGAACGTGGGACGAGGGACTCCAGTTGTTCCTCGAGCGCTTCGGGTTTCGCGAGGAGACCTACCACACGTTCTCGTACAGCCCGCTCTACGACGACGACGGCAAGGTACGCGGCCTCCTCTGCGTGGTCTCGGAAGACACGCCGCGCCTCATCAGCGAGCGTCGCGTGACGCTGCTCGGCAACATGGCGTCGCAGATCGCCGGCGCGAAGACACGCGAAGGCGTGCTCGCGGGACTCGAGCGCAGCCTCGTTCGCGAAGCGCGGGATCTGCCGTTCACGCTGACGTATCTCCACGACGACGAAGGCGCGCTGCGCCTGGCAGCGCAGACCGGATTTCCCCCCGGCGATCCGCTGGCCGTCGATCAGCTCGACGCGACATCGCCGTGGCTCGTCGCCCTCGACGAGGGTAAGCCCTGCGAGGTCCCGCTGGCGCACGCCGCGTGGCCGCCGGGCCCGTGGCAGGCGGCGCCCACTGTCGCGTACGCCCTGCCGCTCGCACGACAAGGCGAGGCCCGAAGCGCGGGTGTCTTCGTCGCGGGTGTGAATCCACACCGCCGCTTCGATGGTGCGTTCAAGGAGTTCATCTCGCTGTTCGCCGGTCAGCTCGCCGCCGGGCTCGCCAACGCGGACGCGTACGCGCAGGAGCGGCGGCGCGCGGAGATGCTCGCGGCGCTCGATCACGCGAAGACCACGTTCTTCTCGAACGTCAGCCACGAGTTCCGCACGCCGCTCACGCTCATGCTCGGGCCGCTCGGTGCGCTGCTCGAGAGCGACGTGTCATCGCCCGTTCGCGACGAGCTCGCCACCATTCATCGCAACGCGCTGCGCCTGTTGAAGCTCGTGAACACGATGCTCGACTTCTCGCGCATCGAGGCGGGACGCGCCACGGTGAACTTCGAGCCGGTCGAGCTGTCGCAGCTCACCGCGGATCTCGCGAGCGTGTTTCGCGCTGCCACGGAGAAGGCCGGGCTCCGGCTGCTCGTGGAGTGTCCGCCGCTCGACACGCTCGTGCAGGTCGATCGCGACATGTGGGAGAAGATCGTCCTGAACCTCGTCTCCAACGCGTTCAAGTTCACGCTCGCGGGCGAGATCGAGGTGCGGCTCGCGCGCCGCGGCGATCTCGTCGAGCTCTCGGTGCGCGACACCGGCAGCGGCATTCCCGAGGACGAGCTACCGCGGGTTTTCGAGCGCTTTCATCGCGTCGAGACGATCAAGGGCCGCACGCACGAGGGAACAGGCATCGGCCTCGCCCTCGTGCAGGAGCTCGTGCGATTGCACGGCGGCACCGTCGACGTGAGGAGCACCGTGGGCGTCGGCTCCACGTTCGTTGTTTCGATCCCGATCGGCGATCGTCCGCTCGCCAAGAGCGCCGCGCCGCTGCGCGCGGATGGTGCGCGCGATGCGTTCGTCGAGGAGGCCATGCGTTGGCTCCCCGACGAGGCGAGCGCGCCGGTCCCCGTGTCCATGCGCGAGCGCATCCTGGTAGCCGACGACAACGCCGACATGCGCGACTACATCCGCCGCATCCTCGGTCAGCGCTGGGACATCGAGGCCGTCGCGAATGGCCGCGAGGCGCTCGCCGCGATGGCTCGCCAGCCGCCGAACCTCCTCGTCACCGACGTGATGATGCCGGAGCTCGACGGGTTCGGACTTCTCGCGGCCGTGCGCGCGAGCAATGCGCTGCGCGACGTCCCCGTGATCATGCTATCGGCGCGCGCTGGCGAGGAAGCGCGCATCGAAGGTCTGCAGCGCGGCGCCGACGACTATCTCGTCAAGCCGTTCTCGTCGCGCGAGCTCGTGGCGCACGTCGAGGCGCAGCTCCTTCGCACGGCGGTGCGCAACGTCGAGCGCGAGAACGCGCGCCGCTACGCTCGCATCTTCGAGCAAGCGCCGGTGTCGATCGCGATCCTGCGCGGGCCGAACCACGTGTTCGAGATCGCCAACTCGTACTATCGGCGCCTCGCGGGGCGCGTCGATGTCCTCGGTCGCAGCGTCGCGGAGGCAATCCCCGAGGTCGTCGACCAGGGCTTCGTCGCGCTGCTCGATCGCGTGTACCAGACCGGCGAGCCGTACATCGGACGCTCGACTCCCGTGATGCTCGAGCGAGGCCCGGACGGCACGTCCGAGCAGACGTACATCGACTTCATCTATCAGCCGCTCTACGACGATGCGGGCGTTGTGTTCGGCATCGCGGTGATCGCGCACGAGGTCACCGCGCTCGCGATCGCGCAGCAGCAAGCAGAGTCGGCAAACCGCGCCAAGGACGAGTTTCTCGCCATGCTCGGCCACGAGTTGCGTAACCCGCTCGCGCCGATCTCCACGGCGCTGCAGCTGATGCGGCTCAAGTCCAACGTGGGTGCGGAGCGCGAGCGCGCGGTGATCGAGCGGCAGGTGAAGCACCTGGTCGCGCTCGTCGATGATCTCCTCGACGTCTCGCGCATCACGCGTGGAAAGGTGGAGCTGCGCCTCGCGCCCGTCGCGTTGGCCGAGGCGCTCGCGCGATCCATCGAGGTCGCGAGCCCGCTGTTCGAGGAGCAGCGTCATCAGCTCGACGTGGACGTCCCGCGCGATCTGTTCGTGATGGCCGATGCGAGCCGCCTCGCGCAGATCATCACGAACCTCTTGACCAACGCGGCGAAGTACACGCCACCCGGCGGCCGCATCGTCGTGCGCGGTCGAGCCGAGGAGGATCGCGCCGTCCTGTCGATCGTCGACACCGGGATCGGCATCGATCCGTCGATGCTCGAGACCATCTTCGAGCCGTTCATCCAGACGCGCCAATCGATCGAGCGCTCGCAAGGCGGGCTCGGGCTCGGCCTCGCGATCGTCGCGAACCTCGTGAAGCTTCACGGCGGCACGGTGCACGCGCGCAGTGAAGGCCGAGGTCGTGGCAGCGAGCTCGTCGTGTCGCTGCCGCGCCTCGCGATGCCGGCGAGCGCCACCGAGCAGGCGTCCGCGGAGCCGGAGACACAGCCCCACGCCAAAGCGCGCGTACTCGTCGTCGATGACAATGTGGACGCGGCCGACATGCTGCGCGACCTGCTCGTGTCCATCGGGTACGACGTGGAGCTCGCACACGACGGGCTCTCGGCGATCGACGTGGCCGAGAAGTTCCGCCCCGACGTGGGCATCCTCGACATCGGCCTGCCGGTGATGGATGGCTTCGAGCTCGCGCAATCGCTCCGCGCCAAGCCGCATCTCTCGGCGACCAAGCTCGTCGCGCTCACGGGCTACGGGCAGCGCGAAGATCGCGCGAAGACCGCAGAGGCGGGATTTGCGGCTCACTTCGTGAAGCCGGTCGACTTCGACAAGCTACGCGCGCTCATCGAGCAACTCGTCACCCATTGATCCCTCGATCCGTGGATAATGGGGGTGATGTTCAGAGGGATCTTGGTCGTGGTGCCGCTGCTCGTCGCGTGCGGCGATATCGTGAAGAAGGCGGACGACGCCGCCGGGCCGACCACCAGCCTGCCGGCGCCTCAGCTGACAGCGACGCCGAACAATGGCCAGGTGACGCTCGAGTGGAACGCGGTCGAAGGTGCGGACACGTACCTGATCTCGCAGACCTCGGACGGCCAGCCGATCACGCATCCGCTCGAGACGCCGGCCACCTCCGCGCTGATCGAGGGCCTCGCAAACGGCACCACGTATCGCTTCGCGGTGCAGGGCAAGAACGCCGAAGGCCTCGGCGCGCTCTCGGACTTCGTCGAGGTCACACCGTCCGAGGCAGCCCCGCTCGCCACACCGGCACCGTCGGCGTTGTTCGCGAGCTCCACCGGCTCGCGCGTCATCAACCTATCGTGGACCGCGCCGCCGAACATCGACGGCCTCACGTATCAGGTCTATCGCGGCACCTCCGCGACGGGACCGTTCACCGCGCTCGGCAGTCCGTCACTCATGACGAGCGAGACCGATATCGTCGCCAACGGCGTCCAGTACTCGTACGTCGTTCGCGCGACGGGAACCGGACGCACCGAGTCCGTCGATTCGAACGTCGTCACGACGTACGCGACGCAGACCCCGGTGCTCACCGGTGGCGGCACCACCGCGCCGAACTGGCTCCCCACCGACGACGCGGCCGGCTACATCCTCCACTACAAGTACGTCACGCCGAACTTCGATTTCCGATCGTTCCCGACTCCGCTGAAGGTGACGTTCACTGGCTACGATGTTCAGAACCAGCAAGAGACGACGACGCTGAGCTGCACTCCGTCGTACACGCTCGTCGAGCATCAGCTGATCTCCGGCCGCCACTCCGCCAAAGTGACGAACGGCGAAGCCTGTTACATCAACCCTTGCTACTTCCAGAACGTGCAAGTGAAGGTGCAGGCGGTCTACGCGTCGGGACTGCGCAGCGCCGAGTCGAACGTGATCACCGGCTTCTACAACAACTGCGATTGATCACGCGAGCAGCGCTTGGTGCGCGTCGCGTAGCTTGCCGAGATCGGCGAGGCCGCGCGCGCGCGCGGCGGCCATCGCTTCTCCGCCAGCGACCTCGACGCGAACCTCGTAGTAGCTCTTGAGCTTGGGCTCCGTGCCGCTCGGCCGCATGATCACGCGGCGTCCACCGGCGAGCTTGAACACGAGCACGTCGCTCGGCGGAAAGCCGCCATCGCCCTTGGACAGATCGACGACCGTGTCGACCGCGTGACCCGCGAGCTCCTTCGGCGGGGATGCGCGGAAGCGAGCCATGGCGGCGCGGATCTGTGCGAGCCCGTCGGCGCCCGGCTTGGTCAGCGAGACCTGCTCGGTCACGAACAGGCCGACGCGCCGATAGATATCGTCGAGGTGATCGAGCACGCTCTTGCCGCGCGCGCGGTTCCACGCGGCGAGCTC
>JAEYYV010000145.1 GCA_023428295.1 Pseudomonadota bacterium
CCCTAGCGGCCGCGTGTGCGGAGTGCGGAGTGCGTCGTCGCGTCGCGTCGGCGTCGCGTCGGCGTCGGCGTCGGCGTCGGCGTCGCGCCGCGTCGGCGTTGCACGCGGGGCGTAACGCTTAAGGGAATCGCAAGCAATGTTCGCTACGCTCGGGCGCGGCGATGAGCGAGCGGATCCTGGTCATCGAGGACGACGAGCAGCTCGGCAGGCAGCTCGTCGAGCACTTGCGCGAGGCCGGCTTCGAGCCCGTGTGGTGGACCGAGGGGCGTGCCCCGACACCTCCCGTGCTGCGCTCGCTATCCCTCGTCATCCTCGACTTGATGCTGCCCGGAACGCATGGACTCGATGTGCTCAAAGCGGTGCGTGCCGCGGCGCAGCTGCCCGTGCTCGTACTGTCGGCGCGCAACTCGACCGACGACAAGGTGCGCGCGCTGAAGCTCGGCGCCGACGACTACATGACCAAGCCATTCTGGCCACAGGAGCTGATCGAGCGCGTGCGTGCGCGGCTGCGTCGCCCTTCGCTGGTGGTCAGCGACGTGGTCGAGATCGGTACGCTGCGCGTGGATCCGGGCGCCGCCGAGGTGAGCGTGGCCGGGCGCGTGGTCGAGCTCACGCGCGTCGAGCTCGAGCTCCTGGTCGCGCTGGTGCGACGACGCGGGCAAGCGGTGACGCGCGTCTGGCTCGTCGCGAACGTCCTCGATCCGGGACGCGAGGGGACGCCACGGACGCTCGACGTGCACATCTCGCGGCTGCGCAAGAAGCTCGGCGACGCGTGTCCGATCGAGACGGTGTGGGGCATCGGCTATCGCGTCCGCAAAGACGAGCTGCCGTGAAGCTACGCACCCGCATCGCCGTCACGACGCTGCTCGTCGCGGTTCCCGTGCTGATCCTCGTCGTCTGGCTCCGCGCGCGGTTCATCGAGCAGGCCGAGTCCGACATGGTGGTGCGCGCCATCGCCAACTACATGCAGTCCGGCGGACGCGATGCCTGCGAGCGCTCGCCCGCGACCTGGCAGGTCCTGCCCACGCGCCCGCTTCCGATTCCGCGTCAGCGCCACGGACAAGGGGACGTGCCGATGCCGTTCCCTCTGCCTTTCGTGATCGCCGACGACGCGAACCTACGCGGCATGGGCACCTTCGCGTACGACGCGCAGCTCGCCCCGAGCCACGCGTTGGCGCCGCACATCGACGACGATCTGCGCGCGCGCATCGCTCGCGAGTCGCCCGTCGTCCGTCACGTCGACGGCACACCATCGATGCGCGAGGTGCTGGTCCGCATGCCGTGGGAGGACGGCCCGTGCGCGTTCGTATTCGTCCGCCAGCCGGACGTCCAGTCTGACGAGTCGGTCCTCGAGCTGATCCCGCTTCGCGTGTGGGCACCGGTGCTGCTGATCGTTCTCGTCGCTGTGATGTTCGGCGTCGGGCCCGCCGTGCGGCGGATCCGGACGCTCACGAAGGAGGTCCGCTCGTCGGCGAGCGCGAGCTACGAATCGCAAGTCACCGTCCGTGGCCGTGACGAGATCGCGGACCTCGCGCGCGCGTTCAACGACGCCGGCCGCGAGATCCGCGCGCGCATGGCCGCCCAAGAACAGCGCGAGCGCACCCTGCGCGAGTTCCTCGACAACACCACGCATGACGTGATGACGCCGCTGACGGTGCTGCAAGGTCACCTCACAGCGCTCGCGAAGCACGCCACACCCGAGCAGCAACCGCGCGTGGACTCCGCGATGGACGAGGCGCACTACATCGCGTCGCTGATCCACAACCTGTCGCTTGCCGCCAAGCTCGAGGCCGGCGAGCCCGCCCACCGCCGCGAGAGCTTCGACCTCTCCGCATTGATCGAGCGCGTCGTAGCGCGTCACTTGCCGATCGCGCGCAACCACGGCCTGTCCATCGAGCACGCCCTTCCCGAGCGGCCGTTGTTCGCCGCCGGCGACGTCACCTTCGTCGAGCAGGCGGTGAGCAACCTCGTGCTCAACGCCGTCCAGCACGTCCCACCCGGCGGCCACGTAGCCGTCACGCTCGACGAGCTCGACGCCGCGCGGTTCTCGCTCGAGATCCTCGACGACGGCCCGGGCATGGCCGCCGACGACATCGAGCGTCTGCTCGAGCGGGGACGCCGCGGCAACGAAGCCCGCACGCGTGCACCACACGGCCGTGGCCTCGGTCTCGACATCGCACAACGCGTGGTGCGCGTGCATGGCTGGAGTTTGTCGCTCGCGGCGATCGACCCGCACGGGCTCTCCGTGGTCATCGAAGGACCGCTTCAGAAAGTCTCAAGCAGTCGCGAGTCAGACTCGGCATGATGAGACGTTCATTGCTCCTCGTCGTCGCGCTCACCGCCCCCGCGCACGCAGATCAACTCACGGCGACACCGTACCTCCACGCGAACTTCGGTGACGTCGAGCTCCGCCGCGGCGGATGGGGCCTCGCGCTCGGCTACCTCGGCCGTCGCGTCGGCCTCGAGCTCGACATCGATCGCCACCACCATTTCTACAAGGACGCCGAGATCGACTCGGTGCCTAACGCCTGCATTCCCGGCGTCGTGGGCCAGTGCATCGACAGCGACACCGACGCGTGGGTGATCACGGGCAACGTCATCGGCGTCATCCCCATCGCACAGAAGACGAGGTGGACGTTCACGGGCGCTGCGGGCGGTGGCTTCATCCACGCGTGGATCCACAACGCCGGCGAGTACAACAGCGACCAGACCCACGCTGCATTCAACGTCGGCGGCACCGCGACCTACTGGCTGCGCGACTGGATCGGATTTCGCGCCGATGCTCGCTGGCTTCACGTGTTCGTCAACGAGGATTCGTACGACGGCGGCTACACGAGCGACTACGACTTCGCGCGCATCTCGCTCGGCGTCACATTCGGCCGCGGCGTCAGCGTCCGCGGAACGGCCGCGTCGGCACCGTGAACGACAGCCCTCCCGACACACGTCACCGCGCTCGAGCGCGCTCGCGCCGAGCCAGACGTTCGCGGACAGCCACGGCGCAAGCCAGCTCTCCCCCCGCGCGGTCCGCTAGGAATGCGGTGAACGACGCGAGCGCGATCGGTCGAGGTCGAAAGATGATCAGAACGAGAATCGCTTCCTGCTCTCCCGGCTACATCCTCGAAGTCTCTCAACGTCGCGTTCGTGGGAGCGGCGGCGGACCGAGGCGCAGCTCGGCACCGGCGGTGAGCACGCCCCACGTTGGCGTGAGCTCGGCGTGACCAAGCCGGTCCGCGATGATCCGCGCGACGCCGGGCACGAACGGCTCGAGCTCGCCGGCTGCGAACCGCGCGGCCTCGAGCGGCGTGTAGAGGCGTGTAGAGGGAGGCGAGCGCGGCGTCGCGATCGGCGCGCGCGAGTCGCCACGGTGCGACGACCTCGAGGTAGCGATTTGCAGCATCGAGTTCGACGATCGCGGTGGCCGCGTCATCGGGCAGAAACGCTTCCAGCGCGGTGTCGACGCGCCCTGCCAGCGCTTCGGCGACGGCCCGGAGCTCGCTCACCTCCGGCGTGAGACGCGCCACCGGGACGACGGGGTGCTCGGAGCCGGTGAGCTTTGCCACGAGGGTTGTCGTGCGTCGCACGAGGTTGCCGATATGTAGTTCGCGAGCGCGTCGAACCACACGTAGATCACCTGCGACGGATCGTCGGGGACCGGGATCCCCCAGCCGCTCGCTCGGTTCGCGTCGCGCGACACCGACAGGTCACGCACCTCGCCATCGAGAAACGCGAGGGTCTCCGCGCGGGCGTCTGCCGAGATGCCCACTCGTCCATCGGAGAGCACCGCTCGAACCTGCTCGCGATAGCGCGACAGACGGAAGAACCAGTTGGTCTCCTCGACGATATCTGGTTCCGTGCCGTGCTCAGCGCAGATCGCGATGTCGTTCTCGACGAACGCCTCGCAGCCCGCGCAGTACCGACCGCGATAGGTGCGCCGGTATAGGTCCCCGCGCGCCTGGCATGCGCGCCACAGCCGCTCGACGGCTGGACGATGGCGCGGGTCGCGCGAGGTGGCGAGGAAGTCGTCGGGGGCGATGTCCAGCAACGGCGCGAGCGCGTGAAACGCCGCACTGTTGGCATCGACGAAAGCACGCACGGGCACGCCGGCTCGCGCCGCGGCGACGACATTCTTGAGGCTGTTGTCATCGGTGCCAGTTTGCAGTCGCACGTCGCGGCCACGCCGGCGGCGATGGCGCGCGAGGATGTCGGCGAGCACCAGCTCGTACGCGAAGCCAAGGTGCGGCTCTGCATTCACGAACGGGATCGCGGTCGAGATGAACGAAGTCGCCGCAGAAACTGAAGTCGTCATGGCAGCCCTCCTGCCGGAGGCCACCCTCGAGACGTGCTCGTACAGCTGCCACGAGGGCAGCCGTCGGCGTTGTCAGATCACGCACGCACGCAGATGCCCGAAACTCTCGTCGAGAGTCCGAGCATTCGCATGGCCAGTGCGCAGGTCATGAAAGGACGATAGCGCCAGCCTCGATGCGCGCAAAGCCTTTTCGCCCAAGGGCCTGTCTAGCCAGCGGATCATCGAAACAAAGCTGGCATGCATGTCGTCTCCCCACCGAAAGGAGACACGAGGGAGACAACGACTGGAGCCTCAGCTTTCGCTCTTCGCCGGTACTTCTCCATCTTGTAGGCGGGCCTGCATTGCGATGTGCTCAACATCGTTAGCGCATCCGCAACGCCGTCAATGACGGCGACGAACGTCTTCGTCGAGGAGGAATGGGTCGGGGGAGAAGATGGGGAGAAAATCTTTGGGCCGATCTTGGCGACGAGATTTGCTCGCCGCGTTCATTCTCGCGCGACTTCGATCGCGCGGGTTCCGCTTGGTCCGGCGTGGTGTTGCCGGTGCTGCGTCGCCGATGCGGCCCCTCCAGTAGCCCGGCTCTTTCCTCGTGTGCGCAACAGCGAGGATGATCAGATGGTCGGGGTGAACCATGTAGACGACGAGGAACGGATGCCGGCGGACCTTCGCGCGGCGAACTTCGTAGACGCTATCGAGCCCGGGCCAGACCGGCGCCGAGAGTGGAAAGCGCCGAAGGCGAAGCACGACACGCCCGACCTCGTGCTCCAGTCGTTCGCCACGACCGGGTAACTCCGCCTCGTCGTGGTCGATCGCCTCTTCAAACTCCTGGTCGGCCGCAGGGTGATAGCGGTACGGCTTCACCGCGCTTTGCTGAACTTGGCGCGCAGCCGTCTGTGAACTTCATCGCCGTCGATCAGCTCGACACGACCTTGCTCGACATCGGCGATCCGGTTCTGGAGCTCCTTGGTCCACGCAGTCTCCCACTGGGGATCGAGCGCCTCCTCCTCGTCGAGGCTGTCGTACAGCTCATCGGCGAGCTTCTCCCTCTCTTCCGCGGGAAGGCTGAGCAGCTCGCGGCGAAGCTCGGCGCTGACGGGCATTGGTGCAAGTCTACCGCAGCCGACCACGTCGAACACCAGCGTTTCGTCATAGCACTTCGTGGTCAATCCTCGCCTCACCCTCCGGCTTTCATAGATTCGGCTCGCGAAGAAACACTGCTCGCAAACCGGCGCTTGGATTCGTCGGGCGCTGAACTCGGCGCTGTTCCCCCAGGAAACACTCTCATCCGATCGCCACGACAAACTCGCCGCTCCGGGCGACGCATGTTCCACGGTGCACCACGAAGCCTCCACCCAGTGCATGCCCGCGTACTTGGTCGACGTTGGTGGGATCGATCTCGCAATCGTCGATGCGGCCTATCAGCGCGTCCTCGCCGCCACCGCGCGAAAATGCGCCAGATCGACCTACGTTCTCGCGTTCAAGGAGGCAAAGGAAGCGCTCGTCGAGCTTCGGACACAAGTTACGATGAAGTTGTCGACGTCCTCGGCAAGATCAGCGCCGAGCGCAGAATCGCCGCCCTGCGAGATGCCTCACCTCCGAACCCTTCAAACCAATCTCGACCTCGAGCGCTGGATGTAGTCCGACGTTGTGCACTTCGACCGTGACGTCCTTCGTCGTCTCCGTCGCGCTGAAAGCGTTCTGCGCGAGCGCGAAGAGCGGGAGACGGTTCGCTTCGATGAGCGACTTCAATCTCGCGCGTCGAGAAATGCCGCCAAGGTCAAAGGCGAGCCGTTGCTTCAACTCCACCGAATCTCGGAACGGCCATACCCAGTTCGGATCGTTTCCTGGCGAGAGTTCGTTGTGCTCGGTCAAGAATTCGAAGACGCGATGGTCTTTGGGGTCCACCACCCACGGGAACTTCGGAAGCGAACCGCCCGCACGCTGGCGTTCGTCCAGAGCGCGTGATCTGAAATCAGTCGGTCCCGTGCATAGAAAAGAATCCGGCGTTTCGCGTCGATGGCTGCTCGATACTCAAAATGTGTTGCCGAGATGTCCTCGAATCCGGCCTTACCAAGGCTCGGTCCGTATCGGTTGGATAGGACGCAGACGAACGTCGGGCACTTCTTCACGTTCTCGATGCACGTCGTGATCGAGTCCTGGTAACCGCTCACTTCGAACTCGGATGTCGGGCGATCGGACATCACGGGCACAAGGCCGAGGTCGCGAATGCACACCTCGACCTCGGATCGAAGATCCATGAGGTCGTAGCAAGTCGAGCTAACGAACACGCCAGGCCAGTCGTTGCTGCCGTCACCCATGCTCGCGACGATAGCCTGGACCTCCGATACCCGGCGCGTTGCTCAGAGATGTCGAGTGATCCCAGCTTGCGAAAGAATCCTCGCAAGGCGTTCCTTCAACTGCGTAAAGGAGACAAGAGGGAGACACGCGCCAGCGTGCTAGCCATCCTGCCGAGATGGCGCAGCTTTCAACCCGTACTTCTCCATCTTGTAGATCAGCGCGCGGCGCGAGAGGCCGAGGCGGCGGGCCGCGCGGGTCTGGTTCTGCCCGTCGGCTTCGAGCGCAGCGACGATCGCCGCGCGCTCGACCTCCGCGAGCTGGCCGCGCACGTCGCGTGCGCCCGTGTTGAGCGTGGCGCCGATCGGACGCGTGCGCTTCGACGCGTCCAGCATGCGCTCCGGCAAGTCGGCTGCGGTGATGTTCTCCTCGCAGAGGACGAGTGCGCGCTCGATCGCGTTCTTCAGCTCGCGCACGTTGCCGGGCCACGAATAGCCGACCATCGCGTCGCGCGCTTCGGGCGTGAGCTGTGGCGTCGCGCGCGCGGGGTCGGCGCCCGTGCGCACGAAGTGCTCTGCGAGCGGCAGGATCTCGTCGGGACGATCGCGGAGCGGAGGCACGACGATGGTGAAGCCGCCGATGCGGAACAGCAGGTCCTGGCGGAAGCGGCCGGCGCGGACGTCGGCTTCGAGATCGCGGTGCGTGGCGGCGATGACGCGCGCGTCGGTGGCGACCTCGGTGGTGCCGCCGACCCGCGTGATCACTTTGCGCTCGAGGACGCGCAGCAGCTTGGCTTGCAGGGCGAGCGGCATGTCGCCGATCTCGTCGAGGAAGAGCGTGCCGCCGTCGGCTGCTTCGAAGAAGCCGACCTTGCGGCGCTCGGCGCCCGTGAAGGCGCCGCGCTCGTGGCCGAAGAGCTCGCTCTCGAGGAGCGTCTCGGGGAGGGCGGCGCAGTTGAGCTTGATGAGCGGGCGATCGCGGCGCGACGAGCGCTTGTGGATCGCTTCGCAGATGACCTCTTTGCCGACGCCGGTCTCGCCGAGGATGAGCGCGGTCATCGCGGAGTCGGCGATGCGATCGACGAGCGTGTACACGCGCTGCATCGCGGGGTCGTGGACGAGCGGGGAGCGCGGGACTTCGGTTTCGGCGCGCGGGGGGCGGCCCGAGCGGAGCCCGGCGCGGAGCTGGCCGACGAGGTGCTCGACGCTGGTGCCGTCGTCCGGGCACTGCGCGGTCGCGACGGAGATGGTCACGTTCTGCGCGAGCGCCATGTCGACGGCGCGTTGGATGGCGGCGGTGCCGTCGGCGCGCGAGAGCTCGGGGAGGATCACGAGGAAGTCGTCGCCAGCGTCTTCGGCGATGAGGTCCATGGGGCGCAGGGTGGCGGCGATCTGCTCGACGACGGCGTCGCTCGGGATGCGGAGGAGCGCGAGCGTGACGGGACGGTGATAGCGGACGGAGCGATCGACCTCGGCGGCGAGGCGCAGCTCCCCCGCTTCGGCGTCGGCGATCTGCGTGGTGCGGCGCAAGCCGCTCGTGATGTTGACGATGGCGATGATGGGGCCGACCGAGACTTCGTCGCCGTGCGCGATGCGCGTGATGCCCTCGACCTTGGTGCCGTTGACGCGCGTGCCGTTGCGCGAGCCGAGGTCCTCGACGTCGATGGTGTCGTCGCGGCGCCGGATGCGCGCGTGCATGCGCGAGACTTTCTCGTGCTCGAGCGTGATGGTGGCGCCACGAGACCGGCCGAACGTGACGTCGATCCCGTCGGGTAGCTCGACGACACGGGACCCGTCATCATCACCTAGGTGGATGACCAGGGTCGCGCGGGGCCCTGTGGGGACGGCCATCTCCGTGACACCCGCCAGAGTTTGGAGGTCGGTACCCATGAATTTGTACGAATCGTGCACACTCATCATCATCTGCACAGCCTCGCAATGCCGAAATTCACTGCGTTATCATCGAGGGGTGGATGGTCCCCACGTTGCACCAAGAGCTGTGCCATGCAGAGGCTGATGTCGGTGTTGCTCGTCGCTGTTGCCGCGTGCGGTGACGCTGCGGGCGACGGCGCCAACCTGCTCGACGCGCCACAGGGCGGAGCCGCCGATGCTGGAACGAGCAGCGACGCGGATGCGTTTCAGGGGTTGCTGGTCGCGTGGGAGGCAGCGCCCGCCCTGCCCGGCTCGCTGAACCTGAACACGATGGTCACGGTCACGAGCGCGGCGTTTCACGTCAAGAAGCTCGAGGCGATCAGCGACGGCGGCGCGGTCCCCGCAGCAACGCAGAACGAGTTCGATGTCGCGTGGAACGCGGCGAGCCAGCCGTTCGATCTCTACTTCCCCAGCGCACCACCGGCGATCTACTCGAAGATTCGCCTCGGTCTGGACAAGTCGCTCGCGAATGCGCCGTCGATCGAGATCACGGGAACCGTCCAGGTCGACGGCTCCATCGAGATGTTCCGGGTCACGAGCTCGCGCACCGCGGATCTCGAGATTGGTGGATACGCCGTGACGCTCGGGCTCGGCGAGTCGGAGGGGATGCCGGTCATCGTCAAGCTCGACGCGCTTCTCGCCGACGTCGAGTGGCGGGCGCTGCCCACGATGAACGGCGTGCGCGTGCTCGACGACACGAGGACCACGGCGATGGACGCGCTCTTCGATCGCCTGGAAGACGCGTTCACCGGTCCGCTCGACTAACTACGCGAGCGTGACGAGATCTTCGAACGCCGTGTAGTAGCTGCGGCGGAACGCGGCGAGCGTTTGCGCGCCTGCGCTCGCGCGGTGCGTGACGAGGTTTCGCACGGCCGCGAGCGTGTGCAGTCGATGCGCGAGCGAGACCGTGCGCTCCGCCGAGGTCTTCTGCTCCTTGCCGCCCAGCTTGAACATGTTCTTGAAGCCCGTCGGGTGATCGACTGCGAACAGCACCATGAGGCGCGCCCACTCGGTGACGGAGAGCGGTGAGTCGAGGCGCTTGCGGCGATGCTCTTGGAGATCGCGCACGCAGTTCGGCACGGCGCGCAGCGGAATGTCGACGCGCGCGCCGCCGACATCGGCAGGATCGCGCCACTTCGGCTCGAGCCAGCGCGCGAAGCCTTGCCAGCTGCCGCCGATGACCCGATCGACGTACTCGAACAGCATGCCGGGCTCGCGTTGCAATCCAGCCATCCGCGGTCCGAGCCACGCGTGCACGTAGTTCTCGAGCACCTTCATCCACAGCGTGATCGGCGGCGAGAGGTCCGCGTCCTTCTGCTGGCCCGTCGAGAGGAACAGCGACTCGGCGGTGCGCAGGCTGCGGATCATCGTGTCGAAGCCGGACAGCTTGGTCATCGCGGCGAAGCTCGGGAACAGCTTCGTGATCTCCGCGTCGACATCGACGGCGGGCGCTGCGTCGTCGGCTTGTGCCGCCGTGGCGATCTTCATGCGCAGGAGCGGCTCGAAGGCGGGATCGTCGGAGTCGACCTTCTCGAGTGCTTCGTCGATCACGGGCGCGAGCGCGGCGGCGTGGGGCCGCGTGATCTCGATCGCCGAGGCGAGGGTGCCGCGCGCCGTGGCGTCGCTGTCGCCCGCGACGAACTTGATCGCCTGCGCGAGTGCGGCCGGTGTGCCGAGGCGCAAGAGGCCGGTCGCCGCGCGCTCTTGCACGGACGGGTCGTCATCTTTGAACGCCGAGAGCAGCGCGTTCTCCGTCGACGGATCGGCGAGCTTGCCGAGCGCCCACACCGCGGCGCCACGCACGTGAGGAGCAGCGTCGGTGACGAGCGGTGCGATCGCGGATGCAGCGACGGCGCCGCCGAGCAGGCCGGCGATCTCGGCGCCCGCTTCGCGAAGGCGCGGCTCTGGCGACGACAGAAGCTGCGATGCGCGCGGCGCGAGGCCCGCGATGAGCTGCGGGTTCGGACTTGCCGCGTTCAGCGCGTTGGAGGCGGCGCCGAGCACGCGTGGATCCTCTTCGCGCTTGATCGTCGCGACGAGCTCGGCCGCTACACCAGGCATGCCCAGCTCGCCGAGCGCGATGTATGCCGCGAGGCGGATGTCCGGCGGTTCGGTGTGCTGCGCGCGCTTCGCGATTTTCGGCGCGAGCTCGGTGAGGTTCAGGTTGCCGACGACATAGATCGCACGGCGGCGCACCATCAGGTTCTCGTCGTCGAGCATCGGTGCGACGACCTTGGCGATCGCGGGACCGTCTTTGTCGGAGCGCGACGCGAGCTGCACCGCCCACAGCACCGCGCCGCGGATCTGCGCCGACGAGGACGACGCGAGATCGCCGATGCGTTGGATGAGCTCTTCACTCGTCGCGAATGCACCCATGGCTTGCACGGCGGCGGCGCGCAATGCCTCGTCGAGGTCGTCGCGGTGCGCGAGCGTGGCGAGAGCTTCGCGCTCCCACGTCTGCGAGGCCTCGATCGCGCCGACCGCACGCGCGCGAACATCGACGGGAAGATCGGTGCGCTCGGAGATCGCGAGCAAGTACCGCGTGACCTCCTCGGTGCGCAGCTCGCCGAGGATCTTCACCACGCCCGCGGCCTCGTCGGTGAGCAGCAGCTGCGCTTGCTCGAGGACCTCGGTGACGGGCAACGTGCGCAGGCGACGCGAGAGCACCGCGACGACAGCGCGATCTGGCTCGGACAGCGCGATCAGGAAGCGATCGGCGGTGTCCTTGGTGCGCTCCGCTTTGAGCGCGCGCGAGGCCATGCTCGCCGCGATGCGGATCTCGGCGTCGTCGTCGCGTGCGAGGCGGCGCAGCGTCGGCAGCACTTCGAGCGCGCCGAGCTCCGACAGGTAGCGCACGGCGGCGATCTGCACTTCGGGCTCGAGGTTCTGCTCGAGGACGAGCATCGCGGAATCGCGGCCCGCGGGCGAGCGAATCTCGGTGAGCGCCGAGAGCGCCGCGGCGGCTTCGCCTGCATCGCCGAGGATGAGCGGCACGATCCGATCGACGACGCTCATCGCGCCCATGCGGCCGAGCGCCTCGATCGCAGCGCGGCGCAGGAGTGGCGGCACTCCCTCGGCGAGGAACGCGGCGACAGAACCCTCGAGCGCGGGGAACCCGAGTCCGCCGGCCGCGTGCAGCGCTGCTGCCGCGATCGACGGATCCTGATCGGAGAGGCGGCGATGCACGAACGGCAAGAGCCAGATGTTGCGGAAGCCACGCCCGATCGCCGCGAGCACACCGCGTCGATCGGCGGCGGTGTCGGCGACGCGCGCCGCCTCGAGCAGCGAGAACGCACTCTTCTCCGCGACCTCCCACTCCGCGCCGAGTGCGCGCCCCGCGAGATCGCCGAGCAGCCGACATGCTTCCAAGCGCACCGCGCGTGTCGGCGCTTGAAGCGCCGCGATCGCCAACGTCTGCGCTGCCTCGGCCGGCGAGATCTGACCTCGCTCGAGCCTCCCCCGGAGTGTCCTGGCACTCGTCTCTTCGATCATCCCTCGACGGTACACCCCGACGCGGCCCCGTTGTATAGAGCCTCCGCGTGTCGCCCACCCGGTTCACCCTGCCGATCACCGCCACCGAGGCGGACATCGACGAGCTCGGCCATGTCTCGAACCTGGTCTACCTGCGCTGGGTCCTCGAGGTCGCCATGGCGCACTCGCGTTCGCTCGGGTGGGATCACGCGGCGTATCGCGCACTCGGCTCGGTGTTCGTCGTGCGCCGTCACGAGATCGACTACGTCGCGCAGGTCACCGTCGGTCACACGATCAGCGCCGAGACCTGGGTCGACGAGTGGAAGCAGGCGTCGTGCATCCGCAAGACCGAGCTGCTTCGCGACGGCAAGGTCGTCGCTCGCGCCGCGACGACGTGGGCGTTTATCTCGTTGTCCTCGGGTCGCCCGGTCCGCATCATCGACGAGATTCGCGCGCTGTTCGTGTGAACCTTGTTAGCGCTGCGCGCGTAGCTCGGCTTCTGCGGCGAGCCAGTCCGAGACGTCGTCGCCGTTCGAGCCGCCACGTGCGAGGTACTTGTCGTACGCGCGGCGTGCGATTTCATCTGCGGTGATCTGTCGCGCGCTGTCGTGTGGCGTCGTGTCGTCGGTCAACCGCTGCGTCGGTGTCGGAGTCTTGCGTCGCGCCATGCAACAGTGCGTCGCACGCGAACGAATCGCGAGCAACATCGCGCCGTGGCTCTCTCCGTGAGAGTCCAGGGGGCCGAGCGCGTGCGCACTCTCGACCTACCCGATCAGCCGATGCCGTGCGACACGCGATGCTTATCGTCGTAGTCGTGACCCGCCGACTCACCGACGCCAACGCGATCGAGCACCGCTTGCTCGAGATGGCGTACACCACCGACGCGAAGCTGACGGCTCCCGCACTCGCGTACTTCGCACCGTGCTCCGTCGACGATGCGGAGCGCGTGCTCGAGGCGCTGGCGAGTCGCGATCGCGTGTCGATGGAAGTCGATGACGACGGCACGATCATCTACGAGCTGCGCGGTCGCCAGAAGCTCGCTCCGCGTTCACAGCCCGCGCAGCAGACAATGGCGCTCGTCCCTGCGGTCGCGACGCCCACGTCGAGTCCCGCGATCGCGGCGGTGCTCAGCATGTTCATCCCCGGCGCGGGCCATCTGTACGCGGGCCGCGTGATCGCGGCGATGCTCTGGTTCCTCGCTGTCAGCGCGGGCTACGTTCTGCTGATTCCCGGGCTCGTGCTTCACCTGTTCAGCATGGTGTCCGCGGCAAGTGCAGCGGCACGTCGCAACCTCGCAAGCAATCAGCGGCTCATGCTCGCGCGCTAGTCAGCCGAGCCACAAGCACGCATCGTCGAGCGTAGCGCTTCGCTTTGCCGCGCGAGGCTTCGGCTCGAATGCGATGGGCAACTTCGGATACAGCTCTTCGAGGAACGAGAGCAGCTGCGTGTTCTCCGCATACGTGCCGGCGAGCACGACCTCGGAGACGATGTTGCCCTGCTCGAGGAGCACGATCAGATCGAGCGGTGTTCGCACGATCGTCGTCCCCTCGACCTCTTCCCACCGCGCCCCTGGCTCGCTGGAAATGACGATGCTCGTGAACTTTTTCCAGTTGCCTGTCCCCGCTGCAACACTTCTGTTCCTCATGGTCCCCGAAGGTGAATCCCATGCAATGCGGGCTCCACGGGCTCCCTTGCTGTGAGGAGCGTCAGCGATCGAACGGAGTGGTGCACGAGACGTGATGGCGCCGACGATCATCTGCTGCACAGCAGACAGAATCGGACGGGCGTTCTCGCCCGGGTGCGCGCTATCGCCCGGCTGATTAGCGACGCCCCGTGGGAGGCGGGTTGTACCGCTCTGCAGCGAGTTGCTCGGATCCGCCGCTGACGAAGACCGTGCCGTCGCAGAGCAGCGCTGCTTGATGATCTGCGCGTGGTGCCGCGAGGCGATCCGTCGGTGTGAGATCGAGCGTGCCGGTGCCGGGATCGAGACGCAGCACGAACGCGACGTCCGTCGGTGCGCCGCTTGGATTGCCGTCGGGACGGCCGCCCGCGACGAGCAAGCGACCGTCGGGGAGCTGCGTGACGGACATGTCGATCACGCCGACGGAATCGTCGAGCGTGACCGGGCGCGATCCGGAGTCGACGACGTCGATGAAGCCCTCGTCGATCGTGAACCGCTCGAGGTCGCGAACCGGTGCGCCCGCGGCGTCGACGCCGCCGATGAAGAGCACGCTGCCGTCGGGCATGCGCGCGGCGTGATGTCCGGTGCGCGGATGCTTCATGACAAGTGCGAACGAAGGCGACAGCGTTCGCGAGAGCGGGCGATAGAGCTCGGCCGGACCGATGACGGCGCCGCCGGTCTCGGCATCGAGGCCACCGGCGATCAGCACCGGTGCACCGAGGTCATCGCCGAGCCGAGTCGCGGTGTGGCCCCACCGAGGATGGGCGAGCATCGCGACGTCGCGAATGTCAGCGCTGTCGCCCGCGGGCGAGAGCTCGATGATCGGCGCTTGCAGCGATGCGCCCGGAACGTAGCCGCCGACGACGATGACGCGCCCGTCGGACAGGGACGTCGCGGTCATGCCTTTGCGCCCCATGCGGCTGTCGTCGATCGTATCGAGCCCGCGACGCGGATCGAACAGCTCCACCACACGCGCTGGAACGTCGTTGGTCTGGAGTCCGCCGACGAGAACGATGCGCGGCGGTGAGAGACCTAGCACTGCGCCCACGGCTCCGGTGCGCGGGAAGATCATGTCGCTCGCTTCGGTGAGCTCGCCGGTGCGCGGATCGAACTGCTCGATCACTCGCGTGCCGCCGCCGACGAGGATCGCGCCGCCATCGAGCGGAATCGCCTGCCCCCCTCGACGATCAGCCGTGATGATCGACGTGGTCGCGAACTTGCGGCTCGACGAGAAGAACAGGTGCGGCGATACGGGCTCGACGACAGGTGACACGGTGACGCCACACGTGCGCCCGTAGCCGACCTGCGTGGTTCCCGAGAAGCCCGTGAGGTGCACGACGATGTTCGAGCCAAACGGTGCGCCGGGAAGCTCGAGTCGCTCGCCGCGTTTGAACGTCTTGGTCACGGACTCGATCTCGCTGCCCTCGGGCGCGACCGAGATCTCGAGCGTGTCGATCACCGAGAACGCTTCGGCGTCTGGATCGGTCTCGTCCGGCACGTCGATGACGGGCTGGAGTGCGATCTCGTCGGTGCACGCCGATGCGAGCACGAGGATGATCGCTGCGCGGATCATCGATTCCACCCCCCAGGGACGTCGGGAATCCTCGTCGGGAACGTCGACTGCGCGGTGTCACTCGTGAGCGCGATCGGCAGCGCGATGCCCACGCCGATCACCGTGCCGACGCCGACCCAGAACCAGGGCGAGTCGTACCAGCGCTTCTCCACGACGCCGCGCGATCCGGCGAGCAACGACTTCAGCGCCGTGGCCGCGGGCGCGAGATCACGCTCGACGCGCACGGCTCGCCGATCGAGCTCGCGACCGTCCGCGCCGACGAGCCGCATCATGGCAATGCCGCCCTGCACCCGTACGCCCACGAACGCACGCGCCGCGACCGCGCGCGCTTGCACGAGCAGCTCCTCGTCGGTGGGCGCCGCGATCGCCACGTTGCCCGCATCGATGCGCGTGTCCGCCGCGACCAGCTCGACGCGCGTTCCCCACGGCTCGCGATCCGCACACGACACGTACACCCAATGCGGACCGATCACGTACGGCGCTCGCGTCGCGGGCGCTCCATCGATCATCACACGACACCCCGACAGCGCCGACACGACGAGCGCTGCTCTCGGACGATCCGCGACCGCCGCCCGCGCGCGCTCGATCTCCTCGCGAACGCTCGGCGAGAAGCGCCCCGGATCGATCACGCGCGTCGGCGCGACGATCACCGCCGTGGTCAGCGCATCCCACGCCGCAGCCGTGTCACCGCGATCCGCGGCCACGCGCGCGCGATAGAGAAACAGATCCGACAGCTCGCTCTGCGCGAGATCCGCGGCGCCCGTCCGATCGACCTCGGCCTTCGCTTCGTCGAGCAGCTTCGCCGCCTCGTCGGTGCGCAGCGCGTCGAACTCCGCCATGCCGCGCGCGATCGTCGCGCCCGTATCGCGCGCAGCCCGCGCCGCTGGCGAGCGATCGATCACGGCGACACCCATATCGCGCGCCGCCGCTTCGATCGGCGCGACCTTCGCCCCGGGCGCCCAGACGATGACCACGTCCCCTGCGGGCTTCGCGTCCGCCAGCGACGACGCCGCGACCCACGTCACCGAGGCAGCGAAGACCAACGCACGCGCGAACACCGACGGCGAGTATACTGCCGTCAATGAGCCGTGCGCTCGGCCGCTACGAGCTGCTTCGCCCCCTCGCGCGAGGCGGTATGGCCGAGGTCTTCCTCGCCCGCCGTCGAGCAGCGGGCGTCGAGAAGTGGCTCGTGGTCAAGCGCATCCGCGCCGAGCGTGCCACCGACGTGCAGTTCCTCGACCTGTTCGTACGCGAAGCACGGCTCTCGATGAGCCTCGCGCACCAGAACATCGTCCCGGTCTTCGATTTCGGGCGCATCGACGACCAGGTCTTCCTCGCGATGGAGCGCATCGAGGGCCGCGATCTCGGCTCGTGCCTCGCGCGCTCACAATCGCTGTCCGCACCGCTGTCGCCGCTCCTCGCCGCGTTCATCGCCGCCGAGTGCTGCCAAGCACTGGACTACGCGCACCGCCGGAAGTCCCCCGAGGGCCAGGCGCTCGGCATCGTTCACCGCGATGTGACGCCGCGCAACGTCCTGCTGTCCTGGTCGGGCGAAGTGAAGCTCACCGACTTCGGCATCGCCGCGCTCGCCGGCGACGAGACGACCGCGCTCCTCGGTACGCCCGCGTACATGGCGCCCGAACAAGCGCGGCGCGAGACGCTCGATGCGCGGACCGACGTCTACGCGGTGGGCCTCGTCTTGCGCGAGATGCTGACCGGCACGCGCGCACGCCCCGGCAACGATCGCGACTCTCTCGTCGGCGCCGCCCGCACCGGCGAGCTTCTCCCGTGGCCGGCGCACGCCGTGCCGTCCACGCTCGTCGCCATCGTCGACAAAGCCACCGCCAGCTCGCCGAGCGATCGCCACACCGACGCGCGCGCCCTCCTCGCCGAGCTCGACGAGTTCCTGGTCGGCGAGCGCGCTGCCAAGAAGGCCGACTCGCCCACCCGCCAGCTCGCTGCGTGGCTCGATCGCGTGTGGGGCACCGAACGCGATGACGACGCCAGCACGAGCGGCGACATCCACGCGGACCACCTCGTGTCGTTCCTCGACGACGGGCAGCTCGATGTCATCGGCACCGGCACGCAGCGCTCGATGCTCGCGACCGCGGGCGAAGAGCCCGCTGCGTCGATCAGCGCGTCGGGCAGCGCGTCGGGCAACGCATCGGGCAACGCATCGGGAAAGACGTCGGGCAGCGCGTCGGTCAGTCCGTTCGATGACACGCTCGCCGCCGCGGCCAAGCGCGAGTCCACGGCGATCGCGCTCCCATCGACCGACGATGCCGTCGAGAGACCTACAGCGTCCAGCGGCGCGACGGTCGAGACATCCGCGTCGACCCGCGGCGCGACCGCCGACAAACCCGCGTCGACCAGTGGCGCGCCCGCCGCGAGGCAGAGCTCGGAAGCAACTTCCCCTACCGAGAAGCCGGCGCGCCGTACTCCTCGCTGGCTCGCGCTCGCGATCGCGGGTGCTCTCGCGAGCGGCGCGACGCTGTTCGTGCTCGCGCGCGATGACGACAGGCGCGCGGCGAGCGCTTCGAACGATGCGGTCGTCGCGTCATCCGATGCAGCGATGAACCTCGCCGCGAGCGATGCCGCCGCGAGCGATCCATCCGCTGCTGCTTCCGATGCAGCGATCGTCGCGTCTAGCGACGCAGCGATCGTCGCGTCCAGCGACGCAGCGATCGCCGCGTCCCTCGACGCAGCGATCGTCGTGCCCGACGCTGCGCCCATCGCTCGCGACGCCACGATGCCAGCGCCGCGTGACGCCACCGCGCCATCGCCGCGCGACGCCGCGATGCCATCACCGTCACGAGACGCTGCGGTGCCGCCCGCACGCGACGCCGCGATGCCACCGGCGCGAGACGCCGCGATGCCGCCACCACGCGATGCCGTCGCACGTGACGCCGCGATGCCATCCGCTCGTCGTGTGACGATCAACTCGCGCCCGTGGTCGAACTTCCGCGTCGACGATGAGCCGACCGAGCACGAGACACCCTCGACGGTGATGCTCGCGCCGGGCTCGCATCGCGTGCGCTTTCACAACCCCGAGCTCGGCCTCTCCAAAAACATCACCATCGAAGTGCCTGCCGACCGCGACGTACGCCACGTCGAGGATCTCAAGTGAGCTCGAAGAAGAAGAAGCGCAAGAAGAAGCTTCGCAAGCTCATGAAGAAGCGCGACCTGAAGCGCTCGCTCGCGGTCGTCGTGTGCGTGGGCAAGAAGTGCTGCGCGAAGCGGACCGCTCGCGAGCTCGCACACTCGATGCGCGACTACGCACGCGCGGAGCACCCCGATGTTCACGTGGTGAAGGTCGGCTGCTTGCACGTGTGCAAGAAGGGCCCGATCGTCGCGACCTATCCCGACATCGAGTTTCACAAGCGCGTCGACATCGACGACGCGCGCGACCTGATCGACGAGATCGCTGACTAGCGAGACGGGGACGGGCCCCGATTAGCTCGGCGGTGGTGCGGCGGTTGTCGCGCGAGGGCGAGAGCCGGCGAGCGTGATCGGTCGTGCCGACTCGGGCAGCTGCACCTCGCCGTCGGGGCCGATCGTGCGGATCGGCGGCAGCGTCGGCACGTCTCCCGTGATCAAGCGCGCGCCGCGCTGGAACGTGATCCACGCCCACGCCCACTGGAGCATCACGAAGAAGCGGTTCTTGAACCCGACGAGGAAGAAGATGTGCACGGCCCACCACATGAGCCACGCGAACATTCCGTGGATCGCGACGCGCTTGGTGGCAGCGACGGCGGACGCGCGGCCGATGGTGGCCATGTTGCCCTTGTCCCAGTAGGCGAACGCTTTGCGCGGGGCGCCGGGCTTCTTCACGTCCGCCGCGATCAGCTTGCCGACGTGCTTGCCACCCTGCAGTGCGCCTTGCGCGACGCCGGGGACCTGCGTGCCGTCCTCGTTCAGCATGCGCGCCAGATCGCCGACGACGAAGATGTTGGGATGGCCCGGAATCGACAGGTCTGGCAACACCTCCACCCGACCAGCGCGATCGAGCGGCGCGCCGAGCGACTTCGCGAGCGGCGATGCTTGGACGCCTGCGGCCCAGAGAACGGTGCGCGCGCCGATGCGCTCTTCCGTGCCGTCCGTCTTCACGGTGACGCCGTGCTCGTCGATCGCCGTGACGAGCGTCTTGGTGCGCACCTCGACGTGCCTCTTCTCGAGCGACTTCTTCGCCGCGTCGGAGAGCTTGGCCGGGTACGTGCCGAGCACGCGATCGTTGCCCTCGAAGAGGAGGACCTTCACGCGCGTGGAGTCGATGCTGCGGAAGTCGTTCGCGAGCGTGTGCAGTCCGATCTCTCCGAGCGCGCCTGCGAGCTCGACGCCCGTGGGTCCCGCGCCGACGACAGCGAACGTGAGCCACTCGGCCTGCGCTTGCGGATCGGACTCGCGCTCCGCGGCCTCGTACGCGAGGAAGATGCGGCGGCGGATCTCGAGCGCGTCTTCGATGGACTTGAGACCGGGCGCGAGCTGGCCCCAGTCCTTGCCGAAGTACGAGTGTGTCGCGCCCGTCGCGACGACGAGATAGTCGAACGAGAGCTCGCCGTTCTCGATCAGGACCTTCCGATTGCTGACGTCGATGTCCGACACCTCCGCGAGCAGCACGCGCACGTTCTTCTGGCTGGCGAGCGCTGCGCGAATCGGATACGCGATGTCACTCGGGTTCAGCGCAGCCGTGGCGACCTGATAGAGGAGCGGCTGGAAGAGGTGGTGGTTGCGGCGGTCGAGCAGCGTGACATTGACCGGCGCCTTCGCGAGCGCACGCGCGGCGGACAGTCCGCCAAAGCCGCCGCCGATGATGACCACGTGGGGTCGACGTTCCATGGCGCTTGGATGCTGCAATCAGCGGACCGGCTCCGGAGGGAGGCGTCGATCGGCGGGGTGAAGGGCCCAGAAAAGCGCTGAGCGCATGAACGCACTTTATCACTTCGCGTTGCCTGCCTCGTACGTCGCGAGCAGGGCCGCCAGCTCGCGCACGAGGGACGGCTGCGATGCGGCTCGATCGGCGAGCTCGCGCGGGTCGAGCTTCACGTCGTAGAGCTCGCGACGGTCGCCCGTGACGATG
The DNA here is from genome assembly GCA_023428295.1 of Pseudomonadota bacterium. GTDB lineage: Bacteria > Myxococcota_A > Polyangia > Haliangiales > Haliangiaceae > JABFXX01. Next base: position 20,335 of record JAEYYV010000145.1, read on the forward strand.
AGCTTCCACGAGCCGCGCACGATGGCGGAGACGCCGCCGGGGTTGGAGCGGTCCTTGATCATCGCGGCGTAGGCGACACCATCGTCACGAGACTCGCGCGCACCGAGCGCGAGGGGCGCGACCGAACGGCCGTCGGTGGGAGGCGGCGTGAAGCCCGCGAGATCGAGTACCGTCGGCGCGAGATCCGTGAGGCTGACGGTCTCGCTGATGCGCGCCGCGCGAACGCCGGGTCCTGCGATGACGAACGGCACGTGGATCTGCGAGTTGTAGAGATCCGTCGAGTGAAACGGCTCGCCGTGATCGCCGAGCGCCTCGCCGTGATCCGCGGTCACGACGACGAGTGGCGCGCGTGCGGGCTCGCGATCGCGGAACGCGCCGATCACGTCGGCGATCATCTTGTCCGCTGCGGTCAACGTGCGGTCGTACATGCGGAGGCGAATCGCGAGATCCATCGGCAGGTCGCTGCTGCCGGCCCAGTTATGTGGGTCGAGGATGTGCATGAAGAGGAACAGCGGCTTCGTCGGATTCGTGCGCTCGCGTTGCTCGAGCCACGCGGTGGCGCGCTTCGCGAGGAGCACGCCGTCCTTCTCGATCACGAGGTGGTCGAGGCCCCGCGAGAGCCCCGTGCGTGACTCCTCGCCATAGAAGCCGCCACAGCACACGAAGCCCGCGGTGTCGTAGCCACCGGCGGCCATGCGCTCGGCGAGCACCACGTGGCGCGGATCGATACGCAGCGCCCAACCGACGACACGACCGCGCACGTTCTGCGGTGACAGGCCTGTCAGCATCGAGGGGATCGAGCGACGCGTGACGTTGCTCGGTGCAAACGCGTGCTCGAATAACACGCCGCGCTCGGCGAGCTCGGCGAGGAACGGCATCGCCGCGGGACCGCCGTACGGTTGCGTGCGATCGGCGCGCACCGTGTCGACGACGATGACCACGACGTCGGGATGCGCGGCGTCCGGCCGCGCCACTGGACGGAACGCGTCGAGCGCGATGCGATCGCGAATCGAGTCGAGCGCGAACGCTTTGTCGATGACGAAGCCCGCGACGGGCAGCTCGCCCCACGCGTGCAGCGTCAGCGCCGGATGCCACCGCCACGCGACCAGCGCGCACGTGACCGCGGCGATCACGAGACCGCTCGCGATGCCGGCGAGCCATGCGCACACGCGATCGCGATGCGCGATCGCCACGTGGGCGACGGCGAGCGCGGCGAGGCCCACCGCTGGCGTGATCGCCGGGCCGAGATCGAGCGGCCCGATGCGCGGCCGCACGAACATCCACGCACCGACGGCGAGCGACACCGCGATCAGCGCGAGCGTCATCACGATCCTTCGCACGCGAAACGCGGCGCCGCGACGCGCGAACCACCGCGCGAGCGCACCCGCGATCGGCCGCGAGCCAAGCACGAGCGCGAGCGCGATCAGCACCGCGAACAGCGGCTGCGCGTAGCCGACGACGAGCGGGCGAAACTTCGTCGCCTTCGCGAGGAACAGCGTCGTGCCGAACGTTCCGGCGGCGAGCACGACAAGCGAGATGCTCGCGTACACGAGGTACGCCGCGAGGACGGGCGCTCCGCCGTGCGGTTCGACGAGCCCGCGCACCACCGGCGCCCACCCCCGCCAGACACCACGCGTGACGAGCGATACGACGAACAGCAGAGGCAACAGCGCGAGCATCACGAACCCTGCACCCGCACCGATGCCGAGCGCGGAGTCCATCGCCGCGCCCTCGACGAGCCCTGCGGCTAACGCGCCCACGCACGCGCACGCCCAGCTCGACAACAACCACCGCACTAGCCAGCTCGACGTCGTCGACGCAGCGCCAAGAGCGCGAGTCCGATCGGCACTATTCCTCCGCCCGCGCTACCGGCGCTGCACGTGTAGTACGTGGACTTCTCGCCACCCTCGTCGAGACCAAAGCCATTGCCATCGAGCTCCGCCTCGATGCGGCCCCCCGCATGCTCGACGACCAGCTTCGCCATCTTCGCGCCCGTCGTCGTGGGATCCATGATGACGAGGAAGTCGAGCTCGCCCATCATCGAGATCGTCTGGGTCGGATCGTCGGGGCTCACGATCCGGAACTCGTCGGCGTTCGGTCCCTCGATGCGCGCGCCGGTGATCTCGAGCGCGGTCTCACCGCAGTTCGAGATCGTCACCTTCTTCGCCGTCGTCGTCGAGCCGACCGGCGCCGGACCGAAGTACACGACGCTCGGCGTCGGCGTCACGCCGGGCGGCAAGGCGACACCCGCGAGCTTCACCTCGCGCGTCGCGGCGGCCCCCGGCAGGTTCGTGTTGAGAACGAACACGTCGTCGAGCTTGCCCTCCGTGGTCGCGAGCACGCGCGCGGTGAGCTCGATGACGTTGCCGTGGTTCGGCTGGAGCGGCCCTCCGCTACCGCTCACCGAGAACGGCGCGCTCGGTTGCGTGATGGACATGAGGTTTACCGGCCCGGACGATGTCGCGTAGACCATCAGCTCCGCAGTCTTCTCGCTACCGGGACACACCGGGCCGAAATCGACGAGTGCAGGGGTGATGCCGATCTCGCCGACGAGCGCCTCCGCGTTGATCACCACGGTGCGAACGCCACCCGGGTTGTGCGTGATGATCAAGTTGTCGATCCGCCCGAACGGATGCTCGACCGCCGCGTCGTACGCGAGGCGAATCGTCGTCGAGCTTCCGCCCGCGAGCGGCGATGACGGTTGCTGCGTGATCGTCACCGCGGTTCCGTTCTCCAAGCGAACGTCCGTGAACTGCGTCTCCGCGCCGTCGTTGGTCACGCTGATGACCAGCTCGGGCGGCGGCTGACCGACGAGTGTGTTGCGCGCGAACGTGGCCGGGTTCGGAGCGATCACGAGATCCGACGTGATGCCGTTGCACAGGAAGTTCACGCTTCGCATGAGGCTGCCCTGTGCCGAGTTCGTGCGGAACGTGGCCATCCCCGTGTAGCTCATCACTGCGGGCGGAGCACACGCGACATCAAAGCTCGCCGATTGTCCCATCGCCAACACGAAGTTCGCGGGGGACACTCCACCGACGCCCGTCAGCGAAAATACCTGCGGATTCGTTTGGGTCGTTTGCACGGTCAGCGACTGCGCTCCCGTATTGGTCACGGTGATTCGCTGCGCGGAGCTCGTCGAGCCGATCGGAATGTCCGTGTACTCGAGCGGCTTCATATTCGGCGATACGGTCATCGCGTGCGCGGGGACGACGCCCGTACCGTTGAGCCCGATCACGAACGTCTGGACATTCGGGCTTCCCTGCCCGGCGGTAGACATCCACGTCACGGTCACGGGGCAGCTGTCCAGTCCGGGCCCCGTCGGCGTGAACGTGCCGGTGAACGAGTACGTGACCGGGGCGCAGGCGCCTCCGTTCGTCTCCATCCCTGCCGACAGATCGCAGTACACGGTCGCGGGCAGCGGGTTCAGGGTCAGCAACCAGTTCGCACAGTTCTGGTGATCGACGTGATGGTGTCGTTGTCCGACACGGTCAGTGGTGAGATGACGATCGGGAGCGTGGTGGACGACGACCCGATCGCCGTGCTGCCGACGCTCGCCGAGCCCGGGTACGACATCGACGCTTGCTCGGTCTCGCTCTCGTAGACCGTCATGGTCCCGATACACGCCGCGATCACGGCCATGCCGACGATGCCGACGGCAACGAGCCGGTTCGTTCTCCTCACATCGCCAGGATCGCCGTCGACGAGGAGAAAATCAATTCCCTAGATCACGGCTCAGAGCGTGAAGATCGTGGCGCCCCACGTGAAACCAGCGCCGAACACGCTCGAGAGGATGCGGTCGCCCTTCTTCACTTTGCCCTCTTTGCGCCAGTGATCGATCGTGAGCGGCACCGTCGCGGCGGTGGTGTTGCCGTAGAACTGGATCGAGTTGAGGACCTTCTCGGGCGGAATCTTCGCGACCTCGACGACCTTCTCGTTGATGCGAAGGTTCGCCTGGTGCGGGACGAACCAATCGATGTCGTCCCACGTCATGTTCGTCTTCGCGAGCGCCGCGTTGGTGGACATCACCATGCCGCGCACCGCGTTCAAGAACACGCGCTTTCCGTCCATCTGCGGATACTTGATGATGTTCTCTTCCACGTTGCGCGCGTCGTAGTTGACGTATGGCAGCTTCTGGATCTCGAAGATCTTGAGGTACAGGCTCATCGCACCGGAGCCGTCCGCGTGCGCGCTCGTGTAGATGACGCCACTTTTCGGATCGTCGGAGTCGCTAGGTCCGAGCACCATCGCGCCCGCGCCGTCACCGAACAGCACCATCACATCGCGTCCGCGCGTCGTGTACTCGAGCGAGTGGCTGTGCAGCTCCGCTCCGACGAGCAAGATGCGCTTGTACATGCCGGTGCGAATGAACGCGTCGGCCATCTGCAGTCCGTACACGAAGCCCGAGCACTGCTGGCGAATGTCGAAGCACGGACAATTCCGGTCGGCGATACCCAGCTTTTGCTGCAGGAACACGGCGGTGCCGGGGAAGTGAATGTCGGGCGAGAGGGTTCCGAGGATGATGCAGTCGATGTCTTTCGCGTCGACGTTTGCATCCTCGAGTGCGCGCTTCGTCGCCGCCAGCGCGAGATCGCTCGTCGCGACGCTTCCATCGTTGGGCACGTAGCGGCGCTCCTGGATGCCGGTTCGACGCTCGATCCACTCGTGGCTCGTCTCGGACTGCTGCGTCTCCTGACGAACGTGCATCTCGTTAAGAAACGGAATCTCTTCGTTCTTGACGACTCGGTCGGGAACGTAGCTACCGAGTCCCAAGACTTTCGTGCGGATCATGTGACGTGGATATGTCATGCCCACCCTTGACGACAAGGGCTGTAACCACCTCCTTCGGCCCTCTGGCGTTATGAAATGTGATGCGGCAGCCTGCGGCAGTGCGCTTGATGAGAATCCTCGTCGTGACGGCCGGTGTTATCGCCGTCGCGGCGTGGACCTTGCCATCGACGCCCCCATCGCCGCGCGCCCTGCCCGGCTGGGCGCTCTACGATCGTCTCTGCGTCGCGTGTCACGGCGCCGACGGTGACGGCCTCGGCCCCGCTGCGCCGTACACGTGGGGGCGCCCCCGATCCTTTGTCGCGGGCGAGTACAAGTGGCGGTCGACGCCGGTCGGAGAAGCGCCGACGGACGATGACCTACGCACGACGATCCAGTTCGGCGCGCCGGGCACCTCGATGCACGCCTTCGCACTCGCGCCCGCGCAGATCGACGAGCTCGCAGCCGTCGTGAAGTCGTTCGCGCCGCGCGCGTTTCGCTCGGCCACACCGATCTCGCTCGGCGTCTCCACGGCGACCGATGATGGTGCTGCGCTGTGGAAGCAGTTCGGCTGCGCCGCGTGTCACGGCGATCGCGGCGCGGGCGACGGGCCTGCGGTCACCAAGCGCGGGCCCTCCGACGCGTCGCCGAACGTGCCCTACGATCTGCGGCGCCATCCGGTGCGCAGACCGCGCTCGTCCGATACGCCAGACGCGCGGCGCGAAGCGATCGCGATGTCGATCGCCACGGGCCTCAGCGGCACCGCGATGCCCGGCTATGCCGGTGTGCTCACGACCGCGCAGATCTGGGCGCTCGCGGATCATGTCCTCGCGCTCGGCATGCGCGGCGGCGCGTATCGAGAGCGTGATCGCAGCGCGCTCGACGCCGACGCGATCGAGCTCGATCGCACCGCGCGCATCATGGCAGGCACGTGGCCGGGCACAGGTCCCGAGACCGTCGTGTTCGGTCAGCCCGTTCCGCCGCAAGGCCCACCTCCGTCGACGCTCGCGCCTGCGCAAGCATCGCTGTCCGCGCGGCAGTGCGCTCGCTGCCACCGTAAGCAGGTCGCGGAGTGGACCGGATCGATCCACTCGCTCGCTGTCGGGCCTGGCCTGCTCGGTCAGATCGATCACGCGCTCTCCACGGACGACGCGGCGAGCTGTCGCCGGTGTCACGCACCGCTCGCCGAGCAAGAAGCGGATCTCGCGCTGCGCGCCGAGGGTATCCAGTGCGCCGGCTGCCACGTGCGCCAGTGGACGCGGCACGGACCACCGAACATCTCGCCGAGCTTGCTCTCGGTGCCGAGCTATCCGTCGAGAGCCCTCGAGCTCTACGAGCGCGGGGACTTCTGCATGACGTGCCACCAGCTGCCGCCGCGCACCGCCGTCAACGGCAAGCCGCTGCTCAACACGTACAAGGAGTGGCTCGAGGGTCCGTACATGAAGCGCGGCGTGCAGTGCCAGCACTGTCACATGCCGAACCGCGAGCACTCGTTCAAAGGCATTCACGACCGCGACACGTTCCGTCAGGGCTTCGAGCTGTTCGCGCAGGCTGTCCGGACCGCGGACAGCACGACCGTGCTCGCGGAGATCGTGAACGTCGGCGCGGGTCACTACTTGCCGACGACCCCGACGCCCGCGGTGCACGTGACGATCGAGCTCCTCGACGCGAACAGCGCGCGAGTCGCGTCGAGCGTGTACACGCTCAAGCGCGGCATCCATCACGACGGCAAGGCGTGGCACGAGACGAGCGACACGCGCATTCCGCCGGGCGACAAGCGCTCCATCGCACGTGCGTGGAAGGCACCGACGGCGACGACCGCACGCATCACGATCGAGGTGCACCCCGACGCGTTCTACGAGCAGATCTACACGCAGCGCTTGAAGGGCCGGATCAACCCGACCCAGCGCACGCTGTACGAAGCAGCGCTCGCGACGGCGATCGCACGGCGCTATGTCGCCGAGGTACGCACCGTCGCGATCACCGACTAACCCCAAGGATCACTTCGTTTGACCAGACGTCGAGACTAGCTCGCGGCACGACGGCGGTTGCGGACGCCAACGACCGACCTCATGATGTTCCGACATGATTCTCGCGTGCACCGGCTGCGATAGTCGTTATGACGTCACCGGCCACCAAGTCGGCCAGCAGTTCCGGTGTCGCTGCGGGACGATCCTGGTGCTGGACGCCCGGCTCGTCGAGGCGCACGTCGGAAAGCTCTCGTGTCCGCACTGCGGCGCCGGCGTGGCTCCCACCGCGAAGTCGTGTGATCACTGCGCGAGCGCGCTGTTGCTCAAGGCGTGTCCGCGCTGTTTGTCGCGCGTGTTTCACGGACACAAGCACTGCCCCGAGTGCGGCACCGAGCTCGGCGTCGCCGCGGTGGAAGCAGGTGTGGAGCGGTTGTGCCCGCGCTGCCCGAGCACGCCGATGCACGGCCGTCGCGTCGGCGACATGGTGATCGACGAGTGTCCGGCGTGCCACGGCATCTTCTTGGATCACGTCGCCGTCCAGCGGGTGGTCACGGATCGCCAGCAAGCACGCGCCGAGGCGATCATGGGCGCGCTGCCCGCGCAGGCGATGGCGGCCTCGGCGATTCCTGCAGCCGGCCAGAAGATGTACGTGAAGTGCCCGATCTGCACGACCATCATGAACCGCCGGTTGTTCAGCGCGGGCTCGGGCGTGATCATCGACGTGTGTCGTGCGCACGGCGCGTTCTTCGACACCGGCGAGCTGCCGCGCATCATCGAGTTCGTCATGAGCGGCGGCCTCGAGCAGGCGCAGAAGAAAGAGCTCGCGAAGATGCGCGAGGATGCCAAGCGCGAGCAGCAGAACGCGCAGTTCGCCGCGATGATGGCGTCGCGCTCCTCGACGCACGCACTCGAGACGAGTCGTCGCGGCTCCTCGTCGGGTGGCGCGCTCGTCGATCTCCTATTCAATCTGTTCGGCTGATAGGTACAGGTTATCAGCCGCATCTGGGAGGCGGGACTTCCCCGGTCGACCGGGCGGGCCTAGGGTGTGGGCATGTACAAGACGCCTTCGAACCTCCCCGAATCGGCTCGTTTGACGATCGCGGCCTCGCTGAACGACCGCCTCGTCGATGGCCTAGACCTCCACTCTCAGATCAAGGTCGCGCACTGGAACATCCGAGGTCCGCAGTTCCCGACACTGCACCCGCTGTTCGAGACCTTCGCGGTCGCCCTCGCGATCCACAACGACAACATCGCCGAGCGCGCTGTCACACTCGGCGGGCACGCTGTAGGCACGGCGCGCCAGGTCGCGAAGTCCTCGCGCTTGCCGGAGTATCCGAGCGAGGTGGCCAAGGATCTCGACCACGTGAAGGCCCTCGCCGATCGCATCGACGCGTACCTCGACGGCATCCGCACGACGCGCAAGATCGTCGAGGAGCAAGGCGACATCATCACGTTCGACTTGCTCGGCAACGTGCTGACCGAGTTCGAGAAGAACAACTGGTTCCTGCGCGCCACGCTCGCCTAGCGAGCGCTACGGCGCTGTGACTCCGTCAACACGCCGTTGGCGCGATTCGCGGTAAGGTCTGGTCGTGCTTCGGCTGATCGCCCTCGCCCCCCTCGCAGCGTGCGGTTTCTCGGCGAACACCGGTTCGAGCATCGACGGAGGCGTCGACGGTCCCGGCAACTTCGACGATGCCGCGCCCGACGCGCCCGACGCGCCCGACGGCGCGATCGATGCGGCGGTCGACGCGATGCCCGACATGATGGTGCCGTCGAGTTGGACAGCGCCGCAGCAGCTCGGCATCGTCGGGAGCGATCCCACGCTGACCGCGAACCTGCTCGACATCTGGTTCGTGTTCGCGGGCGACATCTATCACGCGTCGCGACCGAGCGTGTTCGTCGCGTTCGGCACGCCATCCAGGGTGAACGAGCTGTCCACGCTCAACATCGAGGCGAGCCCCGAGGTCTCGCCGGATGGCAACACGATCTACTTCACGCGTCTCACCGGGAACAACGATCTCTACGTGTCGACGCGCGCCTCCAATAGCGACGCATGGTCCACGCCGCAGTCGATCCTCGAGCTGAACACGTCCGATCACGAGCAAGGCCCATCGATGTCCGCCGACGGGCAGATGCTCGCGATGTCGAAGAACCCGCTCATCGGCTCGCCGGACATCTACATCAGCACGCGCAACTCTCCCTCGTCGCCGTGGAGTAGTCCGGTCGCCGTGACCGAGGTCAACTCGGCGCAGAGCGACACCAACGTCTTCCTCAGCCCGGACAAGCTCACGCTCTGCTTCGATTCGACGCGCGCGACCGTCGCGCGGGACATCTATTGTGCCAAGCGCTCCTCGCCAACGGAGCCGTTCGGTACGCCGGTCGTGCTCCCCGGGATCAACTCGGCGCTCAACGATGGCGAGCCGTGGCTGTCGGCGAGCGGCACGCTGCTCGTCTTCTCGTCCGACCGCGATGGCGTCGGGCGCTTGTACTTCTCGTTCTATCAGTAGCTAGACTTCGTGCGGCATCGGCCGGCGCGGCGCGCGGAAGTAACGCAGCGGCGAGTACGGCCCGAAGTTCGAGACGCGGGACGTGTAGAGATCCGCGTAGTCGTTCACCTGCTCGCCGAACCGCGAGTTCTCGTTGCCTTCACGCAAGCACGAGCCCCAGTGGGAGTTGTACGCGCGATCGATCCGCGCCTCGAGCGAGTCCACCTCGGCGTCCATGAGCCCCGCGCGGTCGCGGAGCGAGTCCACGCTCGCACGCGCCAGGCGCCGCTCTTCCTCGAGCCGCGCGCGGAACTGCGGCGCGATGCTCTCGTCGTCGAGCAAGCGCTGGATCTTCTTCAGGCGCAGCGTCTGGTAATCGATCTCGCTCTCGAGGTTGCGATGCCGGCGATCGAGGAGCTCGAGATCCTGGATCTGCGCCTCCAGCCGATCGCTGACGCTGATCTCGCGCTCGAGCTCCTGGAGCACCATCGCCGTGCGCCACATGTGCTGTTTGCGCAAACGCAGGATGTCGCCGTAGATGTGATCGCCGATGTAGAGGACCTGCTCGCCTTTGACGCCGGTCATCTGCTCGAACGCGACGACGTTGCCGCCCTGGTAGATCTTGTCGCGCGACAGATGCTTGATCTCGCCGTTGTCGATCGGCTGCATCGTCTGCTGATCGACCTGCACGAACGGACGCAGCTCGTTGAAGAAGGCGGGCTTCGCTCCGCCGACGATCACGATGTCGAAGTAGTTGCGCCACGACGGATACGCTTTGCGCTCACCGTCGAGGAGGTACCCCATGACCACGGTCGTGTAGTCGTAGAGCGAGTTGGTCAGCAGGAACAGCTTCTTGCCGGAGCTGCGGAACTTGTGGAGCGTCTCGCCGAGCAGCGGATCCTTGACGATGTAGCTCGGCAGGTCCGCCTTGATCACGGACTTCAGGGTGTCGTCGCGGTGCGCTTCGTCGATCGCGGTGCGGATGTCGCCGAACAGCTTGTCGTAGTCGACGGTGCCGGTCCGCTTGTCGGCCCAGTTCACCATCGTCGTGAACATGACCGCCTCGGGGAGACCGAACAGCGTGTCGATCCACTCCCAGCGATCGTCCGAGAGGTTCGGCTTCTCGTTGCGATAGATCGCCTTGCGCTCCTCGTGGGAGAGCTCGCGGAACCCGTGGTAGCAGCGGCCGACGTGGCTGTGGCGATCGAGCTTGAAGACGTTGCCGAGCTTGCGATCGACCATCACGCCGCGGATCGCCCACTTCGGGTCGTACGTGAGCTGGCGGATCTCCTCTGGGTACCCGTGCTTCTCGATCAGCTTCCGCATCGTTAGCTCGATCGAGAGCTGCTCCAGCTTGTCCTGGTGATACAGGGCGAGCGTGTAGTCCATGTCGAACCCGATCATTTCGATCGTGTCCATGCGGAGGTTCCGATTACAGAACACGCGGTTCTTTCGTGGGACGTCGATCTCCGTCGTCGTCTCACCTAGCAGCTGCCCCAGCTGCGAGTCGAGATCGGGCACACCAGCGGCCATTCACACCAAGTGTACCTGATAGAGTGGTGTCATGGCCGCGTCGCCACCTTCTTGGAACCGTACGACAGACCCATTTGCCGAGCTGATCAGCGCTGACGCCATCGCAGCGCGTGTCGCCGAGCTGGGTGCACAGATCACAGCGGAGTACGCCCCGCTCGCCACGAGCGGCGAGGTGGTGCTGATCGGCGTGCTGAAGGGGTCGGTGATCTTCCTCGCCGACCTCGCACGTCACGTCGCTCTGCCGATCTACATGGACTTCATCGGCATCAGCTCGTACGGCAACGAGACCGTATCGTCCGGCGTCGTGCAGATCACGCAGGATCTGTCGCGGCCGATCGAGGGCAAGCACATCATCATCGTCGAGGACATCGTGGACACGGGCCACACCGTGCACTACTTGATGGAGAACCTCGCGACGCGGCGGCCCGCGAGCATCAAGCTCGCATCGCTGCTGCACAAGCCGGAGCGCAGCGAGCGCGAAGTGAAGATCGACTACCTCGGCTTCACGATCCCGAACAAGTTCGTGGTCGGGTACGGGCTCGACGTCTCGCAACAGTACCGGAATCTGCCGTTCATCGGGTTCGTCCAAGGAGTCTAGTGGGCCTCACGACCGACGCGCTGCAGAAGCTCCCCGCTGCGCTGTTCGAGATCGGTAAGCTGATCGGCTCCGATCTCGATCCGGGGATCCTTCTGTCGCGCATCGCGGAGCTCATCTGCCAGCTCATCGATGCCAAGGCGTGCTCGGTGATGCTCCTCGATGCAGATCGCAAGCGCCTGCTCGCGAAGGCCGCGTATGGCTTGCGCACGGAGCGCATGCACACGCTGTCGTTTGCGGTGGGTGAAGGCGTGGCGGGCTGGGTCGTGGAGCGCGGGCAGCCGGCGTTGATCGACGACGTTTCCAAGGACTCGCGCTTCGTCACGCTGCCAGCCAACCAGACGCCGATCGCGTCGATGATCTGCGTGCCGCTGATCGCGCGAGGCGAGCGCGTCGGCGTGGTGACCGCGACGAGCGATCGACCGAGCGCCTTCGAGCAGACACAGCTCGAGCTCGTGCGCTTCATCTCGACGACGATCGCGCTCGATATCGAGAACGTCCGCCTGCATCGCGTGGCGGTGACGGATCCGCTGACCGGCGCGTTCAATCGCGAGTTCTTGATGCAGCGCTTGCCGCAGGAGCTCGAGGCAGCGCTCGATCGCGATCGCACGCTGTCGCTCGCGATGGTCGATGTCGATCACTTCAAGGCGGTCAACGATCAGTACGGTCACGGCGTGGGCGACGTGGTGCTCGCCGAGGTCGCGCGACGACTGCGCAGCGCGATTCGCACGGGCGACCTGCTCGTGCGCTACGGCGGCGAGGAGTTCCTCGTGGTGCTCCCGAAAGCCGATGCGGGTCGCGCGTGGGAGGTCGGCGAGCGCATGCGCCAGCGCGTGTGCGAGCGCGCGTTCGATGTCGGCGACGGGCTCGCGCTGATCCTGCGGATCTCCGTGGGCATCGCGCAGTGGCGGGTCGACGAGCCGATGGCGGAGCTGATCGATCGAGCGGACACGGCGCTGTACGGCGCGAAGGATCGAGGGCGTAATCGGGTGGAGGTAGCTCCGTGACCGACGACAGCAAGAAGCCGCCGAAGAGGGACCCGTTCGCACCGTTGCCGCTGTCCGAGACGTTGACCGGACCGACGAAGAAGCCGCGCGCACCGACAGCGCCTGCACCTGCGCCCGAACCGCCTCCGCCACCACCGCTGCCCGAGCCCCACGTCACCGTGGAGGTGGTCCCCGAGGTCGTCGTGGTAGACGCCGCACCGGCTGTCGAGCCTGTCGTCGTGGCGGACGTCGCGCCGGTCGTCGTCGAGGAGCCACCGCCGCCAGTGGTGCCGGAGCCCGAGCCCGCGTGGACGGAGCCCGCGTCGTCGCTCGTCGCCGAGAACGAGCTGCGTGAGGCCGTCGGCGCGACGCCGCTCACGGAGGCGAAGAAGGAGAAGAAGAAGCCGAAGAAGTCGCGTGCGTCGACGGAGCTCGGCGACGACGACAGCGACGACGATCAGCCGCGCAACAAGCTGTGGATGCTCGTCGCCGCGCTCGCGGTCGTGCTCGGCGGCAGCATCGTCGCGATGATCCTCGTCGGGCGCTCCAACAGCGAGAACCTCTACCTCGCCTGCGAAGCGAAGCGCGCGGTGATCCTCCAAGGGCGCTCGTTCCCGCCGTGGGGAACCGCGACGCTCGAGGGTGCGGAGTGGAAGTCGTTCGAGCTCCCCGCCGATGCGGCGTGTGTCCCGCTCGAGACCAAGAGCAAAGCGGAGCTCGCCGAGGGCTTCGTGAAGCTGCTCGAAGAGCGCGCGAAGACGTTGGTCGGCGCGCGCGGCGGTAAGTCCACCGCGATCGCCGCGATCGATCCCGAGGATCCCGTCGCGAAGGTCGACGAAGCCGAAGCGAGCCTCACGCAAGCGCTGCTCGTGACGCGGCACCTCGTCGGCGATGCAGCGATCAACAAGCGCAACCAATTGAAGCGCCTGCTCGGCGACGTGACCTACTGGCGTGCCTCCGCGCGACTGCGCGCGGCCGCGACCGCCCTCGACGATGCGGCGAGGCAGTTCGACACCGCCGCCTTGCAGCAGCCCGAGGCCAACCGCGATCCCGACGCCTGGGCCCGTCTCGCGCGCCGCCTCGCCGACGAGCTTCGCGCGGGCCCCACGCCGTACAACACGGCCGACCTCGGGATGCCCCCGAGCGACCTCGGGGCGCCGAGCGAGCCGACCAGGACCTCGACGGCGCCGCTCGGAACCGCGCTGCCCGTCGAGCCGCCGCCCGCCGTCACCGAGCCCACACCCACGCCCGATGCCGCCGTTCCTGCGAGCAGCGGCGGCGTGCTCCTCTAACGCTGTCCGCCTACCGGACATTGTCCAACTCGTTGGACAAAAGTGGTGGATTTGACCAATTCGGCGACGTTTTGGGGTCGGACCCCACCCGCGTCGAAAAATGGTGGATTTGACCAATTTCGAGCCAATTCCGTCGACGTTGGGGTCGGACCCCACCGTCTCGCGAAGTTGGTCAAATCCACCACTTTGGTTGTCCGCCGTAACCGGACAACTAGCGGCGCGGGTGCGGCGGGATGATCGGAGCTCTCAGCGGCTGGTGATACGCGAGCCTCATTGCGCCTGGATGGTGAAGGCCGCGGTGAAGGTGCACGTCGAGAGGCCGATCGCGGTGCAGCCCGCACCGGTGCAGGTGACGGTGCCGGTCTGCGTGCCGGTCGCGCGAGAGTCCGACGAGAAGGTGCCCTGCGCGGAGACGCGGCCGACGATCGTCGCGGTACCGATCGTCTCGTCGAACGCCGCGCGGTTCGGGCAGTCGAACGTCGAGCTCGCGAGCGTGCAGTCGAACTCGGGGGAGCCATCGTTCGGGATGACGTGGAAGCCCGTCGCCGCGGCGCTCGTGATGCCGAAGTCGCCCGCCGCTTGTCCCGCGTCGACGAGGTTCGGGCAGTTCGTCGACATGATGTTGTAGTCCGAGTAGTGCCAGATGCCTTCGTCGGGAACGTAACTGGTCGAGCCCGAGCCCGAGCCCGAGCCCGAGCCGCTGCCGCTGCCGGATCCAGAGCCTTCGCCTTCTCCTCCTCCTCCTCCTCCTCCTCCTCCGTCGGCGACACATGCTGCAGCAGCGACGAGAACAAAGCCAACCAAGCCAATGCGTGACATCGATTCCTCCACAAGACGGCTGTGTTGGTTGTACGCACCGTCGAAGGAATCACCGACATCACGGTGACATCAGGCCGGGCATGGCCGCGATGCGATCCCTCCTCCCCACGCGGTACGTCCGTTGCTTCGCACCCACGCATGCGTATTCGATTCGATCGTGGAACGTTGGTGTTGGAAGCAGAGTCTGCCGCCGAAGATCCCGCGCAGATTCCAGGGGCTACTCGTGATCGCGACCTGCTCGCGTGGCGTCTTCCTGCGCATCACTACTCGTCGTTGGTTGTCCGGCTGGCGGACAACGCCGTCCGAATCTCGGACGAGACCCGGATCTCGCAGCTCTCGGGCACGTGGACGATCCCGGAGCTTCGCTGGTATCAGAACGAAGCTCTCGCCACGTGGGAAGGTGCCCATCGTCGCGGCGTGCTCGCGCTCCCGACGGGCTCGGGCAAGACGCTAGCAGCGATCTCTGCGATCGCGCAGCTCTCCGTCTCCACGCTGATCCTCGTTCCCACGCGTGTCCTGCTCGATCAATGGGCGCGCACCCTCGCCGCCGCGTGGTCGTATCCGATCGGTCGCATCGGTGACGGCGAGCATCAGGTCGCGCCCATCACGGTGGCCACCTTCGCGTCGGCCATCTCGTGGGCGCAGCGCATCGGCGACCGGTTCGGTCTCGTCGTCGTCGACGAAGCACACCACGTCGGCGCGATGTGTCCCACGGAGGTCCTCGAGATGCTCGTCGCGCCGTTTCGGCTTGGCCTCACCGCCACACCACCCACGGAGCCCGACACGCGCGAGCGGCTCGGTCGCTTCATCGGGCCCGTCGTCTACGGCCTCTCCATCGACGACCTCGCGGGCGACGCGCTGTCCGAGTACCAGCTCGTCACCGTCCCCATCCGCCTCGCGCGGGACGAACGAACGCTCTATCGCGAACATCGCGCGCGGTTCACCGCCGTCTACGCACCGTACATGCGCGTGTCGCGCGGCGCTCCGTGGCAGCAGTTCGTGCGCGATGCACGCCAATCGCGAACGGGTCGGGACGCCCTCGCCTCGTGGCGCACGTATCGATCGATCCTGTCGTACCCGCGGGGCAAGCGCGCGGCGTTGCGCCAGCTGCTCGCGCTTCACCCCACGCAACGCACGTTGATCTTCACCGGCGACAACGCCACCGCGTACACCATCGCACGCGAGCTCCTCGTCCAACCCATCACGCACGAGATCGGCAAAGCCGAGCGCGCCGAAGCTCTCACTCGCTTCCGGTCGGGCGACGTGCCGGTGCTGGTCTCGTCGCAAGTCCTCGACGAAGGCATCGACGTGCCCGACGCCGACGTCGCCATCGTCGTCGGCGGAACTTCCTCGGCGCGCCGCCACGTGCAGCGCATCGGTCGCGTGCTCCGCCCGCGCGATGGCAAGCGCGCGCGTGTCTACGAGCTCGCCGTCGAAGACTCCACGGAGGTCGGCTCCATCACGCGCCGCCGCTCTGCCCTGAGCGACGCGGTGATCGGAGGTGCGCCGTGATCGCCCGCGTCATGAACGGACACGACGCCGTTGCCGATGTCGAGCGTCGCGACGCCGCCGAGCATCGCCGCAACGATGCCACCAAGCATCGCATCGCCGCCGCCGAGGACCGCACCGACGACGAGCATCGCGCCGACGATGCTGCGGAGCTGCTCGACGCACTCAGCGCGACCGACATCCGGCTCTACGACGCGAGTGACCTGCCCTGGATCACCCTCGTCATCGAGCAGGTGATGGCCTGCCTCGGGCAGCCGTACCGCGTGTTGCGCGAGCGACTCGAGCACGTGCCGATCCGCGCCGATCGCGTCGCGTCCATCCTCGGTGCGATGCGCCGCTTGATGGACGGCCGCGCGCAGCGCACCAAGGTCGCGCGCAAGGTTCGCGCGAGCGTGCTCGGCGCCCCCGCGTTGACAGACGACGCGCGCGCGGAGCGCTTGGCCACCGCGAGCGAGCAGCTGGGCATCGATCCGTCGGAGATCGAGAGCCTGTTGTGGATCGATCTCGCGGACGAGCGCCCGGTCACGCTTCCACACGGTCGCCCCGACGAGCAGCGCCTCGTCTCGTTCGCCAATGTCGATCGCATCCAGCGCGCGCTGCGCCGTGCGCGACACGTTCGCGTCCACGCGTGGGGCAACGCGCTTCCGCTGATCCGCGCCGCCGCGCGCTTCGGCCTGCTCGTCCGCGTGTCTGCCGCGCCGAGCGCCGACGTCACGAGCAGCGCCTCGAGCCGCGCCGAGCGCAGCCGTCTCGCCGGCGCGCTCGAGC
>JAEYYV010000219.1 GCA_023428295.1 Pseudomonadota bacterium
CTCTTGCGCGGCGACATGGGGGACACCGACGAGGACACCGAGGGGCCCGCGAAGGAAGCGCTGATCGTCCAAGCGTGCGAGCGCGACAGGTGGCCGGCGTCGGTGCTCGCCTGCGTCGCGAGCGCGACCGAGCCGACGGCGCAGAAGTGCCTCGACGCGCTGCCGGCAGAGATGCTCGCTCGCTACGACAGCGTGCTCGAGAAGTACGGCTCGTCGCGGGACGCGCTCGACGATGCGCCTCCCGAGCTCTCGTGCGAAGACGCGTTTGGCGCGACGAGCGTGGAGGCATGGCCACCCGCCGTCACCGATGAGGCCCAGCGTTCGCTCGCGGCCAAGCTCCGGCGCCCTCCGCTAGAGAGCCAGTGTGACGACACCGCGTGGAGTGCCGAGGTGCGGAGCTGCATCGCGGGCCGGCCCTCGACGGGGATGGATGCGTGCTTGTCCCTGCTCGACAGCGCGGATCGCGTGGCCGCGGAGAAGGTGATCAAAGAGGCGGACGATCTCCGCGCGGCGATCGTGAAGGCTCTCGCCACGCCAAAGAACGTCACGTGCGCGAAGGCGGTCGAGGTGCACTACGCGCCCGCGAAGTGGATGGGTAAGGCGCCCGAGCTGACCGGCGCGGCGCGGAGGCAAGCGATCACCGCGTCGAAGAAAGCGCTGCTCGCCCACTGCATGAGCGAGTGGACGATCGAGGCGCGCGCTTGTGTGGTGGCCAGCGATAGCGACGCGTGCAGGGGGCTCGGAGCGCTCGGCGCTTCGTGGGGCTACCCGGCGGCGCTCGCGAGCCCGAACCGCCCTCCGAGCGACCCGCCAGGCCGCTAGATGCCCTGATCGTGCGCATATCGCGCAGCTAGCTAGGGTCTATTGGCCATTCGGCCGACCACCCCGAAACGCGTCACGCCAGCTACCCGAGTTGCCAGCCGACTCGGATGATCCTGAGATCACGACTGTGCACGGTTGGCGCCAACGTTGCTCTTACCGCACACCATGCGGACCGCGGCTACCCGACTTGCCATCCTCGCCTCGCTCTCGCTCGGAGTCACCGCATGTGACGAAGAGCTGCAGGTGACCCCGCTCTATAACCATGCCAACAGCCGCATCGTTATCGAGCTCAACCAGAGTGTGGATGGCGTGATCTACACCCGTGCCCGCCGCGGCAGCTTCGGGAAGCTCGACTGCTCCCAGCTGGCGAGCGAGATCGAGTCGATCGCTGCGAACGAAGGCCGCAACGACGGCCCGATCGTCGACCAAGAGCTGACGAAGCCCTTCTACCAGGGCGAGCAGTGGCTCAACCCGACGCCCGAGATGATCGCGCAGGCGCAGGCCGGCACGGACTCGATCATCGACGTCTGCATCATGGATGGCAGTGAGGTCATCTTCCAACAGGAGCGCGATCTGTTCGCGGCCTGGGACAAGGCGCGCAGCAAGGGCATCGGTGGCAAGGCCGACGACCCGAGCGGCGAGCAGCGCCTCAACAGCCCCGAAGCGTACGCAGAGCGCTGCGTCGATCAGCTCGGCGAGATTCCGTTCTTCGAGAAGCTCGGCGAGGGCGACTACGGTACGTACAACTGCCTCGACTCGACCCCGATCCCGATGACCGTCACGGCCGACAACGGCACGGTCAACGCGCCGCAGATGGGCGTCGAGTCCAAGTGCGACAACCCGCAGTACATCTACTCGCTGTGCGAGGCCGGTCCTCGCGTCGCGAGCCGCATCAACGAACAGGGCACGCGCTGGGTGCTCCTCTGCCGCAAGAGCGTCGCCGAGTCGGGCACGGGCGGCAGCTACTCGTCGTCGAAGTTCAACGACATCGCGATGATCGGAACGAACCCGTTCACCGGCAAGACCTGCTTCTTCCAGAACGCGCTGTACCAGAAGACGGACGGCGCGAAGGTTCCGCACCCCGGTGACAAGGTGAAGTCGGCGAACCTGTGGGCCGGCGTCCATGGTGGTATCGGCTCGGGCATCCAGTGCGGCGAGTGCCACGACACCGACGCGTTCATCCACACCCCGTGGATCGACGGCGCGAAGGATCAGAACGGCCGCCCGGTCATTCCGAAGATGGGCATCGACCCCGACTTCGCGATCGGCTCGAACGACACGCCGTACGCGATCGTCAACCGCAAGGGCCAGGGCTGGACGATGCCGAAGCACATCGTCAGCGACGAGGCGAACGCGTGCACCAAGTGCCACCGCATCGGTGACGGTCGCTTCGCGAAGTCGTGGATGACGCGCCTCGAAGGCACGGACACGGCGTGGAACAACATCACCACCGCGCACGGCCTCAAGGCGGAGAACCGCTACTGGATGCCGACCGACCACGTGTTCACGTCGGACGCCGAGTGGAACGCGTCGGCCGAGAAGGCCGCGATCGACTTCATCCAGGGCTGCGCGTCGAACCCGTCGGGCGCGGGCTGCGATTGGAAGCCGGTTCCCGAGAGCCTCGGTGGCGCCGACGTCGGTGGCCGCCTGCGCAACCCGGTCAACCTCTCCGACGACGAGCTCGCGAAGCAAGCGACCACGCTGCTCGGCATGAACAAGAACGCGCTCAAGAACAACTGCACCGACTGCCACGTCGGCAACATCTCCACCCTCGAGGATTGGCTCGAGAGGACGTCGCACGCAGAGCGCACGGCGTTCAAGGATGCCGACGCGCAGGGTGAGGCCGTGAACACGACGTCGCCGAAGACGCGCATCGAGAACAAGGAGTTCAAGGAGTTCGCCGAGTACGACGTCGCCGCTGGCTCGCACCTCGAAGTGTCCATCGAGGGCACCGGTGACATCGACCTCTACGTTCGCCGTGGCGCGCCGATCGAGCTCAACACCGAAGGCCTCCCGGTCCAGTACGACTGCCGCCCGTTCGCGCAGACGTCGACGGAGAAGTGCGACAAGAACACGAGCTCGTCGTACAACGCGGCCGGCCCGGCGAAGTTCTACGTCGGCCTCTACGGTACGCAGGACGGCTCGGTGAAGGTCACCGTCAAGTACAACAAGCCGCTCGCCAACGCGATGCCGGCCAAGGATCGCGTCGCGCAGTTCCGCCTCGATCCGGATCAGGCTGACTCGCCGTTCAACCCGGGCAAGCTCGGCATCTACTCGGCCGGCTCGCACCTCGGTTGGTTCCAGGACATCTTCAAGCAGGCGTACCCGAACGGCCAGGACGGCAACAACGCCGACACGTGGGCGCTCCAGTACGGCGCGTTCAAGAACCGCGTGTCGATGCCGAAGGGCAACCACCCGCGCTTCACGCAGCCCGAGTTCGACATCATCGCCGAGTGGTTCGCTCGTGGCATCCCGCGCGCGTCGGTGTACCTGCCGGCGGACACCGGCCCGACTTCGTGCACGCCGTCGGTGAAGCCGGAGATGAGCACGCACGTCTCGCAGATGGCGACGCAGGGTTGGACCGCGGTCAACCGCGCTGCGAACCTGAACATGTACGGCTGCGCGCCCGGCACCACGGACCCGAAGCAGTGCCTCACGTCGGTGCCCAACGCGAGCAGCAAGTCGTACGGCAACGGCTGGACGAAGGTCGGTACGCTCCGCGTGGTCCGCGAGCTCGCGTTCAACACCTTCTACTGGATGCGCTCGTCGGCCGATGGACGCTTCGTCGCCAACGGCTCGCGCTCGGGCGGCGAAGGCTCGGTCATCTCCGACCTCCAGACCAACAAGGACATCCAGGTCGACGCTGCGTACGACCCCGGCTTCTTCCCGGATAACCGCGGCTGGATGTTCCAGGGCACGCCGATCGGCGCCGCGTTCTGCAAGCAGACGCTGCTCACGTCCAACCCCGACGTCATCAACTTCTCCGAGTCGGCTTGCTCGTCGGTCGGTACGGTCAGCCTGTACCAGCACATCGGTGCGGGCCTCGGCGGCGCGGACTACTTCGCGGTCAACAGCCAGTTCACGTCGGATAACCCCAGCGCGGGCGAGAAGGACGACCCGGCAGCGTCGTTCGGTGCAGATGCCGAGATGAAGTTCACGCCGATGGTGTTCGATGGCAGCCACTACGTCGGCAAGCCGGAAGTTCGCGTGAAGGTCCCGTACGAGGGTGACACGGTCCTCTCGCCGTCGACCAAGCTCGTCATCTCGCGCATCGGTAACTCGAGCGGTCACCTCGGCTACGTCGTCCGCAAGCTCAACACCGTCCCGAACGGCGCGAGCTACACGATCACGACCACCGAAGTGGGTCGCTACTGCACGCAGGGTTCGAAGCCGGCCATCTCGTTCGACGAGAAGTACTTCGTCACGCACCACTACATCACGGCGTCGGACTACGCGGACCTCGGTTACTCGTCGGCGAACGACCCGGCGTTCCAGGAGCTCCTCACGAAGGGCACCGCGAACATCATCCTCGTCAACATGGTGACCGGCGCTCGCACCCGCGTGACCACGATGAAGGCCGGCCAGTACGCGCTGTTCCCGCACTTCCGCTCGGACGGTTGGTTCTACTTCCTCGTCCGCGACACGAACACGAACAAGGAATACGCGGTGGCCAGCGACGCCGCGCTCCTCGGGCTCTAACAGCTAGCTAGGTTGTTTACCGACGGGAGGCTGGTCACACCAGTCTCCCGTTTTGTCGTCTAGAGTATGTACGTGCGTCGCATCGCTCTCGTGGTTCTCGTCGCGGCTTGCGGGCCTGACGACAAGACAGCGGAGTGCGATCTCGATCTCCAGATGGGCTCGAGCGCGAGCGCGTCGCTGATCCAGGATCGACGAGTCGTCGGTGTGGCCGCGCCGTACGTTCCGGATCTGGGACTCGCCGCGCGCGATGAAGAGCTGCGCACGTCGATCGCGGCGCGGCGCGCGGTGGCGTGGGGCATCGTGGAGAAGGTGCTCGCGCCGGTGCCGCTCGGTGACCCGCGGCTCGCGGCGTCATTCGGTGGAACGCAGCCGACGGTGCCGACGTGGGCCACGTGGTACGCGCGCGACGACTTCGATCGCGTGTTCAAGCACCTCTATCAGGGGCTCGGTCCGGCGGGCCGCGCGGCGCGTGCGCCGATCGATCCCGACGCGGGCTTCACGTGGAATGCGGTCGCGCTCGACGACGTGCCCGAGTGGCCCGAGCAGCGATACCTCGACTACCTCGCCGAGATCGATACGCCCGAGCTCGCGCAGGGACTCACCAACGCGACGCGGGTGGGCTACTCGCCGGGCGCGCTCGGTCACCTCTTGAAGAGCTACGAGCCGATGCATCGATGCCGCTTGAATCCGGCGCCCGACGCGTTCGACGAGAGCGAGGTGCGCGAGGGCCAGCTGGCCACCGCGCGCGAAGTGGTGGCGCTCGACAAGTGCGGCTGGCGCGTGCTCGGTCCGTTCGTCGCGGGCGACGCGCGCGTGAAGGTCACGTCGCGCGGAACCGGTGACGCGGACATCTACGTGCGCCGCGGCGAGGCGCCGGATGCGGCGACCTACGACTGCAAGTCCGACGGTGACTCCGCGAGCGAGAGCTGCGAAGTCGATGGCGGCGGCCCGATCTACGTCGCCGTGTTCGCGGCGAGCGATGCCAAGGTCGACGTCGATGTGGCGTACACGACCGCCGACGTCCGCGTGCCGGCGTGCTTGGACGGCGAGATGCCACGCGACGCCGTGATCGTGAAGGCGGACTGGCGGCGGCAGTTCCAGGTCGGTGATCTCTTGCCCGTGTTCAACACGTCGGCGGGTCGTTTGTCGGCGCGCTTCGAGAGCGAGTCGATCTGGAACGAAGATGGCCAGCAAGGGCCGGGGCCCGAGGACATCTACACGATGACGGTTCCGTCGACGATGGCGCGGTTTCGTCTGCCGGCGCTGCACATCATGAC
Organism: Pseudomonadota bacterium; assembly: GCA_023428295.1. GTDB lineage: Bacteria > Myxococcota_A > Polyangia > Haliangiales > Haliangiaceae > JABFXX01. The sequence continues at coordinate 5,799 of JAEYYV010000219.1, forward strand.
GAAGGAGCTCGATCACTGGCTCTGGATCACGCTGTGGTACTCGCCGTTTCCGGCGACGGATTTCGGCGAGGACCGGCCGGCGGCGCTATCGACCGGGCCGTGGCGAAACTACAAGATGTGCGTCGCGACGCAGTACCTCGAGGGCGATCCGGATCCGCGCGGCGGGTTCTCGGGAACGCTCGGCGATGCGCTCGCGGCGGTGAACCGCGGCACGAATCAACCCTCGTGGTGCAGCAATCCGTACATCGAGCTCGGGCCAGGAAACGCAGCGACGAACTGCATCGGCTGTCACCAGCACGGCGGTACGGAGCTCACCGCAGAGGCGATCCTCGCCGAGCAGCCGCACTTCGGCGTCACGCGCGTGCGGAACAACTTCTTCACCGACTATTCGTGGGCCGTGAAGGGTGGTGGTGGTGAAGATCTCTCGGCGCTCGTGCAAGCCGAGATCGACTACTGGGACGCGAGCGATTAGCGCCGCAAATCGCTGCACTCCGGACGCTTCCCACACGTGATCGCGGGCAGAATCGTCGCGCGATGTTCGAGGATCTCGAGCTGACGATTCTGCGGGCGGCTTCGAGGGATCGGGGATTCATCAACGCGTTCGCGGTGACCGATCAGATGGTCGTCGCAACAGGTGGTACGTCGACGAGCGCGACGGTGTTGGCGTCGTCGAACGCGCGTCGCTACGAGCTGCGGTCCACGCCGCGCGGATACGGCTTGCGCGATGCGCTCGCCGTCGGTGACTCGATCTGGGTGTGCGGTGAATATGGTCAGCTCGCGGCGACCACGGATCACGGCGAGACCTGGCGGCTCGTCGATGTGGGAACGGATGTCTGCTTGTTCGGGCTCGCCCTCGGAACCGATGGTGCGATCTGGTGCGTCGGGGACACCGGCTTCGCGGTGCGCATCCTCGGAGATGTGCCGGTGCGCGTGGACTTCGATACGACGGCGCGGTTCTCGGCGGTGTACGCGGTGAAGGACGAGATCTGCGTGCTCGGCTTCGACGGAAAGCTGCATCGCTGGGCCGATGGAAAGATCACAGCGCTCGCCACGGGCACGACCAAGCCGCTGACCGCGCTCGCGTGCACGAAGTCCGCGTGGATCGTGACGGGTGATGGCGGTTTCATCGGACGCTCGCCAGACGGCACGTGGTTCTCGCGCGTGAAGGTCGATAGCGAGGTGGATCTCGAAGGAGTCGCGACGCTGCGCGACGGTCGCCTGGTGGTCGTCGGTGATCGCGGGACCGTGCTGTTGTCGTCGGACGAGGGGCGTACGTGGACGAGCGTGCCGAACAAGCTCGGACTCGTGCACTTGTGGGGCATCGAGCGCTTTGGCGGCGGCGCGCTGATCGGCGGCGATGACGGGCTCGTCGTGAGGCTCGCGCCACCCGGCGATCTGACCTGGGCCGAGCGGGCGGATGTGTTCGGTGGTCCGCGCGACCTCGACGCGCTATTCGCGGGTGGTCCGACGGGCTTCATCGAGCGCAGCTTGTCGCTCTACCTCGCAGCGCTCGCCGAGGAGCGAGAAGACGAGGACGACGACGACGAGGGGGACGAGGACGACGAAGAAGGCGACGAGGACGACGAGGACGACGAGGACGACGACGGGAATCCCGTGGATCGGGAGGCGTTCGAGACGCTCGCGAAGCCAGGCGACAAGGATGATTTCGCCGATATGTACGGAGTGCCGATGCCCCTCGAGGCGGTGGCGTTCTGGGACAAGGTCCGGGGTGCGGATGCGTGGTCGTCGTTCGACGAGCTACGCCTCGACCACGACCTCCGGCCGGACGTTGGCGACAAGAACCTGTTCGAGCTGATGGTCCGCCGCAATCAGCAGGCGTACTTGGGCACGGATCTCGTCGAAGCGTTCTGCGGCATGTTCGGCATCGGCTCGCAGGGCAACGGCGACACCTATCACATGGAGATCTACGAGTGGGATGGCCCTCGGCAGATCATCCACTTCGATCACGAGACCGCATCGGTGAGCCGCGTGTTCGCGGAGTCGCTCGACAGCCTGGTCTACCTCGCCTCGATCGTGAAGCTCGGCGACGAGAACAAGATCTCGAAAGAAGCCTACGAACGCGGCATCCGAGCGCTGCGCGGGAAGGTCTCGCCCACGTGGCACTTCTCGATCGACGAGAAGGATCCCGAGTTCGTGCACCTGGAGCCAAAGCGCCGCGAGACGGAGTTCTTCTTCTATCGCTCGCGCTGGATCTGCGCGCTGCTCAAGAACGACGGTGTCGTCGATATGGACGACATTCCGGATCTGTTTCAGGCAGATCTCAACCAGATCGTTCCGAGCGAGCAGCTCACGGCGCGCTACGAGGCGTGCGAGAGGCGCATCCAGACGGCGCTCTACGCGACGTGGCGCGCGTACTTGTTCGACGAGCCCGAGCTCGATCGCTACCTCGAGATCTCGCGGACGCACGCCGCGCGGCTCGTTCGCGACGCCGCGAAGCTGATCGACGAGCTGCGCGCGGGTCGCAACACGCTCGGCACCATCAAGGACGTGCGTGCGTGGCTCGCCGCGTTTCGCGCGCTCGATCTCGATCCGCGCGGTGCGGCGGATCGAGCGGAGCGCGCCGCGGCAAAGGCCGCGCAGGACGCGAAGCGCGCGGCCGAGGTTCGCGCCGAGCTCGCGACGACAGGTCGCGATCAGTGGGGCGAGCTCGCGTGGTCGTGGATCGACGATGGCGTCGCGCATCGCACGCTGCTCGCGACGCTCGGCCACGGCAGCGATGCGCGCACCATCGCGCAGCTCGGCGAGCTGGGGGCGCTCGACGACGTGCAGCGCGCGGCGGTGATTCCGCGGCTCGCGGCGGAGCTGTCGTCGGCGATGGAGGCGATCCTCGTCGGTAGCTTGGTCCGCGACGACGACCTCGCCGGTGTCGTGTGGAAGCTGGGACCCGACGATGGCGGCGGAGATGCCGGCGACGACGATGCCG
>JAEYYV010000232.1 GCA_023428295.1 Pseudomonadota bacterium
CGCCGAGCCGGCGCCCCCCGCCCCGCGGCCACAACTGATCACCGAGATCCGCGCGATGGAGCGCGCGAAAGCGAACGTGGCGATCGAAGGCATGATCAGCGGCGCGCTGCTCGGCGTGGCCGGCCAGGTCGCGTGGGAAGCCATCCAGTGGTGGCGCGCTTCGCGTAACGACCGGAGTACCCTCCCCGCGGCGCGCCAGGCCGCGGACGAGCTACGCGACCGTGGCCGCAGGGTTCTCGAGGACGCGAGGCGGAAGCTCGACGAGTCCCAGCGGCAACGGCGGAGGGTGCGATGAGTGCGCTCGACCCGATGGTGTCTCGGTTGCTCGGTTTGACTGGCGATCGTGACGAGAAGCTCGAGGATCTATCGACTGCCGAGCTCGAGCTGATCCACGCGGTCGAACGCCAGCGGCTCGGGCTCACGCGCAAGGTCTGTACGGGAGCCGGGATTCTCGGCTCGCTCGCGGCTCGGAGGTTCTTGATTCGATGATGGAAGATCTCCCTCCCACGATCGCGCCTTGCGCGGGCGAGGCGACCGAACGAGCATGATCGCGGCTATCCCGGTTGGCGCCGGGGCCGCCCCCGCAGTGCGGGGATCACCACGACAGTTGGAGTGCCGGAGTGACGATGACGACTCTACTCGATCACCAGACGACAGCACAGCAGGATCTCGACGCGGAGCTCGCGGAGATCGCGCGCGGCGACGGCCTCGAGGCGGCGCAGGTGGGGGGCGTGCAGTCTGGCCAATGGATTCTCGAGCGACTGCTCGAAGCTGCCGCTCGAGAGGCGGACCGTGGTGATCACCATCGTGCGAGTAGGCTGCTCGCCAAGGCCGAGTTGGTCGGTGCCATCATTGGCGACGTGATCGACTCCCTCGATCGCCGCGTTGCCGTGCGCGCGCGCGTCCGCGGGTGCAACTCCCAGGAGGCGGTGGCCGAGCTCGCCTGCTACGAGCGGCGCGAGGCGCGGGTGTGGAAGTCGCTCGCTCCGGTGCGGGCGCGGCTCAGGGAGGCGCTCGCCAATGGCACTCCGCTGGCCCAGGCACTCTCGGTCGCGATGCCCGCCGTGGATCGGCTCGCGCGTCGCGATCTGGTTCGCGCCCATGCGCGCCTCGATCGAGTGTGTCGCACGACCAACCGTCATGCGCGCTCCCCGCGGCGGCATGTACGGGCACGCACGACGCGGCGGCGGCGCTCCGCAGCGTCGCGAGCACGCCCGAGTAGCGACGGCGACGGTGGCGAACCGCCACGACGGCGCACCCCTACGACGATCGGGGGTGCGCCGTGATCGATCGTCGCGCACTCCTGACCGAGATCATCGCGGCGCTGCCCGAGCATCCCGATCTCGCGGCGGATCTGCGCCGCGTGCTCGGCAACGAGTTCGTGGTCGCCGAGGTCTCCCCCGCGACCTACGCGCGAGAGCACGAGCTCGCGGTCGTCACCGTCCGTAAGGCGATCACGGAAGGCCGGCTCCCAGCTAGGCACTACGGCCGAGCGGTCCGCATTCCGCGCGACGCCGTGATCGCGCCGCGGTCGCGCGTGCGGCGCGATGCGCGCCGGCTGCGCGCCGAGCGCGCCTTGGGCATCGGAGGTGGCAAGTGATCACGCTCGACTACGCGGTCGAGTACGCCGCGCGCGGGCTGCACGTCCTGCCCGTGTGGGCGATGTCGGGCGACCGATGCGCGTGTGCAGGTGGCGCGGAGTGCCGGCCTGGCAAGCACCCGAGTACATCGCGCGGGGTTCACGACGCGACCATCGACCGCGCGCGGCTCGGGAGCTGGTTCGGTCGTGGGGTTCCTGCGAACCTCGCGATCGTCTGCGGTCCATCCCGCGTCGTCGTGATCGACATCGACCGCCATGGTGTCGATGGCTTCGCGACGCTGGCCAAGCTCGAGCGCGAGCTCGGCGCGCTCCCGGTTACCTGGACTCAGGACTCGGGCGGCGGAGGCGCGCACTACGTCTACCGCGCGCCGTCGGTCGCGCTCGTCGGACGCGCCGGCCTCGGCGTGGACGTCCTCGCAGGCGCGCGGTACGTGATCGTTGAGCCGTCGCGCCATGCAGCCGGCGGCGGCTACCAGTGGCGCGAGGCGCTCGCACCGTGGGACGCGCCCCTCGCCGGGTTGCCCGACGCCTGGATCGACCGGCTGCGCAGACGTGAGCGAACGCCTGCATCCGTCCGCCGTCCGGGCTCCGCGCCGGACCGCGGCGACATCTACGCCGCTCTCGCCGATCTCGATCAAGCGTACGTGCTGCTCGCTATCTCGGGCTCGCCGCTCGTCGGGGGTGAGACGATCGCGATCGCGCCGCCGGATCGACGAGGACATCGCGCGATCGTGATCGATGACCGCGTGACCGGAGGATTTGTCGATGGCGCGGGCAAGATCGTCCACCGCCCGGTGCGCACCGAACGACCGGACGGCGGTCCGCTCGTCTCGACGTGGTGCCGGCACTACGGCCACGGCGACGCTGCGATCCGGTCGATGCTCGTCGAGCTCGTCCCCGAGCTCGCGAGGTTCCGCCGAGGTGCGCGGCGACTCAGTCGGCGCACGCCATCCGCACTCGATATGCGGGGCGAGCGATGACCGGGCTGACGGGTGAGACGCCCACCAGGCCGCAGATCACGATCAGCACGGACGAGCCTGTGGTGATCGACGCGGCGATCGCGGCGCTGGCGCGGGCACCCGAGGTGTACGCGCACGGCGGCACGATCGTCGAGATCATCGCCGATGCGCCAGCCACGCGCGGTGTTATCCGAGCGGGTCCGCTTGCACGGATCCATCGCTCGCCGGAGCCGCGCGTGCGCGAGCTGCTCGCCCGCGAGGCACGGTGGCTCGCGCCGGTCGATGACGGCCCGCAACCCGCGCATCCGCCGCAGTGGACGGTACGCGCCGTCATGGCGCGCGGTTCATGGCCGTCGCTGCGGCGCCTCGTGGCCGTCGCGGAGGCGCCGACGCTTCGCCCCGACGGGACGATCCTGGACGTGCCTGGGTACGACCCCACGACCGGCATCTACCTCGCGACGGGCCTGCGGCTCTCCGTGCCCGAGCATCCGGCGATCGACGACGCGCATCGCGCGACGGCGACGTTGCTCGATGTGATCGCCGACTTTCCGATCGCGGACCCGGCCGGGAGGAGCGCATGGCTCGCCGGTCTGCTCGCTGTCGCGACGCGGCCCGCGATCGAGGGACCAGTTCCGCTCGGGATCGTCGACGCGAGTACGCGCGGCGCGGGCAAGTCGCTGCTCGTGGACGTGGCGTCCGTGATCGCGACGGGGCGTGCGGCGGCGCGGACCACGTACGCGACCGACGACGCCGAGATGCGCAAGCGCATCACCGCGCTGGCACTCGTGGGCGATCCGCTCGTACTGCTCGATAACGTCGTCGGCGAGCTGGGCTGCGCATCGCTCGACGCTGCGCTCACCGGGACGACGTGGCGCGATCGCCTGCTCGGCGCGTCGCAGATGACAGCCGAGCTGCCGCTGCGGATCGTGTGGTGGGCGACTGGGAACGGGCTCTCGATCGGCGCCGATCTCGCGCGGCGCGCGTTGCTCGTCCGCCTCGAGCCGATGGTCGAGCGGCCGGAGGAGCGCCGCGGATGGCGCTATCCGCGTCTGCTCGATCACCTACGTGCGGCCCGCGCCGCGCTGCTCTCGGCGGCACTGACGATCGTGCGCGCCTACGTCGTCGCGGGGCGGCCGGATCAGGGACTCACGCCGATGGGGTCGTACGAGGCGTGGAGCGATCTTGTGCGGTCGGCGCTCGTGTGGAGCGGCCAGCCCGACCCATGCGAGACGATCGCGGAGATCCGCGCTGGCGACTCGCGGACTGACGCGCTCCGGCGAGTGCTCGACGAGTGGCCTGCCGGCGACGGCGAGCCGATCACCGTGGCCGTGCTGCTGCGCGAGGCATCGCGACGAGGAGCCTGGCGCGACGCGCTCGTGGAGTGGTGTCCTCCCCGTGGGCGCGATCCCCTGCCGACGTCGCGCGCTCTCGGCAATCGACTGCGCGGCGTCCGGCGCACCGTGATCGGCGGCAAGTATCTCGACGGCGCAGGCAAGGGCCGCGACGGCGTTGCCTGGGTGATGCGGAACACGGGAAGTGTGACTCCGTGACTCCGGTGACTGTGTCTCCGCTGCCGCTCGGAGACTCTCTCGCGCGCTGGCGCGTAGCGGGTCGCAGAGTCACGAGAGTCGCAGAGTCACCGCCCCACGCTGGTGTGCGTGGGAGCGTTCGCGATCTTCCGCCACCTGGTGGAGAGCACGATCTCTCCCATGCACACCAGCGGGGGGCCTGTCGAAACCTGACGATTGCGGCAACGGCGGATCGATGACGAGACTCCGACGAGACCACGCGCCGATCAGCGCCGAGGATTTCGGCAAGGGGCTGGCGTGCGTCCTGTACGCGCGCACGAGCACCCGGGGTGACGCCCAGGATCCGGGCGTTCAGCTCGCCGCGCTGCGCTCGTGGGCTTCTGCGCGCGGCTGGCGCGTGGTCGCCGAGGAGTCCGATCGGGTCAGCGGGGACCCCGCGCGCCGCAAGGGTGATCCACCCGGCCTGTCGCGCGCCCTGGAGGCGATCGAGCGGCGCCGCGCCGATGTGCTCGCCGTGTTCGCGGCCGATCGGCTCGTGCGCTCGCCGCTCGGTTTGCTCCAGCTCGTGGCGCGCGTGCAGGCGATCGGCGGCCACGTCGCGAGCCTTCAAGATGGCGCCGATCTGGACACGACGACCGACGTCGGCGAGCTGTTTCTGTTCCTGCGCGGCTGGTACGCGCGCATGGAGCTCCGGTTGATCCGCGCGCGCATCAACGCCGGCCTCTCGCGTGCCCGGGCGGAGGGCGTCACGCTCGGCCGGCCACGCGGCGATGGCCCGGAGCCGGAGGCCGTCGCCGACCTACGTGCGGCCGGTCTCTCGTGGCGCGCGGTCGCGGCGAAGCTCGGCTGTTCGGTCGCCATGGCGCGGCGCCGGGCCAGCGAGGCACGGCCCGCCGGGCGCATGGACGCGGGAGGAGGACCGTGATCGCGTCGCGATCCACTGGCGCCGGAACGAACGCCGATCCTCAGCGCGGTCGCGAACGCTTGCGACGCTTCGACGTTCGCCACTTCGCGGCGCCGCGCTCTGCCGCCCGTGTCGCGAGCTCGGGGGCGCTCACCGCTTCGATCAACGCGAGCAATGGTCTCCTCACTCTCAGCGGGAGCCTGGACACGATCGACGCGGTCATCTCGACGTCGCGCGCGTGCTCGCTCCTCGGCACGGCGATCACGCGGTACGCGCGGTCTCCGAACAGGGTATCGATCCTCACGCCGAGCCCTGACTCGGCGACGGTGCGGAGCGTGCTCAGCGGAACGTCTCGCACGCCCCTCTCGATCTCGCCGATGTACTTCCCGCCGAAGCCGGCGCGTTCCCCGACCGCTTCCTGCGACAGCTTGGCTTGCTCTCGAAGCTCGCGGAGACGAGCTCCGAGACGCTCGAGGAGTGCCTTGTCCGCAGGGAGCATCGCGGCATCTTCGGCGGGCGCCGATCTGCCGGACACCCACGGAACGGAGCGTGGTACTCTGGAGGTTGCCATGGCGGCAGGGGACGCGAATAGCTCCGGGCGTGCGGGCACGCGGAAGGGGGTCCCGCCAGGTGGCGCAGCGAGCGCGGCCACGTTCGATCTGGAGCCGGGATATCCGGTCGGGGAGTACGAGATCGAGCAGAAGCTCGGCGAAGGGTCGATGGGTGCCGTCTACGCAGCGGCCCATCCGATCATCGGCAAGCGGGTCGCGATCAAGGTCATCGGCCACGAGATGTGCGGCGATGCCGACGCCGTGGCTCGGTTTCGTCGCGAGGCGCGCGCGGTCGCCAAGATCGCGAGCCCACACATCGTGGACGTGTTCGGGTTCGGCGAGCTCCCCGATGGTCGCTCCTACTACGTGATGGAGCTCCTGACCGGCGAGTCGCTGCGAGAGCGGCTCGCGCGTGGCCGGATGCCGCTCGACGAGGCGCTCGCACTCCTCGTGCAGATCGTGCGCGGGCTTCACGCGGCACACGACGCGGGCATCGTGCACCGCGATCTGAAGCCCGAGAACATCTTCATCGATCGCAGCCAACCCGATGCACCGATGGTCAAGCTCCTCGATTTCGGGCTGGTGAAGCTCGTCGCGCAGAAGGAAGATACGGTCACCGCGACGCAGGCGGGTGTGATGTTCGGGACGCCGCTGTACATCAGCCCCGAGCAGATCAAGTCCGCGGCCAACGTGGACCACCGCACCGATCTCTACGCGCTGGGTTGCATCGCGTACGAGATGATCGCCGGCCGCCGTCCGTTCGACGGGGTGGCCTCGATCGAGCTGATCGTCGCGCACCTCGAGCATCGGCCGCCGCCGCCGCGGTCGATCTGGTCCGAGATCCCGGCCTCGCTCGACGCGCTCCTGCTCGCGCTCGTCGCGAAGGATCCGGCCAAGCGTCCGACGCTCGGCCACGTCGAGGACGTGATCGAGCGGGTCCGCGAGCAAGGAATGGCGCGGCGGACGGCCGTCGCGACCGGCGATCTCGCGCCGCGCCGTCCGCGTCCGAAGATGTCGAGGCGTGCGATCGGCGTCGCGGTGCTCGCCGGGCTCGTGCTGTTGTTCGTCGGCGTCGTCGCGACTCGCACGAGCGACGATGCCC
>JAEYYV010000244.1 GCA_023428295.1 Pseudomonadota bacterium
GTGCGGCGCGGCGCTCGCGCGGCGGGACCGGCGGCGGCTCGATGCCCGTCTCCATGCGCAGCGTCGCCCAGCGACGACACGCACCGCAGCGCCACGTGAATGCCGCGGGACGGTTGCCGCAGTGGCCGCACTGCCAGCGACCACGCAGCGCCCACGCGAGCGCGCCCTTGTCGGCGACGAGCACCTCGAGTGCGGCTTTGACGTCGGTGTCGTTGCCTTGCGAGAGCGCGAGTCGCGCGGCCTGCACGCGTGCGGCGAGCGCGTCGGGAAAGCGCGCGGCGAGATCGGCGGCGAGCGCGGCTTGCGCGCCGGTGTCCGCGGGCGGAACGAGCTGCGCGCGGATGAGCGCGAGCTCGAGACGGGGGCCGGTCTGCGCTTCCACCTCGGCGAGCGTGGCGAGGACGCGCGTGGTCGTGGAGTCGGACGGCTTCTCCGTCGGAACGAGGGATACGCCGGGCGCGACGACGAGCGCGGTCTCCGGGCTGTCCGGATCGGGCGTCGCGAGATCGTCAGCGGTTGCGGGCGCGACCTCGTTCTGCGCCGGCTCGCCCGCGGCGGCGGCCTCGGCGGCGATGAGGCCCGGCAACAGGTGCGGCGCGAGCGCGGGCTCGGCGACGAGCGCTTGCCTGAGCCGCTCGATCGCGCCACGCGGGTTGCCGCGTGCAGCGGCGAGCTCGGCGGCGGCCGCGAAGAAGTGCCCCGACTCCTGATGCTTCTGCGCAGCCTTGAGCAGCTGCTTCGCGCTGTCGGCGTCGTCGCGCGCGAGCGCGGTTTGCGCGGCGGCGACGAGCAAGTGGTGCTCGCGCGCCGACGTGTCCTCGTTGCGCTTGCGGCCGAGGCGTTGCCACAAGTTCGCGGCTTCGTTGAAGCGCGCCTGCTCTTCGTACAGCGCGGCGAGCGCGCGAAGTGCACCCTCGTGCGCCGGATCCTCGACGAGCACTTCTTCCATCGCCCGCGTGGCACGTCGCGGCATGCCGGCGGCGCGGAAGTCGAGGCCGAGCTCGTACATCGCGCGCTGCCGCAGCTTGCGCTTGTCGCGTTCGCGAACGGCGAGCGCCTGGTGCACGCGGATCGCACGCTCGTGCTCGCCGCGGCTGCGGAACATCGCGCCGAGGGCGAAGTACGGCTCCACGTCGTCGACGTTCTCCTCGACGACCGTGCGCAGCTCGCTGACCGCGGTCTCGTGATCCCGAGCGATCAGGTGAGAGAGTGCGCGCATGTATGCGCGGCTATGCCGCGCGGTGCGTCGCAACTGCCGATCATCCGGCACGTAGTAGCGCCCGATCAGGACGCCGGCCGCCATCGCGCCGAGGCCGACCAGCAGCAAGACGAGCGCCGCTCCCATGCCGAGAACATTACCAAGGCTTCGAGGCGCGCGCGGTGTATCGTGGTCCTGATGCGTGCGTGCTTGCTGATCGTGTCGCTTGCCGCTTGCGGTCGCATCGGCATCGATGAGCGAACACTCGCCGACGATGCCGGGGGCGATGCGCCTGCGAACGATGCGTCTGCGAACGATGCGTCTGCGATCGACGCCGCGATGCTCGTCTGCCCCGCCGACATGACGAAGCTCTCGCCGACCTCGACCGTCTGCATGGATCTCGATGATCGAGGCTACCTCCCGTGGCTCGACGGAAAAGCGCTGTGCGAAGCGCTCGGGCGCCGCTACTGCACGGACGCGGAGTGGCTCGAAGGCTGCCTCGAGGCGACGGGCCTCATCGGAATCACGGGCGACTACGAGTGGGTCGCCGAGGAGGCCGACGGCATCGCGCAGAAGCGCGGCGTCACCGCGTGCACGGACAGCTCGGCGCACCCGATCGAGGACCCGTACGAGGTTCGGTGCTGCGGCCCGATGATCTGAGACTCAGTGCGCGTCGAGCGCGTCGTCGTCGAGCGCCGTCATCACGCGCGCAGCAGCGACGCTCGGCGTCTCCGGCAGGTCCTCGAGCGGCGCGGGCTCCGTGAACGGCAGGTTGCGTAGCTTCGCGAGCTCTTTCTCGAGGCGGCCGATCAGCGACTCGTACTGCCGGCGCCGATACACGTAGAACATGCTCCACAACACGATCAGCGCGAGGAGCAGCGCGGTCGCGAGCCACCCCGCGATCAGCGCCGGCAACCACACCTCGTGTGGCTTGGTGCCGAAGAGCCCCGTGAGCCACGGCGGCGTCTCGACAGGGATCCACCCGGAGTTCGCGACGAGGAACAGACCCGCGATCACACCGAGGCCGATCATCGAGAGGATCACCGTCGCGGTCGCGATGAGGCGGAGCCAGCGAATCACGCATCCACTCTACACCCGAGTCAGTCGCAGTTGGGGCACTCCTCGTACGCGTATCGTCGCCGCCCTACCTGCGAGGCCATGTCGACAGAGTGCCCGAACACGATGCCGACGAACTTCGCGCCCTCCATCTCGCGATATGCCGCGCCGAGGAAGTACCCGTTGCCCGACGCGAGGCGAAACTTGTCGTAGCGCCGGCCCACGCGGATCGCGAACATCGCGTCGAATTCGTCGGCCCACGTCATCGTCGGCGATCCGTCCTGCCGCGCGTCGGACGCCGCGAGATACGACGCGCGCGCACGCGCCAAGAGCCGCACGGGACCGAGCGACGCTTCCGCCGTGAGCTCGAGCGGCAGGACCACCGCATCGTCGAGCGTGCCGATCGCGCCGGACGCCGCGATGCCCGTCGCGAACGCGATCACGCTTCGCTCGGTCGGACGGATCGCCATGCCGAGCGGCAAGAGACCCAGCTCGTACATGAAGCCGCTCGCGCCGATCGTCGATCCGAACGCGAAGTCGAGGGACGCCGCGTACGCCACGTGCTTGCTTCCGATAAACCCGCCGACCCGCGCGCCCGCGAGCACCATGTCCGTCGACGATGTCACCGACTCGTCCACCGCGTGCAGCGCGGTCACCTCGTAGCGCATCCACGATCCGAACGACGACGGCATCTGCGCGTGCGCCGTCCTCGTCGCGAGGAGCACGATCGCGGTCACGATCGCGTTCACGATCACGTTCACGATCGCCCTCATCGGTCTGCGAATCCGATCCGGCCGGGGCCGACGGGCACGATGATCGCGGGCGGCCAGAAGTCGATGCCGAACGAGAGGTGAAGGACGTGCACCTCGATGCCTTCCTTGAGACCGATCTTGAAGCCGATCACCGGCGTCTCGACCTGGATGCCGGTGCGCTCGCTCGTGATGCCCGCGCCGATGATGCCGCGCCAATCCTTGCCGACCGAGGTCGAGGGCAAGCTCGCGCTGAGCTTGCACGCCCGCAGCACCACGTCGCCGAACGTGTTCGAGTTGGGCCCCGGGAAGAAGTAGTCACGCTCGATCCACTTCTTCGCTTTGGGGCCCTCCACCTCGACGCACGCCGCAGCGCGCTCGCCCTCCTCGCCGACCCACAGGCCATGAAGGATCGGCTCCACGTACATGCCGCTCCGCGACGGATCGTTGTCCCGCGCGTCACCGCTGCCGACTTGATACAGGCGCCAATGCACCTCACCCATCTTGCGCACGGCGAACCACGGGTGCCTGGCGATCGTGTTCATCGGCTCGCCGAGCCCGCCGCTGAACAGCGCGACCACGGTCTGCGAGTTGTCAGGCATCTCGAGCGATCGCTTCGCGATGATGCAGCTCGATACCAGCGCGAGCGCACAGACGATGGCCAACCTCATGCGGGTGGAGACGCGCGAGCCCCGCTCGATGCGCACGATAGTTTATGACTGCTGGCGAACCGCGTGCGAGACGTCGCGCTGCGCCGACGTGCGTCGCTTGGTACGACCGGTCTCCTCCCCGTCGCGTTCAGGCGCGATCGCCGAAACGAAAAACGCCGCTCGAGGTGACCCGAGCGGCGCGTCGCTACGAGAGCGAAGAGACGACTACGCGTCCTTCGATCCGGTCTTCAGCTTGTCGAGCTTGCCGCGGAACTTGTCGCCGAGCGTGGCGCCACCGGCGTTCGGCGAGGCGAAGCCCTGCGCGTCCGCCATGTCCTTCGCACGAGACGCCGCCTTGATCGACAGACCGATCTTGCGCTCCGCGCCATCGGCGTGGAGAACGAGAACCTTGACCTCCTGGCCCGGGTTCAGAACGGTGCGCGGATCCTCGACGTGCTCTTCGCTGATCTCGCTCACGTGAACGAGACCCTCGACGCCCTTCTCGAGCTCGACGAACGCGCCGAAGTCGAGAACCTTGAGGACCTTGCCGTCGACGACCTTACCCTGCGGGTAGTCGTAGGGAATGCGGTCCCACGGATCGGGAACCAGCTGCTTGATGCCGAGCGAGATCTTCGGCTTGTCGCCGTCGCCGGTGTCGATGTTGAGGAGCACGGCCTCGACCTCTTCGCCCTTCTGGAAGAGCTCGGAGGGGTGCTTCACGCGCTGGGTCCAGCTCATGTCGCTGATGTGAACGAGGCCGTCGATGCCTTCCTCGATCTCCACGAAGATACCGAAGTCAGCGATGTTGCGAACGTGGCCCTTCACGACCGTACCCGGCGGGTACTTCTCGGTGAGCTGCTCGTACGGGTTCGGCTCGAGCTGCTTCATGCCGAGCGAGATGCGGTTCTGCTTCACGTCGACATCGAGCACGACCGCCTCGACCATGTCGCCCACGGCGACCATCTTCGACGGGTGCTTCACGCGACGGGTCCACGACATCTCGGAGATGTGAACGAGTCCCTCGATGCCCTCTTGGAGCTCGATGAACGCGCCGTAGTCCTTGAGCGAAACGACCTTGCCGCGCACGACGGTGCCGGGCACGTACTTCTCGGCGGCCGAGCTCCACGGGTCTTCCGTGATTTGCTTGAGGCCGAGCGAGACGCGCTCCGTGTCCGCGTTGAACTTGAGGACCTTCACGCGAACGTGATCGCCGACCTGGAACAGCTCGGACGGGTGGTTCACGCGGCCCCAGCTCATGTCGGTGATGTGGAGGAGTCCGTCGATACCGCCGAGGTCGATGAACGCACCGTACTCGGTGAGGTTCTTGACGATACCCTCGACGATCTGGCCTTCCTTGAGGCGCTCGAGCGTCGACTCCTTCAGTGCAGCGCGCTCCTTCTCGAGGAGCACGCGACGCGACAGAACGATGTTGCCGCGCTTCTTGTTGAACTTGATGACCTTGAACTTGAAGTTCTGGTTCAGGAACGCATCGAGGTTGCGAACCGGGCGCAGGTCGACCTGCGAGCCGGGAAGGAACGCCTTCACACCGCCGCGGATCGTGACCGAGAGGCCACCCTTCACGCGTGCAGTGATGACGCCTTCGATCAGCTCGTCGCGCTCGCACGCGGCGCTGATCTCGTCCCACACCTTGAAGCGATCGGCCTTCTCTTTGGAGAGGACGATCATTCCCATGTCGTTCTCGCGCGACTCGAGGAGAACGTCGACGACGTCTCCCGGCTTCACGCCGATCGAGCCGTCGGCCTGACGGAACTCGTCGAGAGGGACCTGGCCCTCGCTCTTGTAACCGACATCGACGATCGCGAAATCTTTACCAACTGCGATCACGGTGCCGCGGAGGATTTCACCCTCCTTGACGCTGTCCTGGCCAAAGCTCTCGGCCAGGAGCGCGGCGAAATCTTCGTCGCCTGTTTCTTGCGTAGCGTTGTTCAAGCAGATCTCCAGAAAACGCCGAGGTTGGATTTACCGCCAGAAGCGGCGCCTCGACGCAGGGGCGAGTTGGTACCGTTCGCCCCCGGAATTGTCAACGCCGACGATGACATCGGCGTGGATTCGGGAGATCCACCAGGCCTGCGAACCGGGCAGCCTGCCCCACCTCTATATAGCGGCGGTCCGCGCCTCGACCATGGCTGCGAGAGATTCCACAACCTGTTCGAGGGTTTGCGTGGAGCTATCGACGAGAATGGCGTCCGCGGCGGGGACCATCGGAGCGACGTCGCGCGAGGCATCGCGATGGTCGCGCTCCCGGATCTCTCGCAAGGTGACTTCGTAGTCGACGACCGTCCCGGTGGCCGCCAGCTCCTTCACGCGACGCGATGCGCGCTCGGCATCCGTGGCGGTCAGGAAGAACTTCGCTTCCGCCTTCGGGAACACGACGGTGCCCGTGTCGCGACCCTCGACGACCACGCCACCACCGGCGCCGAGCCGGCGCTGTAGATCGAGCAGCGCGGCACGCACCTCGGGATGCGCGCTCACCTGCGACGCGCCTTGCGAGACGTCCGGCGTGCGAATGTCGCTCGTGACATCGGCGCCGCCGAGGAACACGTGGTTCTTGTCGCCGACGAAGTCGTAGGTGATGTCGAGATCGCGCGCGATCTGCGCGCACGCCGCGGCGTCACTCCACGCGATGCCACGCTGCTTGGCGGTCAGCGCGACCGAGCGATAGATCGCACCCGTGTCGAGCAAGCGATAGCCGAGCCGTCGAGCGAGCAGCTTCGCGACGCTGGACTTTCCGGCACCCGCAGGCCCGTCGATGGTGACCACGATACGGCGCATGCCGGCCTTATACACTCATGGCGAACAGACCGGATCGCAGACCGCGCCGTCCCCCGTCATGAGCGTGCGCGCTGGCACGACTTCACGCAGGCAGCGCGAGCACTTGATCGTCGGCTGCGCCTCGGGCTTCCAGTTCCGGCGCGCATCGATCTCGGCCTCGATGCGGTACTGCAGCACTTTCGGATCGAGCTGTCCCGCCTCGGCGAGCATCTTCGTGAGCACCGCCACCGTCGCCGACAGCTCGAACACCAGCGGACGCAGCTGCGCGAGCTGTCGCTGCGCCATCTCCGCGTTGAACGCGGCGACACCCGCCGTGCCCATGAGCTCGTTGATGTCGTCGCGCTGCTTCCAATCCGTGTCGAACCAGTAGTCAAACAATTCCAGCATTGCCGACATGATGCTCCCGACGACGGGCACCGTGGGGGTCTGCGTTGTACATTCGTGGACGGTGGAGGCAGCCGCGAAACCACAGACCGAGCGACGGTGGAAGACCTTCGCCGACGTCGTCGCGTTCACGCTCGGCATCAACGTGTGGATCTCGATCGTCATCCTGCCGGCGATCTTCGTGACCGCGCTGAACACCGCCGGGCGCGTCGCCGCCGCCGCGCTGCCGCTCGGCATGTTGCTGCTCGGCTTGGCGCGACGCTCCGAGGCGATCCTGCTCGGACTGTTCCCCGCTGCCCTGCTCGTCCCGATCGCGATCGTCCCCGCGATGGCGAGCTCGCACGTCTACGGTCCGATCCGCTACGCGCTGGTCGCCGTCGGCGTGGTCGCGTATCTGTTCTCGGTCTCGTTCTTCACCACGTTTCACGAGCCGCAACAGCCGCGCAGCATTCGCGGGCTGTCGTCCGCCGCCGTCGGCCCCGCCGCGCGCTGGCAGCGCCGCGAGCGCGTGTACTGGATGCTCACCGGGATGTCGCTCGTCATCCCCACGGTGCTCATCGCGTGGGTCAACTTCGACGACTCCATCGCGGAGTTCCTCGGCGAGATGTACCCGGGTCGCGTGGCGCTCATGACCACCGCGCTCACCGTCGGTGCGATCGCGCTGTGGCTCGGCATCTTCCACTACGCGTTCCTCGGCGTGCTGCGGCCGCATCGCACGGGCGATCGCGACCTCGTCGTCACGCTCGCGCAAGCGCGCGCTGACGCGAAGACCGGCAAGCCGCGCTCTCGTTTCTATCTATCTGTCGCGATCGCGCTCGGTGCGATGGCGGCGCTGATCCTGATCCGGCACGCGAAAGGCTAACCATGCGCCGTTTCTTCTTCGAGATCCTCGCGACGTCGCTGATCGCCGGCAGCTTGTTCTTCTTCAAAGAGACGCTCGACTACCTCGCGCGCCGCGACTACGTAGCCGCGCTCCTCGTGATGATCATCGGCGTCGCCGTGATCTCCGTCGGCAAGGAGATGGCCCGCCTCGCCCTGGTGCAACGCGACTGATGCGCGCGGCCGTCCTCGCAGTGCTCGCGGCGTGTGGTGGGGCTCCCGAGCCCGCCCCCACCACGAGCACGCGTGCGGCCACGACGATCGCGACGAAGAACGGACCGACCGACGAGATCGTCGCGCAGGTCAACGGCCGGCCCGTGTGGGCCTCGTGCGTCGCGGCGCAAGCGGCACAGGCGGCACGCGAGACGACCCTCGACGAAGCAGCGCTGCGCCAGCGGGGTCTCGACGAGTGCATCGCGTTCGAGCTGCTCGCGCAGGAGGCCGACAAGCGCGGTCTCGCGACCGACAGCGAGGTCGTCGATGCCACGCGCACGGCGCTCGTCAGCCGCGTCGTCGAGGTCGGCTTCGAGCGGCGCTACACGAAGGCCGAGGATCTCGGTGAGCGCTTCGAGAAGTGGTATCGCGAGAACGCGTTTCGCATGCACCGGCCGGAGCTGCGCGGCTCCGCGTACCTGCGCGTGTCCGGTCCCGACGAGACAGCGCGGCCCGCGGCGCAGGCGATCTACGCGCAGCTCGCCGATCGCCGCGGCATGTTCGCGTTCGATCTGGAGCCGCTCTCGAAGGCGGCGCCCGGTGCTCCGCCGGTCGAGTACGCGGTGGTCCCCGACAAAGCGGCCACCGAGCTCGAGCCGAGCTATCGCGCGACGCTGTTCGCGATTCCGGAGGTCGGCCGTGTCGCGCCGCCCGTGAAGACACCGTGGGGCTGGGACGTGATCCTGTGGACCGGCGGGCTGCCGCCCAAAGAGACGCCGCGCGAGGAGCTCGTCGCACAAGCGTTCCCCGAGCTGCGTCGCTCGATGTTCTCTGCGTGGCTCGCGCAGGTCACCAAGGAGCTCGGCGTGAAGCCGGAGATCGTGGAAGCCGGCATCGCGCGACTCGACGAGGTAGGCCCGTGAGAGACGTCATGCCGACGCAGATCACGCCGTTCGCCGACATCATGCGGCGCGCGGTCGAAGCCACGCCCGGCGCGATCGGCGGCGCGTTCGCCGACGCCGAAGGCGAGATGGTCGACGGCTACACGACGATCGACCGCGAGGAGTGGGCGATCCTCACGGCGCACTACGGCGTGGTGCTCGTGCAGCTGCACGGCGCATTCGGCACGTGGCACTACGGTGGCCCCGAGTACTTCATCGCGCAGCATCAACGCCTCGATGTCGTCGTGCACTCGGTCGCGCACGGCTACTACGCCTTGCTCGCTGTCACGGAGCGCGACGGCACCGCGCCGCTCGCGACCGCGCTGTCGAGCTTGCGCCACGCAGCCGACGAGCTGAAGCGGGAGATCGCGTGACGACGTCGCGCATCCTCGCGGGCGCCGCGATGCTCGCTCTGTGCGCGATGCCGGCCACCGCGCAGACCGCCGATCCAGCGGACCCTGCCTTCGAGTACGACCCGTACAGCCAGCTCTGGAACGGCATGGCGAGCTTCGTCGGTCTCGCCGAGGGCATGGGCTTCTCCGTGTCCCCGAAGGCGTCGCTCGAGTGGGGTGAGATCTCGAGCGAGGACATCTTGTTCCTCGTGTTCCCACTCCAGCGCGTCGATCCGGCCAAGCTCGGCGCGTTCGTGAACGCAGGCGGCAACGTCGTGATCGCCGACGACTTCGGTGATGGACGAGAAGCGATGCAGGCGCTCGGCCTCATGCGCGCCAACGTCGAACAAGTGCGCGCGTCGCGCTTCTACGAGGGACTCACGTACGCACCGATCGCGAACGGGCGCGGCGATCACGAGCTCGCGCGGGACGTCGGCGACGTGATCACCAATCACCCCGCCGTGCTGACGAGCGTCGAGGGTGCGGACACGGTGGTCGCGCTCGAGCAAGGTGCGATCGTGGCCGCGGGCGAGCGAGGAAGCGGTCGCTTCGTCGCCGTCAGCGATCCGAGCATCTTCATCAACCGGATGCTGCAGTTCCCCGGGAATCTGCAGATCACGGTGAACATCTTGAACTGGCTCGATCGCGGAAATCGTCGAGCGCGACACATCATCCTGCTCCGTGGCGACGTGCCGATGTTCGGCGAGCCGCGTCCGTACATCGACGACGCGCGCGCCGGCGAGATCGGGCGCTCGGTCGCCGACCTGAACTTCTGGCTGTCGGAAGCGCGCGCGTGGCTCCTCACGCCCACCGCGATGAAGGCGCTCGCGGCCTCGCTCGCCGCGATCCTCCTGCTCCTCGCGCTCGTCGCGCTCCCCGTGAGGCGCGGCCCGAAGATCGACGGTGCGTGGCTTCGCTTCGGTCGTCCCGCGCGCAAGGACGAGCCGCACGGACTCGTGACCGCAGCCGACGAGGGCGGCGGGTCGAACATGGTGATCGCGTGCATCCTGCGCGATCAGGTGCAGCACATCCTGTCGGACCTGACGGGGAAGGCCGAGCCGCTCTATACGGTGCCCGAGGCGCAGCTCGTCGCCGAGCTCACGCGCCTGGCCGGAACGCAGGCCGGCGCGGCGCTCGCGCGCGTGTATCGCCGTCTGCGCGCGTTGCCGAGCCGCGGGCAAGCATCCGCACCGTGGGCGGCGGGGCACCTGCCGCGGCGTGAATTCGACGCCCTGTACAAAGATGTCGTCGAGCTGTGTCGTACTCTTGGCACCGAGCTCGAGCCAACTGCCACGAGCCAAGCCGCCTAATGCCTGCCCTCGCTTTGAGTCCCGACAAGCTCGCTCGCGTGAACCAGCTCGCGAGCGCGATCACCAACGAAGTCGGCCGCGTCTTCATCGGCGCGCCGGCGATCACCGAGGCGCTGTTGGTCGCGCTCCTCGCGCGCGGACACGTCCTCATCGAGGGCTATCCTGGCGTCGCGAAGACCACGCTCGTGAAGGCGTTCTCCGG
The DNA here is from genome assembly GCA_023428295.1 of Pseudomonadota bacterium. Taxonomy (GTDB): domain Bacteria; phylum Myxococcota_A; class Polyangia; order Haliangiales; family Haliangiaceae; genus JABFXX01. The sequence goes on from JAEYYV010000244.1 coordinate 10,708, forward strand.
AACGCTCGGCTGTCACTTCCGCCGCGTGCAGTTCACGCCGGACCTTCTGCCGTCGGACATCACCGGCACGTACATCCTCGACATGCGCACCAACACGTTCGTGCTGCGCGAGGGGCCGGTGTTCACGAACGTGCTCCTCGGCGACGAGATCAATCGCGCACCTGCCAAGACACAGTCGGCGTTGCTCGAGGCGATGCAGGAGCATCAGGTCACGATCGAGGGCGAGACGCGCTCGCTCACCGAGCCGTTCATCGTGCTCGCGACGCAGAACCCGATCGAGCAAGAGGGCACCTACCCGCTTCCCGAAGCGCAGGTCGATCGCTTCCTCATCAAGCTGCGCATGGGCTATCCGGCCGCCGCCGACGAGAAGCGCATGCTCGGCACGTACGACAAGCCGCCGCCGCCGGTGCGGCCGGTGGTGGGCCCGTCCGATGTGCTCGAGATGCAGGCACTCGCGCAGGAAGTGTTTGTCGCCGAGGAGCTGCTCGACTACGTGCTCGGCTTGGTCGCGTTCACGCGCACGCACGCCAAGGTCTACCTGGGCGCGTCGCCGCGCGCGGGCCTCGCGCTCGTACACGCGGCCAAAGCACTCGCGCTGCTCAAGGGTCGCGACTACATCCTGCCCGATGACGTTCGCAACCTCGCGCCGCTCGTGCTCGGTCACCGCATCCTCATGACGCCGGAAGCGGAGCTCGAAGGTGGCATCGGCGTGCAGGTCGTGGCCGAGGCCGTCGACAAGGTCGGCTACAAGGTCCCCAAACGGTGACCCGAGCGGTGGTCCGTTGATCCCCCGCCTCGCAACGCGCGGAAAGCTGATCTTGGGAACGGCGCTGCTGTTCCTCTTGGTCGGCGCGTTGCACGGGGCGCCGCCGCTCGTCGGTCTCGCGGGCGCGATCCTCACGCTGCTGCTCGCGATGTATCTCGCGTTCTACCCGACGGCGATCTTACTCCGGCGCAAGAAGATCGAGCTGTCGTGGTGGGTACCGCCCGGCGATCAACCAGGTGGCGCGCTCGCGGCGGATCGACCGTTCCAGCTCCACCTCGCGTTCCGCAATCACGGCTCGCGCAAGCTGCGCATCCTGTCGACGAACATCCTCGCGGGATCTGGACTGCAGCTCGACGAGAAGCCGAGCGCTACCGTCAAGCGTGGCCAGCAGGTCGAGGTCACCACGACGGTGAAGCCGCTCGCTGCGGGCTATCAAGTGCTGCACGGCGCGGCGCTCACGTTCGGCGATGCGCTGGGCCTGTTCGACATCGAGGCGTTCTTCCCGAACCCGATCGCCGTCAAGGTGTTCCCGAAAACCATCGCGCTGCGTGGTCAGCCCGTACGCGCCGTCGGCGGCGCGCTGCACGAGCAGGTCGGCCTCCATCACGTGCGCCGTCGAGGACTCTCGGGCGAGCTTCGCGAGATCCGCGAACACTCGCACGGCGATCCGTTCAAGTTCATCGCGTGGAAGGCCACCGCGCGTCGCGGTCAGCTCATGGTGCGCGACCTCGAGAACGAGATCGTGACCACGCACGTCGTGCTGCTCGACGTGGGCAGCGGCGTGCGCGCGGGACAGGTCGGCAAGACGCCACTCGATTGGGCCTCCGATTCGGCCGCCGCGCTCGCCAAAGCGTCGGTCGCCAACAGTGATCGCATCGGTCTCGTCGCGTTCGACACGCGTCCGATCGTGGAGCTGCCGCCCGACACCGGTCACTATCACTACCTGCAGCTCGTCGATCGCCTGCTCGACGTGCGCTCTCTCGTCGACGAGGACCTGACCGACGTCACCCCGGGCGAGCTCGTCGCTCTCGTCGCGCGTTACCTCGCGCATCAAGAGGCGATCGACGTCCGCATCAAGGTCGCGCCGCCACTCGACGACGCTCGCTGGAGCTCCATCCAAGCCGGCCCTGACGGCCAGCTCTACGACGTGGCCGCGACCGGCCGTCTGTGTCGCCGCTTGATCGACCTCATGCTCGGCGAGAGAAAGGAAAAGGCGCGCGCGAAGCTCGCACCTGTCGTCGAGCCCGATGCGCAGCTCGCACCGCTTCGCCAGTTCTGCCGCCTGCGCGGCGTCGAGCTGCCATATCGCGGCTCGTGGGAGCACGGCCGCCGCGCCGCGGGACTCGCGCGCGCCGTCGAGCGCGCCGTCGCGCACGGGCGTCCCGACGTCGTCGTACTGATCTCCGATCTCGCTGGCTTCGCCGAGGATGAGGCGCGATCGATTCGCGCGATCGCGCGTCTTCGCAAGGTGGCCGGCAGCGTGATCACGCTCGTGCCCTCACCCGCTGCGTTCTTGCCATTCGCGACCACGCCGCATGGCCAGCGCGTGCGCGAGATGATGATCCGCGATATGCGCGCCGCGATGGAGCCAGGTAAGAGACTCCTGGTCCGTCACGGAATCACCGTCGTGGAAGGCTCGCCGACCGATAGCCTCGATCGGCTCATCGGTGGCGGCAAGTTGCGGCGAGCAGGTTGATCGTGCTGTGCGCGGCGACTCGACCGGTCGATCGACCGCTGATCGACGCGTGACCGACACGTGATCGACACGTGATCGACACGTGATCGCACGTGACCGACACGTGATCGCTCAGAGCTGAACTTCGATCGAGCCGAACTGACGACGGATCGATCAGGGTTGAACTTCGATCGAGCCGAACACGACGGTCACTTGACCCTCGGGTACGCCGACCGTCCCCGCCGCTTTCGACGTCACCGATCCGATCGCGAGCGCGGTGAGCAGCACCGCACTCGCGATGAACAGCGCATCCCTCAAACGGTCTCGACCATGACGCTGCGCGATGTCTTTTAGCGTGCTCATGTCTCTCCTCCAGGTCGACGAAACGCCCACTCTAAAGCTACCGATTCGTAGTGGGCCTGTCACGAAAAACACTCGTGCATCGCGGGTGCAGAGATCGAAACACGTCGATTTCTCGTCGAGGATTCGATGTCGTGTGCCGCGCAGTGCCGCGTGTGCCTACAAAGCGCACCGCGCGACATGCTGCGACGAGTCATGTCGCAGTCCGCGCGTGTGCGCGCACCGAACGCTTCGCGCGTTCGTCATTCGCGCTGTCGTTCGTTGCATGTCTCTAAGAGACGCAGCCTCTCGTAGCGGATGACATCGATCGCGTCGATTTGTGCGGGGCACCGATCACGAGCGTGCCTCGTCCCTGCCCTCGTCCCTGCCCTCGTCCGGGCCCTCGAGCAAGCGCTCCTCGGCTTCGAGCCGCTCCGACAGACTATGAATGTCGGCGCGCAGCGCGGCCCCGCAGTGCCGGCACTTCGTCGCGTCGCGCCGGACGACGGTCGCGCACGCCGAGCAGCGCGGTGTGACCACGCGTCGTCCGGCGATGTGCCCCGCGATCGAGCCCACGAGCGCGATCACGACCAGCGCGTTCCCGTGCGCCGCGGCGACCGCCAACCCGATCGCGATACCGAGCGCGCTTCCCGCGACGAGGCCAACACCACCGCGATGCGTGAGCCAGCGAAACGCCGTCTTGCGTGGCGGCTCGATGTCCTCGTCGACATCGAGGTCTTCGAACAGCACCGGCGTCTCTCGTGCGTTCGCTTCTGCGTCGCGTGCGATGCCGAGCATCTCTCGCAGCGCATCGCGTTTACCCGCGAGCTCGGTCATCCACGCGCTCACCTCGTCCTTTTGCGGACCCTTGAGGCCGCTCGGCATCGGCGCATCGCGCACCGTCGCTTGCACCGCGAGAAGAAACGCGATGTCCGATAGCGAGATGTATCCGGCGCGCAGAACGTCGTGTTCGTTCTCGTAGTACACGCCGTTGAACTTGCCGGGACGGTTGTACTCCTGGAACGCCGCGTTCGCGACGAGCGCGCCCAGCCCCAGGTACACGGCCGCCACCGATCCGCGCTCGTGATCGCGCTCCGGATCCACCTCGAGGCGCGGGGCATCGGCCTCGCGATACGGGTCCGATGACGGCCGATGCACGAGGGCGTGCGCTACGCCGAGCTCGTGCGCCAGCGTACCGGCGATGTCGTCCTCGCCGAGAAACTCCATCCGAAACTGCAAGGTCTTCGCTTCCACCGCCTGGAGGCCCACGCGTGTCTCCGGCCTGCGATCGGTCGGCGGCGCGCCGAGCCGCTCGTCCACCACCACGATCGCGCGCGGATTTCCGACGTGCCACGCGAGCCGCCGCAGAACCGCGATCGCCGCGCCGCGCGTGCGCTTCCACGGCTCCGGGAACGCTGCCTTGCCGGGCTCGATCGGCGCGGCGAGAAGCGGCCCCGGCCCCGTGCGCGCGACGAGCTCACCGAGCATCGCGATCAACTGCTCGCGACGTTCTGCGTTCGGCTCCGGTGGCATCGGACGATCATCATATCCGCTGTCTTCGTACGGGCGGGGCACGCGCCTTGCGTCTTGTTCGAAGCAAAGGAGTTTCGAACAATGAAAATCTTTACGTTCAAACGTCTACTCGGAATGGCGGCGGTCTACGGCGCCGTTCGCTACGTGCGCGCCCATGGTGGTCCCAAGGCCGTGTACGAGGATCTCAGCTCGAAAGCGCGCGACATGATGGATGGCGCGAAGTCCAAGATCGACGAAGCCAGGAGCAACGTCGCCGACACCAGCTTCGCGAGCAACACCGGGCGCGGACAGCGCGTGTCCGAAAGCTCGTCGGGCCGTGGCTCCTCGTACGCGGCCTACGATCTCGACGCGGACGACAAGCTCCGCCACTAACGGCTCCGCTCGATCGCGCGAGCGCTCAGCGCGTACGCGCACGCCGTGCATCCCCGCACGGGAGCCTTTTGCTCACCCGACGCGCTCCTCGGCGACCCCGCGGAGCGCGTTGTCGCATTCGCGCTCCCGCCTGCGACGAAGGGGTTTTCCGTCGACGATTTGCGCGCCGTGCCCCGCGCCGATCGCGCGATCTCGCGCGGTAAACGCACCGAGGCACGCGTGATGCAGCGCTCCACGACCATGAACGCTTCCAACCTCGTCCACACCATCGGTTCTTCCACGGGTGCCTTCGCGAAGCGCGTCGGCTCCGGCACCGCCGACCTCGCGTCGAAGGTCGGTAGCGGCACTGCCTCGCTCGCGCGCACCATCGGGCCCAAGCGCGGCCTCATCGGTCTCGCCCTCATCGGCGGCGCGATCGCGGGCGGCATCATCGTGTCGCGCTACCTCAAGCGCCGCTCGCTCGAGCGCGAGAGCATGGAGGCGTCCGACGAGTTCGCGCCCACGAGCAAGCGGAACGCGCAGAAGAACGGCAAGAACCACAAGATCGAAGACGCCGTCACGTACTAGTCACGTACGAGCGCCGACGCCGTCGCGTACGAGCGCCAACGCCGTCACGTACGAGCGCCCGACGCCGTCACGCGACACACTCCGCGAGCCCGGGCCATTGTTGCTCGGGCTCGCGTTCATGCGCACAGCCCATCGTTGCTCGGGCTTCACGCGCACAGCCCATCGTTGCTCGGGCTCGCGTTCATGCGCACAGCCCATCGTTGCTCGGGCTTCATGCGCACGGCCCATCGTTGCTCGGGCTTCACGCGAACAGCCCGTCGTTGCTCGGGCCTCATGCGCGCAGCCCATCGTGCTCGTGCTTCACGCGTACAGTCGTTGCCCGAGCTCGCGACGACGGACACGGGCACGTCACGCGAAGCAGAACGACGCGGATGCGTCAGGCCGACGCGGTCGCGCTCGCCATCTGCGCGTTGGACGCTTTGGCGCCCAGCTTCGACAGATTGACCGACACCAGCTTCGACACACCCGGCTCCTGCATGGTCACGCCGTACAGGTTGTCGGCGGACTCCATCGTGCGCTTGTTGTGCGTGATCACGATGAACTGCGAGCGGTCCGTCATCTCGCGCACGAGCTCGTTGTAGCGATCGACGTTGGCCTCGTCGAGCGGCGCATCGACCTCGTCGAGGATGCAGAACGGCGACGGCTTGATGAGGAAGATCGAGAACACGAGCGCGACGGCCGTGAGCGCCTTCTCGCCACCGGAGAGCTGGTCCACCGTGACGTTCTTCTTGCCGGGAGGCTGCGCGAAGATCTCGACGCCCGCCTCGAGCATGTCGACATCGTCGCCACCCGAGAGCGAGAGGTGCGCTTGGCCACCGCGGAACAGACGCGGGAAGACCTCCTTGAACGTGTTGTTGACGGAGGTGAACGTATCCTTGAACAGCTTGCGCGAGGTCTTGTTGATCTTGTCGATCGCGCGCTGCAGCTGATCCACGGCGCGCTCGAGATCGATCTTCTGCGCCGAGAGGAACTCGAAGCGCGTGTTGACCTCGGCGAACTCCTCGATGGCCGTGAGGTTGATGTCCGTGCCCATGCGATCGATCAGCTCGCGCAGCTCGGTCAGGCGGGACTCTTGCTCCTCGGTGATGGACGGGCGCTGGTGGTAATCGTGGAGGATGTCCGCGACGTCGATCTGGTAGCGCTCGTCGACCTGCTGCACGACGACGTTGCGAGTCATCGTGATCTGGCCGAGGCGCAGATCCAGCTGGTTGACCTCTTGCGAGAGCTTGTCCGCGCGCGAGCGTAGATCGCGCGACGTGAGCTCGATCTCGGTCATGGCCGAGAGCCGCGCCTCGTACGCGCGGCGGCCTTCCTCGAGGAGCACGAGGTCGCCATCGCGTTGCACGCGGAGCGCCTCGAGCTCGGTGGCCAACGACTCGCATCCCTCACGGAGCGAGAGCACGCGGCGCTCGGCGTCGGCGATCTCGTTGGTGAGGCGCTCGGAGCGATGCGCGAGCTCGGCGTCGGTGCGCGCGAGGCGCAACGTGGCCGCCTCGGCGGCCGCGCGCTTCTCGCCGAGCTGGGCCGCACGGATGCGAGCCTCGGTGAGGATCTGCGCCATCTCGTCGAGACGATCGCGATGCGTGCTGACCTCGGCGACGAGATCGAGCTGCGCGCGCTCGAGGTCGGCGATGCGATCGACCGCCGCCGTGTGGCGCTCCTGTGTGGCGGCCTCGTCGGCGGTGATGACGCGCAGGCGCTCCTCGAGCTCGAGCTGCTCGGCGTTGAGTTGCGTCAGGCGATCACGATGACGCTCGAGGTCCGAGCGAACGCGCGCTTCGTCTTTCTCGTGGCCCATGATCGCGAGGTCGCCCTCGTGAACCTGGGTGCGCAGACCCTCGAGCGCCTTGATGACTTGCTTGAGCTCGGTCTTGGCGGTGACCAGGCGAGTCATGGCTTCGGAGAGGTCGTGCTCGAGGCGACCGACGATCTCTTGCAGGTCACGGATCTCGCGCTTCTGTGCGAGCACGCCCGAGCCTTGCGACTCGCGCGAACCGCCCGCGACAACGCCGTCTTCCTCGACGATGTCGCCATCGAGCGTGATCAGGCGATCGGTCACGCCGTTCTCGTGGAGGCGCAGCGCGACGTCGAGGTCTTGCACGACGACCGTGCGATCGAGGAGGCGACGGCCGACATCGGCGTAGCCATCCGCGAAGTCCACGAGATCGGCCATGCGACCGAGGACACCCTCGGACGCGCCGCCTGCGTGAATCAGCGCCGCATGAGCAGCCGTGAGCTGCGTGCGATCCTCGACGATGATGCCACCGCCCGAGGGGGTGCGCATCGCGTCGGACTCGCGCGACGGCTCGGCGGGCACATCATCCGCATCCGCGCTGCGATCGTCGCTGCGATCGACGCGCTCGAACGGACCGCTCGCGTTGCCCTCGCCCTCGAACGAGAACGAAGGCACGGCCGTCGCGGTGTCCGTGGGGACATCGCGCGCCGGCGCAGACACGGGCGGCGCGGCCGCAGCCGCAGCCTTGGTCGACCCCGCGAGCGGAACGAACGCGCTGCGTCCGCCTCCCCCGCTCTTCAAGTAGCCGATCGCGGCGAGGCCGATCTGCGGCTCGCTGACGAGGACGCCACCGAGGCGGTCGCCGAGCGCCGCTTCGACGGCGATCTCGAGGGTCTCGGGCGCACGAACGACGTCCGCGACGACGCCTTTGATCTCGCCGACGAGCTCCGCGCCGCCCTTCTCCATGGCCGCGAGCAGGATGTCGTCGGCGCCTTGCATGACCGCACGCGTACCCCGCGCGAAGCCCTCGTAGCGCTCCTGGATCTCCTGCAAGGACGTGAGGCGCGAGCTGCGACGCTGCAGCTCGTTGCGCAGCGTCTCGACCTCGGCCTCGCCGCGCTGCGTCTCCTCGGTCAGCACCTCGCGACGAGCCTCGAAGCCCTCGTTCTGGCTGCCGAGATCGAGCCGCGTCTGGCGCAGCTGCACGAGCGCGGAGTCCACGCGACGGCTCTCGCGATCGAGATCCTTCACGCGCTCCTCGTGCTGCCCCGTCTCGCCGAGCACGCGCTCGAGGCGTCGCTGCGCTTCATCGCGCCGGCGAGCGAGCGCTTCGAGCTGCGCTTGCGCGGTGCCGATCTCCGTGCGGCGCGTGCCGATCTCCACGCGCGCTTCGTCGAGGCGACCCTGCGCGTTCGCGAGCATCTGCCGGCCCTCGCCAGCCGCGGCTTCACGCGTGGCGACTTCGGCCGCTTCGCGCGCGACATCGGCCTCGAGTGCATCGAGCTCCGCCTGGCGCTGCGCGAGCTCTTCCGCTCCACGCGCCCGCTCTGCCGCGATCTGCTCGATCTCCGTGCGCGCGGCTGCGTTGCGATGATCCAGCTCTTCCGCCTCGCGACGCTCGAAGCCGATCTTGCTCTCGCCGAGGCGGATGCGGTTGTCGAGCTCGTGCACGACCTCCTGCACGCCGACCAACCGACGCTCCTCGAGCGACAGCTCCGCGCGCTCCGCGACGACGTGCGCGTCCTTGGCCGCCCACTCGGTGCGCGTGTCCTCGAGCTCCACGCGCGCTTCCTCGAGACGGCCCCCGACGAGGCGGGCCTCGGCGGACAGCTCGAGCCAGCGGTGCGCGCCCTTCCACAGCTCGATGTCCTTCATCTCTGCGCGGTACTTGCGGTAGCGCTCGGCCTTCTGCGCCTGGCGGCGCAGCGTGCCCATGCGCTTGTCGCGCTCGGTCACGATGTCCGAGACGCGCATCAGGTTCTGCCGCGTCTGATCGAGCTTCTTCTCCGCCGCCTTCTTCTTCACCTTGAACTTGGTGATGCCGGCGGCCTCCTCGATGATCATGCGGCGATCCGCGGGACGCGAGCTGACGATCTGGCCGATGCGGCCCTGCTCGATGATCGCGTAGGCCTTGGTGCCGACGCCGGTACCGAGGAAGAAGTCGGTCACGTCGCGCAGGCGGCACGCCGTCTTGTTGATGAAGTAGCTCGACGTGCCGTCGCGATACAGGCGGCGCGTGATGGTGACTTCCGTGTAGCGCGCGAAATCGAACTCCGGCGGCTTGTCCGCGAGGATCTCGGCGACCTCTTCCGTGGCCGACAGCGTGGGGTTGCCCTCTTTGTCGAGGAACACCGCCTTGGGTGCTTCCGCCTCGGGGGCCGGCGGCGTGCTCGCCGCGTTCTCGTCGAGCGCTTCGATCTTCTCGACCGCCTCGGCGACTGCCTCGGCCGCGGGCTCCATGCCCGCCGCATCGAGCGCGTCGAGTGCCCGCTCCGTCTCCGCCTCGTCCGAGTGCCGCGCGAGCTCGAGCGTCTCGTGAGAGAAGCCCACGTCGTCGAACGTCAGCGAGACCTCTGCCATCGGCGCGGGGCCGCGACTCTCGCTGCCCGCGAAGATGACGTCTTCCATGGCCTTGCCGCGGAGGTGCTTCGCGCTTTGCTCGCCCATGCACCAACGGATGGCGTCGACGATGTTCGACTTACCGCACCCGTTCGGGCCGACCACGCCGGTGATCTGCTCGCTGATGTTGACGACGGCCCGGTCGCAGAACGACTTGAAACCGATGATCTCGACGCGCTTGATACGCATTGTGCGGACGCAGAGTTGATCGACCCTATGACATCGAGATCTCTCTGTCGCGTGCTATCACTGGGAGCGTGCGGTTTGGGGCACTTACGATTGCGCTGATCCTCGTCGGAGCGAGCGCGCCCGCACGATCCGCGCCAACGATCGACATTCGTGCGCAGACCCAGCTCCAGCTCGAGTCGGTCAAGCTCCGCGATAAAGGCGTCGCCGAGGTCAGCGGCCAGCTCTCCGACCGCCTCACGGGCGATGGGCTGGGTGGCCAGAGCGTCACCATCACGATCGATGGAGACTCGGTCACCGCGAGCACGCAGCCAGACGGCAAGTTCCGCGCGGTGATCGGCGTGCCCACCGGCCCCACCAAAGTCGAGCTCGGGTTTCGCGGCAGCGCGCTCCTCGATCCTACCAGGCTCGAGACCGTCACCGATCCATCGCGCGAGCAGGTGCAGCTGTCGATCCTCGTCGATCCCGAGGACGTGATCGAAGCGACAAACGACGCAAAGCGGATCGTCGGCGTGCGCCTCACCGTCAACACGCTCGACCAGGCCAAGCTCCCCGTCGAGGTCGAGATCGGGAGCAGCACCGACACCACACTGAAGAAGCTGCGCGACGTCGAGACCGGCACCGCGTTCGTCCTCTCGCGCAAAGACGCTGGCGGCCCGGGCAGCAAGCGCGTGCGCGCGACGTTTCGCGGCGATCCCACGCGCCAGACCGCGACGACCGAGGTCACGCTCGAGATGAAGGGCGAGACGCAGACGAGCATGAAGCTGTCCACGACGAACCTCGCGTTCGAGGACGAGCTCGTCGTCACGGGCAAGGTCACCGACGACGATGGCAACGCGATGTCGCGCGTCGCGGTCACGCTCGTGTCCGGCGATCGCCGCCTCGCCCAGGGCGCCACCGACGACAACGGCGCCTACCGCTTCGAGGTCGAAGGCGAGATCATTGGCGAGGGACAGTTCGCCATCCAGGTGCAGTCGGACATCGGCATCGCGTACCTGAAACCCTCGCGCAGCGAGCCCGCGATCATTCGCGTCGCCGCACCGCAGCCCGTGCCCGTGAGCTACACGATCGCCGCGTTCATCGCGACCGGCCTCGCCGCGGGTGGATTCTTCCTCGCGCGCGCCAAGCCGTGGCAGAAGCTGCGCCGCGCGAAGCAGGCCGCCGAGATTCCCGCGAACGAGGGCCCGGCGGAGATCATGGATGGCGGTCTCGTCACCAACAAGCCGAGCGTCATCTCCACGCTGCGTCGACCAAGCGACGACGGCTTCTCGGGCGTCGTCCGCGATACGGTTCGCAGCCGCCCCGTCCCCGAAGCCGTGGTCATGCTCGTGCTCGGCGATCTAGAGCGCAGCGTGCGCACGGCCGAGGACGGCAGCTTCACGATCGAGAAGCTCGCGATCGGCGAATGGAGGGCCGAGGTCGCCGCGCCCGGGCACGTGACCGAGCGCTTCGGCGTGTCCATTCCGCACCGCGGCGAGCTGCGTGGCGTGCGCGTGGATCTTGTCCCCGTTCGCGAGCGCGTGTTCCAGCTGTACCGCCACGCTGCCGAGCCCGTGCTCCCCGAGCCGCGGCTCTGGGGGGTGTGGTCGCCGCGCCAGATCGTGGACCACGTGAAGTCCAAGAAGCGCAGCCCCGCGATGAGCGACCTCACGGACTTCGTCGAGGAGGTCTATTTCTCGCCGCGCCTCGCGGCCGAAGCGCTGCTCCCGGGCGCCAAAGAACGCGTGGATCGGGCGATCCAAGAGCGGGCCGTGAAGCCGCCCGCGCAGACGTGACAACCATCGGGCTCGGCCTTAGGGTACGCCCATGCAACCCGACGAGCTGATCAAGCTCGCCATCGCGATCGTCGTGCTGACGCTCGTGATCCTCCTTCTCCGTCACGCATCCAAGAAGAGCCAGCTCAAGGCAGGCACTGCTCGTCAACGCCTGGGCGTCGAGCCCGAGGTCGAGGCCCGCCCCAAGCGCCAGCGCAAGCGTCCGCGTCCCGGACAGCCAGACAAGCCCGCCGAGCCCGACGCACACGACGAGCCCGAGCTACCGTCGGTTCCCGAGGCCGAGGTCTCGGACGACGAAGCCGCAGCGTACAAAGCGGGCCTCGCGAAGACCAAAGGCGGCTTTGTCGCCAAGCTCGGCAAGCTGTTCGGGCGCAAGAAGATCGACGCGGCCACCCTCGACGAGCTCGAGGAGACGCTGTTCACCGCCGACATCGGCCCGCGCGCGGCCGAGCGCATCTTCACCTCGGTGAAGTCGGGGCTGTCGAAGAACGACCTCGAGGATTCGGAGAAGATCTGGGCACAGATCAAGAAGACCTCGCGTCAGATCCTCGCGGTCGACGCGCCGGCCCTCGATCTCACCAAGCACACGCCGTTCGTGCTGCTCGTGCTCGGCGTCAACGGCGTCGGCAAGACCACCACCATCGGAAAGCTGGCCAAGAAGTTTAGCGACGAGGGCAAGAAGGTCCTCCTCGCGGCGGGCGATACGTTCCGCGCTGCAGCCACCGAGCAGCTCGAGGAGTGGGGCAATCGCTCGAACGTTCCCGTCGTGAAGGGCAAGCCGCAGGGCGATCCGTCGAGCGTCATCTTCGAGGCGATCAAGCGCGGCGTCGACGAGAAGTTCGACATCGTGATCTGCGATACCGCCGGTCGCTTGCACTCGAACGCGGGCCTCATGGACGAGCTGAAGAAGATCCGTCGCGTCGCGGATAAGGCCATGCCCGGCTCACCGCACGAGACCTGGATGGTCCTGGATGCAACGACCGGCCAGAATGCGATCTCCCAGGCCAAGACCTTCAAGGCCGACATGGAGATCACCGGAATCGTCCTCACGAAGCTCGACGGCTCGTCCAAGGGCGGCGTCATCTTGGGCATCTGTGACGAGCTCAAGGTCCCCGTCCGTTTCGTCGGTCTCGGGGAGAAAATCGGCGATCTGAGGCCTTTCGACCCGAACGCGTTCGTCACCGAGCTGTACAGCGATGCGGTGGCGAGCGACGCCGCCTGACACGCTTCGATGGTGCGCTCGGCGGCTGTTCGCTGATGGGTTTCGCAACCTCGAGGCACCAACGCCTGTCATCCAAACCTGCGCCAACTTGTTGAGCGTGGGCAAAGGCGAGTGTTATGAAGCCTCTACGAATGCGGGCATTCCATCGATCTGTCCTCGTCCTCGCATCCATCGCAACCTTGGCGGGGCCTGCGTTCGCGCAGGCGAAAAAGGGAGACGCTGCACCGGCGGAGCCCGAGCCCGAGATCGAGATGGATCCCAATGCGCCCGCTGATCCACCGGCGGACGGTGAGATCGATATGGGTGCAGAGGCGCCTCCGGGCGATCTCGCTGCCGATATGGCCGCGTCCGATGCTGCGGCGGACGCCGCGGTGAAGGCGGGCCCGGTCGCTCGCACGAAGCTGTCGTGGAAGGACATCCTCGTCGTCGTTCGCAAGCCGTTCTTGAAGGCGCGCCGCACCGAGCTGTTCCCGATGGTCGGCACCACGATGAACGACAACATGATCCGCCACTACACGGTCGGCGGCATGCTCTCGTACTACCTGACCGACGTCCTCGCGATCGGCGTCGAAGGTCACTACTACCAGCCGTCGTTCCGCGAGCCGTTCGATCTCGTGGCTCGTCAGGCGCGCCGCCTCCCCACGGTGAACACGTACACGTGGAGCGCCGCGCTCGACTTCCACTACGTGCCGGTCTACGGAAAGTTCGCCATCTTCGACAAGAAGCTCATCACGTGGGAAGTGTTCTTCACCGCGGGTATCGGCGCGGGTCAGAGCAAGGTCGAGCCGCGTGACACCAAGTTCCCCGGCTTCACCAACCTCCTCATCCAGCCAAACGTCGGCGCGTCCATGCGCTTCTTCCTCGCGAAGTGGCTCACCGTGTCGCTCGGAATTCGCGACTACATCTTCTACGACAAGTTCGAGCCGACCGATCGCTCGCCGACGATGAACGCCACCGCCCAACAGGCGAAGGACAATGCCGACGGCGCACTGATCAACAACGTCATGTTCCAGGTCGGCGTCAGCTTCTGGCTGCCGACGAGCTTCGAGTACACGACCTTCCGCTGAGCCGAGAGGAGAAGACCCAGATGAACAACAAGATCAGCGCCCCTCTCCTGCTCGCGTTCGCAGCCATCGCTGCACCGATCGCAGTCGACATCACCGAAGCCCACGCCGAGCGCCGCACCAGCGGCCTCGCCGACGACGTCGCGGTACGTCACCGCCGTCTCCTCGTGAAGGGCCGCTTCGAGTTCGCTCCGCTCTTCGAGTCGACGATCAACGCCGACTTCCGCCACATCATCGGCGGCGGCGCGAAGCTCGAGTACCACTTCGGCGACATCCTCTCGATCGGCATCATCGGAGTCGGATCGGCGTCGCTCAACACGGGCCTCGTGAAGAAGATCGAGCCCACGCTCGAGACCACGGTCGATCCCGACACGCGCGAGCCGAGCCGCGACGAGTTCATGACTCGTCTGAACTCGATGCCGCTCCACGGCGCCGCATACGTGAGCGTCACGCCGTGGTACGGCAAGCTCGCCGCGTTCGGACAAGCGTTCGTGGCGTTCGACTTCTACTTCCAGGCCGGCGTCGCGTTCGCGCAGCTCAAGAGCGACTGCCCGACCAACGTCTGCAACGATCCCGCGCCGGGCATGCCGACCAACAACGGTATGACGCCCGCCGACAACAACCCGAACAACGATCCGCCGCTCAACAGCGGTGGTCGCGCGGGCCTCTACCTCGGCGGCGGCATCCACGTCTTCTTGAACGACTTCATCGCGCTCGACCTCACGATTCGCGACTACGCGTTCAGCGACAACCCGTCGGGCGCGGACTTCAACGCGAACCTCGCGGTCACCAAGGACGACAACCGCTTCATCCACCACCTCTTCTTCGGTGCGGGCGTGTCGATCATGTTCCCGACCACGGTGAAGCGCACCCCGTAAGTGCCCGCGTCGAGACACTCGACGCCACCTCCGGTGACGCCCTGCCAACGAAATTGGCGGGGCGTTTCTGTATCTACGCGAAATCTTGTAGGCTCGATCGAACCTTCGATGGATCGGGCCTTGCTGAAGCACTAACGGTCGCGTTCCCCACCATGCGTCGCCTCCTCGTCATCCTCGGTCTCGCGCTCGCGGTGCAGTCGTGCATCACGCCGTCGATTCCGATTCCGCCGCCGGACCCGTCGCAGATGACCTTCCAGCTCCAAGGCGATGTGGGCAACACGAGCGCGTCGTTCTCGTATCCCGCGAACGTCAACTACGAGGACTCGGTGGTGTTCGTGTTCAACCGCACGAAAGGCATCGGCGTGATCGAGACAGCGCGCGGAGATGGCAGCGTCGGTCCGACGGCGCCGGTGCGCGCGGACATCGCGGACGAGATGGTCATCTCGTTCCAGCGTGAAGACCAGACGGTGTCGACCTGTATCAAGCTGCGCGAGGGCCCGCAGAGCGGGAACCCGCCCTGCGGCTCGTGATCGCCACCAAGGCGGTCGTCCACGACGAGCTCGCGAGCGCACGAACGCCGTGGCGGCGGAGCGCGAGTCAGCGCACCGCCGCGAAGACCGTACGCCTGGTGGCTAGTACGTGATCGCCGGCCACGCGATCAGCGTGGGGCGCATCGTGCGCTGCTCGCCGTTTCGCTCGATCACGAGCGTGGGGCGCGCGCCGGGGTGCGATCCGTAAATCTTCTCCTGGAGCTCGCTCGCGGAGTCGATCGGGTCGCCGTTGATCGACAGCACCCTGTCGCCGGGCTGCAGCTGGATCGCTTCAGCTGGGGTCGCCGCCAGCACGCTATCGATCTCGGCGACGCCGTCATGGAAGACGTAGCGAATGCCGAGGAAGCCGTGGTCGGGACGGACATCTACGGTGGTCGTGACTTCGGCCTGGTAGGGACAGCCTCGTGTCGACATCGAGTCGGCGACCTGCATCGCCATCAGCGTTGTCGCGAGCGCCAATCCCGAGGCCACACCCGCCATCGTGCAGACGACGGCTACCGTCCCCAACCCCCGGCTGCGTTCATTCGGAAGCAGCGCCTCTCTGCGAAGAACAGGGGCGGTCGTTTCAGGGACAGTCGGAAGCTCATCAGACATCTACGTTGCCTCGCTTTCGGTCCTACTCCCCACTCTACGCGCCGACCCTCGAGAGCGCCACGCAGAAATGACTTCCTTTTCAAGCAACGTGACGTCATGTGAATGACCTCACGCACCAATCGTCGACGACGACAGCGATGGTACGTTCGGTGCTCGGGTGAGCGGCACCCCTCGTCGGCGTCTGCGCCGTTGGCTCTTGGTCATCGGTTTACTCGTGGTGCTCTTGCTGGGTACCGCGTACGCGGTACTGCGCGTGAAGTTCGAGGGGGAAGATCTCGGCGACAACATCGCGTCGATCCTCAACAAGCGCATGCGCGGGAGCATCGCGATCGGGTCGATCGAGTGGGAGCCCCGAGCGCTCAAGAAGCTCGTCACCGGCGGCTGGGTCCCCGTGACCGTCCGCGAAATCAAGGTGTGGGACGACTGCGCACTCAGCGCGGTGACGACGGTCGACGTCGACGATCTCCGAACCAGCAACCCCAAAGAAGACTGTACGCCCGATGACCGGCCGGACCCGGACCCGAAGAGTGTCCGCAAGCCGCGCAAGCAGCTCCTGCGAGCTCCTCTGATCACGGCGGAGCTCGACATCCACGCGCTGCTGTTCGGCAACCACGACTTCGTGTTCCGGCACGTGACGATTCATCCGGGTGCGGAGGCGCTGATCGAGGAGACGCGCGAGCCGTATCCGCTGCACGCGTACGACCGCGTGATCGTCAGCATCGTGACCGCGTTCTATCCGCGACTCACGGCGGGCTTTCGCGCGGGCATCACGGCGGAGGCGCCGCCGCCGATCTTCGACATTCGCGACATTCACATTCGCGATCTGAACCTGACGGTCCACATGAAGCCGTACTCGGTGAAGGGCGACGACCAGATGGGCTACGCGTTTGCCGCGCGCCTCGAGGGTGTGAACGTCGACGCGGATGGCGCCGGTGCGGCCGAGGGACGCGGCCTGCAGAGCTACCTGTACATGGATCCCACCGATCCGCTGATCGCGAAGTTCTACGTGCGCCTCGCGGTCGGTGCGCGGAAGGGCGCGATCCGCCTCCTCGACGAAGGACCGCGCGCCGCGTTCCGCATGCCGTTCGCGGGACCGGCGATGACGCCCGAGGTGTATCCACCGCCGGGCCGCGACGCGGGCTATGCCCTCGATCTCGTCGACGTGAAGCTGAACCGCTTGGCGCAGGTGCCCACCGAGTGGCCCAAGCGAGACTTCGTGGCGAACACGCTCGAGCTCGATCTCGAAGCGACCGCGCTGCCCTGCCCCACGCCGGATCGAGCCACGCCGAGCGCCACCGACGCAGCGCAGCTGCACCTCACCGGCGAGCTCCACAACTATTGGGATCGTCCGTACGACGGCACGTGGAACCTCAAGCTCGACGGAAAGAACCTCGGCTCGGTGGTTCGCACGTGCATCATGCCGACCGCCGGTGGTGACAACCTGGACGGCACGATCACGCTGACCGGTCCGTTCGTCGCGTCGCCCAAGGTCGGACTCGATCTCAAGAACCTCGATGTCGACGTCTCGCTCGGCGCCAAAGAAGAGCCGCTGCGGCTGACGCTCGCCGAGGTGCACGGCGCGATCGATCTGGTCAACGAGCAAGGCTTCATCGACAAGACGAAGGCGCTGATCAAAGGCGGCAAGGAGCCCGGCGAGGTGGAGGTGTCCGCGACGTTTGGCCTGAAGCCGATGAACGCGAACGCGCAGATCGAGATCGCCAAAGCGATCGATGTCGGGCGGTTCTTGCCCGGCCGCATCGCGACCAACGTCGGCAAGTTCTTGAAGGGCCGCTTGCGCGCGCGCGGCGACGTCGCGGAGGGCTTCGCGCTCGAGGAGTTCGATCTCTCGCTCGGCACCACGCCGACCAACACGGCGATCCGGCTGCACAAGGGACGCCTGTTTACCGACGACGAGTTCGACACGATCCACATCGAGAAGGTGTTCGTGAACGCCGGCAAGTCGAACGCGATGTTCGACGGCAAGGTCGACATCCTTCACCAGGATCTCGATCTGCGCATCGAGGGGACGTTCCCGGACCTCGACGTGTGGCTGAAGAAGTTCGAGCTCCCCGCGTTCGTGCGCAGCGCGGGCGGCGGCAGCGTGATCATCATCAAGGGGCCGATCAGCAAGCCGCGCATCAACGTCACGACGTCGCTCGCCGGCATCCCGTGCATCGACACCCTCAAGCTCGTCGACACGCAGTTCGCCGACGGCATCCTCGACATCCGCCGCATGACCTCGCAAGGGCTCGGCGGCGAGCTGACCGGCTCGGGTCGCATTCGCGTCGACGGCACACCGTACATCGAGCGCCTCACGCTCTCGGGCCGTCGCATCGAGGCGAGCAAGCTGTGCGGCATCGGCACCACCATCAAGGGCACGCTCGAGACCGTCGAGCTCGAGCTCTCGAAGGCCAGCGTGGACAAATCGCGCGCGCCCATCGATTGGCTCGACTACGCCAAGGCGTACGCGAAGGCGCCGAAGCTCTCGATCAAGGGCGATCCGTACTCGGACGTCTCGATCTGCGTGAACCGCACCGACGACACCCAGTGCCGCCCTCGCGCGCACTACGTCGACGCCGACGATCTGCAGAAGTGCGCGGATGCCAAGAAGAGCGGCGGCGCGTGCATCGTCACCACCGCGAAGCGCGACTCCGGCGGCATCATGGACGCGACGATCGCGAAGGCCGCGGGCGCCGCGAAGGCAGCGAAGACCGGCGCGAAGCAGAACACGCTCGGCGGTGCGCTGAGCGTGGATCTGCCTCTCGCGATCGTCGATCAGTTCATCGGCAAGCGCGTGATCGGCGGAGACAGCCGCATGACGCTCCACCTCGGCGGAACACCGAACGCGCCGGTGGCCGAGGGCCAGCTGACGCTCCTGCGCATGTGGCTCGCGAACCTGTTCATCGGTGACGCGCAGCTTCGCGTGCAGCCGATCTCCTTGCCGAGCGGAAAGCCCGGCGTGTGGATCAGCGGCAAGGCGCTAGCGGATCGCGTGCTGATCGAGGGCACGATGGGCACGACCGCGCCGTTCCCCGTCCAGCTCTCGATCAGCGGACGACGCGTCGAGATCGATGCGGCCGTGGATCTGACCAAGCTGCTCGGCATGCCGGAGCCCGTGCAGGCATGGGTCAGCGGCAAGGTCACCGTGAAGACCGAGCTGTTTCCGACGACGCCCGTCGAGCCCGAAGCGTGGATCGAGCTCGACGAGGTCGTCGCGATCGTCAACCACCGCAGCGCCGATGGACGCATCGTCCCGTTGCGCCTGAGCGTCATCGATCAGCAACCCGGCGCGCGCCCGGCCGTGTCGATCCGCGCGACGCCCAGCTCGATCGAGCTCGCGTGCAAGAACAGCGCGGCGCCGGGCGGACGTGAGCCGTGCACCACGAAGGTCGCCACGCCCGCTGGCGTGATCACGGTCCGCGGTCACGCCGCGCCGGCCTCCGTCGCGATCGAAGCGGACGGCACGCTGGATCTCGCGCTCGTCGCGCCGCTGCTCGACACGCGCTTCGACGAGGCGTCGGGCACCGTGCACCTCGCCGCATCGGTGAGCGGCACGTTCGTGAAGCCCTCGTACGAGGCCTCGATCGATCTCGATCCGAACGGCATCTGGAAGAATGATCCCACGTCCGCCAACCCCGTTCGCCTGCGTCCCGTGGGCGGCGAGACGATGCTCGAGGCACCGACCGGCCTCATCAAGCTCGCGAACGGATCGCTCGGCTTCACCGACGTCATCGTGCAGGTGCGCGACCAGCACCTCGACGAGAAAGGCGAGCTCCACGTGAAGGGCAGCATCCGCCTCGACGGCTTCACGCCCGCGGACTGGGGCCTCCTCATCAGCGGCAAGCTCGCCGGCAAGATGCTGCTCGTCGCGGTGCCGGGCTTCGTGTCGCAAGCAGGTGGCCTCGCCAGCATCGACGGCGACTTGATCCTCTCGGGCAAAGGCACGATGCCGCTCGTCAGCGGATCGCTATCGTTCGATGCGCCTGCCGACAATCCCAAGCTGCGTCCCATCTCCCTCATCCCGCGTGGCGTGCGTCGCGAGGTGTCGCTGACCAGTGGCACGATCGATATCGAGACGAGCGTCGCGAGCGATCAGCGCCGCACGTACTCACTCTCGATCAACGACATTCGCGCATCGATCGACGGCGAGGGCTCGCTCTCCAACATCTCCGGTCAAATCGAGATGCGCGACGGCACGCTGACCTCGCTCGACGTCTCGCTCGACGCCGACAACATTCCGTTCCGCCTGCCCGGCTCGCTCGATCTCGTGATCAGCGCGCGCGACGTGCAGCTCGCGAAGTCGCAGTTCTCCGAGCTCGCGGTGCGCGGCAACGTCTCCATCATCGACGGCACGTACCTCCGCAACTTCGAGCTGACCGATCAGATCCGATCGATCGGCTCGTCGACCGCGCCGAGCAAGCCGTTCTGGGAGGAGTACCCGACGCTCGGCAACGCAGACTTGCGCCTCACGCTCGACGTGCGCCGCTTCGCCGTGCGCAACAACATCGCGCAGATCGAGCTCGTCGGCCCGCTGATCGAGATCACGAACACACCACGCGATCCGCACATGAGCGGCTCGATCCGCATCGAGCGCGGCGAGTTCCGTATCCCCGGCACCCGCGCGCGCTTCACACGCACGACCGGCTCCGTCGATTTCTCCGAGAACCGCAAGGCCGGCGATCCGGAGCTCCAGGTCACGAGCGAGGCTCCCGACTTCCGCGATCAATCCGGCCAGGAGCACCTGATCACCCTCTCGATCACCGGCCCGCTCTCGAACCCGCAGTGGGATCTCAAGACATCGACGGGCTACAACAAGAGCCAGACGCTGTCGCTGCTCGTCCTCGGGCGCAATCAAGAGTCGCTGCGCCGCTCGCTCGGCGATCAGTCGCTCGGCGCCGATCCACAGAACATCGATCCGACGACAAATCCCTCGCAGGGCTTCGCCGATCAGATCGTCAAGGACCTCGCCGGCGATTGGGTGAGCGGTCTCCTCGGCGACTCGCTCGGCAAGATCACGAACATCGACGTGCTGCGCATCGAGATCGGATTTGGCTCGATCGGCCTGCGTCTCGAGAAGCGCATCCTCGAGAACCTGCGGATCATCGGCGACGCCGAGCAAACCCTGCGCGGTGCGACGTACTCCGCGCGCCTCGAGCTATCCACACCGTGGCGCTTCCGTCGCGGCGGACGCGTCAGCGCGCAGCTCGGATACCTCAACAAGAACTTCGCCGACCCCGCCGAGCTGGATATCGTCGATGCCAGCGTCAAGCTGGTCCTGCCTCTCTTCATCCCCTGACCGATGCTCCGCGTCGCACTTCTCCTGCTCCTCCTCGTCGCGCGTGCGTCGGCACAAGCGCTCATCGAGGACACGCTCACGGCGCAGAAGTTCGACCCAGCGACGTGCATCCAGGCGCCCGCCGCACCCGCCACCTCACCCACCGGTGTCGTCTCGACGCCCGTCACGTGGAATGACTTCGAGCTCGTCGGCGCGCTGTCCGAGAAACCGGCCACGGTGCGCGCGCTGTTCGAGCCCACGCTGCGCCGCCATCGCGCGCTCACCGACGACGCACGCAACGACATTCGCCGCATCGCTTCGTCGTTCGGCTATCACCTCGTCGGGCTGTCGACGCGCGAGTCCGCGCAAGGGACGCTCGCCGTGGTGCACGTCGCGCCGCTGCCGTTGGTGCGCCGCATCGACGTGAAGACCTACGTCGACTTCTGGGACACGTTCCTCGACGACGAGATCCGCCGTCGCATGCGCGTGCGCGCGGGCAGCTACTTGCCGTGGGCGCCCAAGGATCGCGCGTGCGACCTCCACGAGGAGACGCGCCGCATCGAGGAGTTCTTGCGCGACGAGGGCTTCATCGACGCACGCGCGCGCATCGAGCAGTCCCTCGACCGCGGCGCCGACGCGGGCCTGCGGCTCAACATCGTCGTCGATCCGGGGCCTCGTTACACGACTGGACGCATCGACATCGTCGGTGGCGAGCCCGCCGAGATCAGCGAGAACGAGGTCCGCGCGCTGTTCCGCCACGACCGCTTCTGCGTTCCGTTCCTGCCGTGGTGCATCGGCGAGGCGCGGTTCCGCCGCGAGCAGCACCAGCGCGACGTGCAAGCCGTCGTCGACATGTACCGCCGGCGTGGCGGCTATCCGTCGGTACGCGTGCGCACGGACTTCGATCCGCAGACGTCCTTCGACCGCCGATCGAAGCGCGTGAACTTCACGATCACGATCGATCAGCGACGCAAGGTCGAGACGGTGTTCGAGGGCCACAGCGAGGCCATCAAGATCGAGGACCTCCGCGCCCAACTCACGTTCGATGAAGCGCAGAGCGCCGACGACGTGGAGGTCGCGGACTCCGCGCGCGCACTGACCGCGTTCCTGCAGAGCAAGGGCTACTTCGATGCACGCGTGACCTCGACGCGCGAGCGCTTCGAGCGCTTCGACCGCGTGATCTTCCGCATCGAGCAAGGAGAGATCCGCCCGGTGCGCATCGTGGAGTTCGTCGGCAATCGCGCGCTCTCCGACGACGTCCTGCGCGGCGCGATCGGCACGAGCGCCGTGAAGCTCTCGACGAGCCTCCTCGGCCGCACGCAGTTCGCCACGTCGGCGCGCTTGTCCGCAGATGTCGACGCGCTCGTGGATCTGTACCGCCGGCAGGGCTATCGCGAGGCGCGCGTCACCGTGGCCGCTGCGACCGAGCCCGTAGCACTCGGAGACGCGGCGATGACCGCGGCGCTCGCGCTCGCCGATCGAGGCAGCGGGCTCTACGTTCGCTTCGCGATCCAAGAGGGCCTCCCCACCCTCCTCACGCAAGTCGCGATCACCATCGGCAAGGACGGCGACGAGCTCGTCACCGACGATCAGAAGAAGCTCTGCGCGAGCGCACTCGCCGATCTCGCGCGGTTCTACAACGAGCCCCAGCTCGCGAAGTCCGCGGCGCCCACGCGCTGCATCGCACTCGCCGCGAACCTCAAGTACCGCGAGGCCGAAGCCTACGAGACGAGAGAGCAGCTAAAGGATCGGATGTTCAGCGACGGACGCCCGCGCGCGAAGGTCGCGTTCGAGGTGAAGGAGGCCGGCCCGCGCCGGATGACTGCGCACTACACGCTGAACGACGTGCAGCAGCTGCGCGTGGGCAAGGTCGTGCTCCGCGGCAACTTCCACACGCGAGATCGCGTGATCCAGGACGAGCTCGATCTGAAGCAAGGCGACCTGCTCACCAAGGACCGACTCGCCGAGGCCGCCCGCCGCCTGCGCAACATGAGCCTGTTCGACGCCGTGAACATCGCGATGCCGGATCTCGACGGCACCGGCGAGGGCGAGGTCAACGCGGTCGTCGAGGTCACCGAGCGCTACGACCGTCGCTTCGGGCTCGATCTCGAGGGCGGCTACTCGAGCTACAGCGGCGCGTTCCTGAAGCTCGTTCCCACGGTGAAGAACATCGGCGGCGTGGGCATCACGTTCGACGTGCCCGGCACGATCGGTGTCGACGTCGTCGACGCCTTCGGCGGCGAGTTCACGCTGAAGCAGCTCTCGATCGAGCCCACGTTCCGCGTGCCGCCGTACCTCTCGCATCGCTACTTGTTCGGCATCCCCGAGGTCGCCACCGAGCTCTCCGGCTTCCACCGCCAGCAGGACACCGAGCGCTTCGGCGAGATCAAGACCACGGGCGCGACGCTCTCGTTCGCGCGACAGTTCCTCCGCCCACGCACCGACGACGTCACGGGACGCGCGATCACCGTCGGTGTTCACTATGACTTCCGCCTCCGCGAGCGCCCCGTCGACGTGCTTCGCCCCGCCGGCGCCGACGACGATCAGACGCAGGTCCCGATCTCCACGCGCCTCTCCTCCGTGGGTGTCTCGTTCGAGTACGAGAATCGCACCGACCGCAACGGCACGCTGTCCCCGCTCGCCCCCGAGCGCGGGCACCGCATCGAGCTGCAGGGCGCCTTCTACGAGCCGTGGCTCCTCGGGCAAGACAAGTTCGTCAAGGTCTCCGTCGCCGCCTCCAAGTACCACTTGATCGGCGAGAGTCTCCTCCTCCGCGCGGACGCCCGCTACGATCAGGGCTTCCCGCTCGGTGGCGCCGTGCTCCTTCCCGAGGTGGAGCGCTACTTCGCTGGCGGCGACTCGACCGTGCGCGGCTACGAGGACGAGCGGCTCGCCACGGAGGTCATCCAGGTCGCCGTGCCCCCGTTCGACAACATCTCGCAGATCCGCGTGCTTCCGTCCGGCGGCAACATCCGCGTCCTCGGCAGCCTCGACGCGCAACTGCGGATCTACAAGGTCCTCGCGACCGCGGTGTTCGTCGATGCGGGCATGATCTCCAACACGTGGTCCTCGGTAGATCGCTCCGATATCCACCCCTCCGTCGGCATCGCCGTGGCCCGCATCGTCACGCCCTTTGGCATCGGCGCCCTCGAGCGCGCCATCCCGCTGAACCCGAACCTCGGGGATAACCCTCGCGGGCGCTGGCATTTCTCGTTTGCCGCCCGTGCACAGTTCTAAAGAGGCTGTGATATACGCGCGCCATGGGTCGCAACGACAACCGCCGTACGAAGAAGATGCGCCGCAAGCGCAGCCAGCAGAAGCTCAAGGCGCGCATCAAGCGCAAGATCGAGGCGGGTAAGGCCGCGAAGAAGCCTGCCGCTCCGTCGAAGAAGAAGTGAGCTCGTGTAATCTCCGGGCATGACGCCGGAGCAAACACGCTGCGTGATGACGCAGATCGTGATGCCGATGCACACCAACGGCGTCGCGGGCGTCATGTTCGGCGGCATCATGATGCAATGGATCGACGTCTGCGCAGGCGTCGCTGCCATGCGCCATGCTTCCGGCGCGGTCCTCACCGCGTCGATCGATCGCCTCGACTTCCTCTCGCCCGTTCACGTCGGCGAGGTCGTCTTGCTGCAAGCGCAGGTCAACTACGTGTCGCGCACGTCGATGGAAGTCGGCTGCCGCGTCGACACCGAGGACATGAAGACCGGCACGCGCCGCTACGTCACCAAGGCGTACCTGACGTTCGTGGCCGTCGGTGAAGGTGGCCGCCCTCGCCCATTGCCTCCCTTGGAGCTAGAAACCGAGGACGACCGTCGTCGCCACGCCGAAGCCGAGACCCGGCGACGCGAGCGATTGAAAGCGGCCGGGAGGAAGTAGTCCACATGAGCGCAAGCGTTGTCGTCGATCGCACCAACTGGGGCCGCCTCCGCGTCACGGGCAGCGATGCCACGCGGTTCCTCCAAGGCCTGACCACGGTCAACGTCGAGGCGCTCGCCGACGGCGCGCACGGCTGGGGCGCGATCCTCTCGCCCAAGGGCCGCGTGCTCTCGGTGATCGATATCGCGAAGCTCGGCGATGCCTTCCTCGTCGCGTGCGAGGCCGCGATCGCCGAGCCCACGCGCGCGCTCCTCGAGAAGTACGCCGTGATGGACGACGTCACGTTCGAGCCGATCACCGGCCCCGCGTTCCAGACCTGGGACACCGTCACCGACGTGTGGATCGCACCGATCGTCGACGGAGCCAACGATCACTCACGCGACGAGAACGAGCCGCAAGTCGAGCGCATGCGCATCCGCGCGGGCTTTCTGCGCTACGGCGTCGATGTCGATGACGGCCACTTCCCGTTCGAGACGCCTCTCGCCCAGTTCCTCGATTACAAGAAGGGCTGCTACGTCGGCCAGGAGCCGGTCTTCCGCGTGCACGCGCAAGGCAACGCGGCGCGCACGCTGCGCGGCCTCCGCATCGAGGGCGCCGATCCGGTGCCCACCGGCACGCCGATCAAGCATCCCGCCAAGGACAACGCCGGCGTCGTGACGTCCGTTGTCGTCGATGGCGACCTGACGCTCGCGCTCGGGTATCTGCATCGCACGGCGTGGGATGTCGGCGCGATCGTCGACATCGCGGGTCGCAAAGCGACCGTCCACGAGTTGCCATGGCCCTAGGCCGCATCGCGATCGCGCTGTCGCTTACGGGCTGCAGCCTGATCACGGACAGCTTCGTCACCAACGAGTTCTCTGGCGACGAGTACCCGATCCTCGTCGACACCTCGAGCGGCGCCCTCCGCCTCGGCCTGCGTCAAGGTGCCACCGATCGT
This sequence comes from Pseudomonadota bacterium, assembly GCA_023428295.1. GTDB lineage: Bacteria > Myxococcota_A > Polyangia > Haliangiales > Haliangiaceae > JABFXX01. The sequence goes on from JAEYYV010000244.1 coordinate 36,678, forward strand.
GCCGCGATCCTCGACGTGCTCTCGCCTATCACCATCGTCGATCCGGGCCCATCCATCGCGCCATCGATCGACACGCTCTCGCTGACGCTGCTCGGCCAGTCCACGCCCGGTCGTCCCGCCGATCAACCGCGCGCGGTCCTCGTCGACAAGCAGGTCGTCTCGTTCCACCCGTGCGACAACTCCACCGCACCGTGCGTCGTCGGGCCCGCGGCCGCACCGATCGAGTACAGCGCGATCATCGGCGCCGACTCGCTCGCGGGCGACGCGCTTCGCATGCGCCTCGGCGACGACCAGATCTTCGTGCTGCCCGACATCGGCGGCGACGAAGTCCATCGCACACGCGCCTGCGACGGCGTGTTCTCCTCGCCCTACCGAGGTGGCGGCACGCTGCTCATCGGCGGCACCGAGCTCGGCTTTGGTGGGCGCCGCATCGCGGTCGCCACGTGTCTCGGCGATCTACCCACGCCGCGGTGGCCCCAAGGCTATCGCGGCGCCGACGCGTTGTTCGTTCTATCGACGAGCATCGGGCCGTCGCTGATCGGCGAGTCCGCGTATCGCCGCTACGCCGACGCGCACCCGCCGTGCATCCCGCCCACCCCTCCGGATGTCGATCCGGACTGCCCGGCCCTCCCGCCGCCGATGGAGTCGCTCACGCCCGGCACGCTCAACCTGCCGTCTGGCCCGGTCAACGGTTGGTTCGGCTCGATCCCCAAGCTCGCGCTCGTCGCGTCTTCGTCAGCCACGCCGCGCGCTGCGTGTCGCCAGGTCTACGCGAGCCACTTCATGGTCCAGCGCAACTGCACCCTCGCCGACGACTGCCCGTGCGAAGACCCGCAAGACACGTTCTGCGGCGCACCCGCGATCGTTCACGTCGAGCCGCCTGGCGGCATCGACATCTTCGTCGTGCCCGACTCCAACCCCACGCTGCAAGCGCTGCGCACCGAGCTGCGCCCGAACCAAGCCGAGGTCGACGGCATCCTCGGTACGAGCGCGATGAAGACCGCAGAGATCGACGTCGATTACCCGCACAACCGCCTCCTCTTCCGCTGCGCAGGCGAAGGCTGCATCACGCGCCCGCAGCTCACCGAGTCGCGCAATCGCACGCAGGTGCGCGGCTGCTTGAAGAACACGCCGCCGGGCCCGGTCTTCTAGCGAAGCTGCAGGCAGTTCTCGCGGCGCTCGTCGTACTTGCTCTCGAACAGCTGCTCGAGCCGCGCACAGCTCGCGCCTTCGATCGGCACCTCGGACACCGTCGCTCCGTCGACGCGCCGAACCCACGCGGTCCCGGTGTCCGCGCCCCAGAACAGATAGCTCGTGTCGTCGACCCAGCCGGTGACCCACTTCATCGCATCGGTATCCTGCGTCTTCACCTCGTCGATCAGCGCGCCACCGCTGCGCTCGCGGACCGTCAGCTGGACGAGCGCACCCTCGTGCAGCGACGGCGTCAGCGTGTACCGCCCATCGGGCGATGTCTGCGCCGCCAGCGGGTCCCGACGCGAGCACGCAGCCGCGAGCACGACTGCTATGACCACCATGCGACCCATCGATTGACGATAGCGCACGCGCGCCCGATGGGCGTCGACGTTCTCGGGCGCAACGCAACGTGGGCATCGACTCCGAACGCGCCGCGGGGTTGCGCAACGCCGACGGTCCCACGGCGCTGTCGGATCGAAGCCAGCCTGCATCCCGTCCGCTGCGTGACCGACGAACGTCGCTTCGCGAGCCGCACGATGTGCTTCGTGCGACTGCTCGTCGCGCGTACCCGAGTCAGCTATTCGGTTGTCACGCCGGACCACGTGGGCGCGTTGCCAGTCTCGGAGGTGGTGCAACGTCGACATCGTGGAGCTCGTTGCTTAGTCGTCCCGATGGACGTACCGCGGCAGCGTTGTCCTCGTTGTCCGTTCGCTGAGTGCGTGACGTCGTTTACTGCCCTGCTGCCCGCCGAGCGCCGCTTCGCGAGCCGGCGCGCTTCGTGCTGCTGCTCGCTCGCGCGTACCTGAGTCAGCTATTCGGTTGTCACGCCGGACCACGTGATCGACGTCGTCTACACCTCGAGCAAGCGCGCTTGCTCCGGCTCGAGCTTGGCCGCTTCGCGGTTGTCGTAGACCGCCTTGATGCGCGCGAACAACTTCGCGTTCTGGATCGTCTCGTCGCTGAACGCGGCCTGCAGCGGCGCCATCTCCTGCTCGACCTCCTGCATCGCCTTGTCGTTCATCGTCGACGTGTAGGTGCCGAAGATCATCGACCCGCGGTAGTACGCGCGGCCGGAGTCCTCGAGCGCTTCGATCGTGCTGGCGAACGTCCGCGCGTCCTGGTTGTCGACGATCGCCTGGAGCTCGTTGCCCATTCGCCCCGAATGGACGTACCGCGTCAGCGTTGTCCTCGTTGTGCGTTCGCTGAGTGCGTGACATCGTTCCCTGCCCTGTGCCCGTTGAGCGCCGCTTCGCGAGCCGGCGCGCTTCGTGCTGCTGCTCGCGCGCACCTAAGTCAGCTATTCAGTTGTCACGCCGGACGACGTGGTCGACTCGTTGCCCATTCGTCCCGATGGACGTACCGCGTCAGTGTTGTCGTCGTTGTGCGTTCGCTGAGTGCGTGACGTCGTTCGCTGCCCTGTGCCCGCGCGGGCGCGAAGGTGGCTCGACGTTGTCTGCGTGCACGCGCGTGAAGACCAGGTTCGGAGCGCGACCGCTGATCTGCAGGAAGCCTGCGTGGTGCAAGCGATGGTGCCCGGCGCATAGCGACACGAGGTTAGCGTCAGAGTGATCGCCACCGTCCTCGCGCGGCACGAGGTGGTGCACGTCGAGGTGATGGCGCATCCGGCATCCCGGCACGCGGCACTGGTGCATGTCGCGCGCGAGAATGCGTGCGCGCTTGCGCGCCGTGAATGTCGGTGTGGGCCGCGCCCTCTCGTCATCGACGTGTCCCATGATCGTCGCGTCGCAGAGGAGCGCAGCAATCTCGACGTCATCGAGCTCCGTACCGTTTGCGAAGACGTGGCCCTCGGTCGTGATCCACAACTGGGCCGGCGCACAGCATGAACGACGCTTCGCCGGCCGACTCATGGC
>JAEYYV010000092.1 GCA_023428295.1 Pseudomonadota bacterium
CGGCTTCTGCTCGGGCGGCGATCAGGACGACATCATCAAGCACCTGCTCGGACGCGACACGCCCGCGCTGCTCGCGTTCACGCGCGCGACGGGGCGGCTGATCGAGGCGATGCGCGCGTGCAAGCGACCGATCGTCGCCGCGGTGAACGGCACGGCCGTCGGCGCGGGCGCGGTGATCGCGTGCGCGAGCGACGTTCGCATCGCGGCCGAGAAGGCGAAGTTCGGCTTCATCTTTCCGCAGGTCGGCTTGTGCGGCGCCGACATGGGCATCACGTACCTCTTGCCGCGCATCGTGGGCCTCGGGCACGCGAGCGAGCTGCTGTTCTTCGGCGACATCATCCTCGCGGATCGCGCGCTCGCGATCGGCCTCGTCAACCGCGTCGTCCCCGACGGTGAGGCGTGCGTGAAGATGGCGCAGGAGTGGGCCGCGCGGCTCGCCGCCGGGCCAGCGTTTGCCCACGCCATGACCAAGCAGATGATCGAGAGCGAGCACACGATGGCGCTCGGAGAAGCGATCGAGGCCGAGGCGCAAGCGCAAGCGCTGTGCATGCAGCATCCGGACTTCGCGGAAGCGCACGCGGCGTTCAAAGAGGGTCGCGCGCCGCGGTTTCGCGGAGCGCCCGAGAGCAAGTAGTGCGGCTCTCGAGCGACGACCTCCCCATGTTCTTCGCTCCGCATCACGCGGAGCTCGCCGAGCGGCTGCGCGCGGTGGCCGGATCGATCGAAGCCGTCGAAGCACCGAGCGCGGTTTCGACGGAGAACGAGCGCGATCGCGCGGCCGCCGCGGCGCTCGCCGAGGCGCGCTTGTTCGAGCTCGTGGTCCCCACGGAGGCGAGCTCCATCGATACGCGTGCGGTGTGCCTCGCGCGCGAGATGCTCGGCTACGTGTCACCGCGCGCGGATTCGATCCTCGCGGTGCAAGGGCTCGGCTCCCAACCGATCGCGCTGTCCGGCTCGCAGGATCAGCGCGCTAGCTTGCTCGCGTTCGCGCGCGGGGCGGGCATCGCCGCGTTCGCGCTGACCGAGCCCGAAGCGGGCAGCGACGTCGCCGCGATCGCCACCCGCGCCGCACCCACCGCGGACGGCTATCGCCTCGATGGCGACAAGCTGTTCATCTCGAACCTCGGCATCGCGGATCACGCGGCCGTGTTCGCCACCACGGAGCCCTCGCTCGGCGCGAAGGGCCTCACCGCGTTCTGGGTCCCGCTCGACGCGCCAGGCGTTCGCGTGATTCCCATGCGCGCGAGCGCGGCGCACCCGATCGGCGCGCTCGAGCTGCGCGGTGTGGAGGTGCCCGCGTCGGCGCGGATCGGCGACGTGGGGCAGGGCATGAAGCTCGCGCTCGCCACGCTCGATGCCTTCCGCGTGTCCGTCGGCGCCGCAGCGGTGGGCATGGCGCGACGCGCGTTCGACGAGGCGCTCGGCTTTGTCACGCGGCGCTCGCAGTTCGGCAAGCTCCTGTCCGAGCAGCCGCTCGTGCAGGCGCACCTCGCGGACATGATCGTGGACATCGACAGCGCGCGCTTGCTCGTCTACCGCGCGGCGCATCGCAAGGACACGACGGGCGGACGCGTGACCACGGAGGTCTCGATCGCCAAGCTCGGCGCCACCGAGGCCGCGCAGCGCGTGATCGACCGCGCGGTTCAGCTGTTCGGTGGACGCGGCGTGATGGCCGGCGCCATCGTCGAGCACTTGTATCGAGCGATTCGCCCGCTGCGGATCTATGAAGGCACGAGCGAGATCCAGCGGACCATCATCGGCCGCTCGCTCGCGCAAGGAGCGAAACCGTGAGTCGTGTGGAGTTCCCCGAAGACTTCAACCTCGCCGACTACTTCTTGTTCGCGCGCGAAGCGGACGGGCTCGGTGACAAGGTCGCCATCCGTTTCGGCGATCGCGCGTGGACGTACAGCGAGGTCGCGGATCGCAGTCGCGCACTCGCGCGGTACTTGATCGGCACGTTCGGCCTGCGGCCCGAGCAGCGCGTGTACATCGTGCTTCCGGATCTCCCGCCGTTCGCGTGGAGCATCTTCGGCACCCTCGCCGCCGGCGGCGTGGTCACGATGGGCAACAACATCGCGCCGCTCGACGATCTCGCGTACGTCCTCGATTACGTGAAGGCCGCCGTGCTGATCACGACACCCACCGTCGCGCACGGGCTCGGCCAGCGCTACGCGTCGCTGCCGCACCTGCGCGGCGTGTTGCTCGTCCCCGACGCGGCGACCGGCGAGGATCCCGAGACGCCGATGCCGCTGCCCGCGCTGCGCGCGCGCACGGACATCCTCACCGACGCGATCGCCAAGGGGCGCGAGATGACCACCGCGTTGCCATCGATCAAGCGCGACGATCCGGCGATCTGGCTGTTCACGTCGGGCTCCACGGGCCGCGCGAAAGCAGCCATGCACAGCCACCGCGACTTCGCGTTCAACACCGAGGTCTACGCGAAGCGAACCGTGGGCTATCGCCGCGACGACATCACCGTCAGCGTGCCGCGCCTGTTCTTTGGCTACGCGACAGGCACGAACCTGTGGTTCCCGTTTGCCGTGGGCGCCACCGTGGGCCTGTTCGCGGAGCGTCCCACCGCCGAGAGCATCGCGGACGCGATCGCGCGCTATCGGCCGACGATCGTCACGAACGTGCCGACGATGCTCGGCAAGCTGCTCGATCTCGACGACGAGCGCCGCGCCAAGGGCGAGCCCGGCCTCGATCTCTCGTGCGTCCGCTTTCATCTCTCGGCGGGCGAAGCGTTGCCCGAGCCACTCCTGCGCCGCTTCATCGAGCGGTTCGGCGGCGAGGTCTACGACGGCATCGGCTCCGCCGAGATGTTCCACATCTATTGCTCCAATCGCCCCGGCGACGTGAAGCCCGGCACGCTCGGCAAGGTCGTCGACGGCTACGAGCTGCGCATCCTCCCCGAGGACGCCGACGGTGCGGGCGCGGAGCCATTGCCGCCCGGCGAGATCGGCGTTCTGTGGGTCAAGGGCGACTCGGTCGCGCACGGGTACTTCCAAGATCGCGACAAGAGCTGGAAGACATTCCACGGACACTGGTGCCGCACGGGCGATCTGTTCTCGATCGATGCCGAGGGCTACCTGACGTTCCAGGGGCGCGCCGACGATCTGTTCAAGGTCGGCGGCATCTTCGTCGCGCCGCGCGAGGTCGAGGACTGCTTGCTCGATCATGCGTGCGTGAGCGTGGCCGCCGTGATCCCCGCCGAGGACGCGGGCCTGACCAAGCCCAAGGCGCTGATCGAGCTGCGTCCGGACGCGCGCGAGCGCATCGCCACCGACGATGGACGGCGCGCGTTGGTCGCGGAGCTCAAGGCGCACGTGCAGTCGCGGCTGTCGAAGCACAAGTATCCGCGCTGGATCACGTTCGTCGACGACTTGCCGAAGAACGATCGCGGCAAGGTCGACAAGAAGACCCTTGTCGAACGCGAGAAGCGTGGTGAGCTAGGCGGCGAGTAATGGCACCCGAGAAGTTTCTAGCCCGCCACACCACGGCCTCGCTCTACACGCTGTTGCAAGGTCCGCGCGCCGTGGTCGCCCTCGTCCCCGTGGGCTCGACGGAGCCACACGGCCCGCACCTCGGCCTCGGCACCGACGTGGTGATCAGCGCGGCCGCGTGCGTGCGCGCGTGCGAGATCCTCGAGAAGAGGGGGCCGCTCACGGCCGTCATCGCGCCCGCGATCAGCTACGGCGTCACCGACTGCGCGGTCGGCTTCCCCGGCGCGGTCTCGATCCCGGGGCCCGTGCTCACGGCGTATCTCGCCGCGGTCTGCGATGGCCTCCTCGCGCAAGGCATTCGCCACGTCTGCCTCGTGAACAATCACCTCGAGCCGGAGCACGATGCGGCGGTGCGCGCGGTGCTGGACGGTCGCGACAAGAAGGTGTCGTACGCGTGCCCGCTGACGAGGAAGTGGGCCAGGACGCTGTCCGCGGAGTTCAAGAGCGGCGCGTGTCACGCGGGACAGTACGAGACCTCGATCGTCATGGCCGCAGCGCCCGAGATGGTCGACGAGCAAATGCGGACCACGCTCGCCCAGGTCCCGATCTCGCTGTCGGAGAAGCTCGAGGCCGGCGTGAACACGTTCACGCAGATGGGGATGGAGCTCGCCTATGCCGGCAATCCCGCCGCGGCGTCGGTCGAGGAGGGCGAGCAGCTGATCCAACGGCTCGCCGAGATGGTGGTCGGCGAGGTGCGCGAAGCGATCGGTCTACCCGCGTGAGGGCCGCCGCGATCGCGATCCTGCTCGCTGTCGGCGCGTGCAGCAGCGCGAGCCCGCGTCCCGTACCGGCGGCGACACAGCCCGCGCGCTATCCCGTGCCCGCCGAGGTCGGCTCGATCGTCGTCGACGAGGCCGCGTTCGCCGCGTTCGCCGCGGCCGTGCGTCCCGATCTCGAGCGCGAGTCCTCGTCGAAGGATCCGGAGGTCGCGAAGGCGCGGCTGTTCGTGCTCGCGATGCTCGACGCGCTCGACGAGAAGTGGGACTCGTCGCTCGTCTATCTCGACAAGGTGCGCGACCTCGAGACAACGCCCGAGGACAAGCTGATGACCGGTCTCACGCTCCGCGTGTGGATCGACGTCGCCGGGGACGCCTCCAAGTATCGGGTCGCGTTCGAGTCACGCGCGACGAAGCTGCCGCGCGACAGGCTCGTCGAGCCGCTCGCGATGCTGCGCACGATGGGGCAGGTGTTCACGCCCGACGTGTGCCGGCAGCTCGTCAATCAAGAGGTGTCGCCGCACGTGGAGGACAACACCGTCGACATCGAGCAGGCGCACGCGATCGTGTTCCAGCGCTACGCGGTGGTGCGGCTCGTTCCCGTCGGCACGGACATCGACGCGGTGCTCGAGTCACTCGGCGTGCAAGCGCTGCAGCCCGCCGAGTAACTAGCGGTGCCGTCCGCTCGGCAACAGACGCGGATGATGCCGGCTCGGAAGGAGCCGCGCGGCGGGCAGCGAGCCCGCGCGTTCACGCAAGAACATCGCGCGCGCGCTGCGATCGACCACGGTGCACGCCCCCGCGCCCGCCGCGACTGCCGTGCCGCACGCGATCGCGGCCATCACCGTCGCACCGACGGCGCCGCCGATCGAGATGGGCAACAACAGCCCGAACAAGATGCCGCCCGCGAGCAATGCGAACGGCGGCACGAAGATGAGCTTTGCCGCGCGCCGGGTCGGTGCCTCGTCGGCGAAGTCGCGCTCGCATGCATCGCAGCGGCGTCCGGGAGCGAGCGCGTGATGCACGCATCGCGTGGTCGTGCATCGCCCGCAACGCATCACGGGCTTCTCGACACAGTCGGTGCACGGTCGAAGGTCACCTCGAACGCCCATCCTTCAATAGTGCCCGAACCGTGTACCTTGTCGACGTGGGAAACTTCGCAGGTCGGGCTGTGCGTCATGCTCGTCGGGGGAACCGTGATGGCCGATACAGCGAGACCGGCCAGCACCGCGACCGACGTTACTCCTTGACGCCGTGCTTGGCTTTGATCTGCTCGAGCACCTTGCCGTACTCGACGTCCCACGCCTGCGTGCCTTCTTCGAGGTTCTTGATGCGATCGCGAACTTCCTGATCGATCGCTTCGTCGACCGACATGTGCTTCTTGCAGATGTCTTTGATCTTGCGGCGCAGGATCGCGTCCTCGGCGAACACCTCGTCGACATGACGCGACGACATGAACGCCTCGAGCATCTGATTCGCGATCCACGACAGGCCTTCTTCGCCGAGCCCGAACTCCTTCTGATCGGCGAGCTGGCGCTTCGTGCGTCCGAGGTGCGAGTAGGGAAGACCGCGGATCTCCAGAATGTCCTTCGCGCGCTCGGTGAGCTCTTTGTCGACGCGGATGTATTCTTTCAGAACGGCAGCGGCATCCAGCTGGGCCTCGTTGTTGTCGCTGATCTCGATATCACCCGCTTGAACCAGCGTCGTGATGATCTCGGCCGCGATGGTGTCGACCTTGCCTGGATACAGTCTCATCTCGGCTGCACTCTAGGGGCCACCCGCCATCTATGCAAGCAACGGGACATACTCTCGCTGAGTTTTTCTCGACGAACTAACCCATGTGTACGATCGCCTTCCTCGTCGGAGTCATCGCCGAAGCACCACTCGTGCTCGCTGCGAATCGTGACGAGCTGTTCGAACGTCCGACACGACCACCCGAAAGGTTAGGACAGAACATCGCCGGTGGTGTCGACGTGTTGTCGGGGGGAACCTGGCTCGCCGTTGGTCGCGATGGTCGGTTCGCGGCGGTCACCAATCAACGCGCCCTCGTCACGCCACCGCCGGGATTGCGCTCGCGCGGGCTCGCGGTGAAGGAGCTCGCGAGCACGAACGATCCGGATGCATACGTGCGCGAGCTCGATCCCACGCGCTACGCGAGCATGAACCTCGCGTGGGGTGACGCGCGTGGCGTCTCGATCGCGTATCTGCGGCACGAGGGAGCAAAGGAGATCGTGTCGCTCGCGCCGGGCATCCACGTGCTGTGCAACGACAAGCTCGGCGCGCCGGGCTTCCCGCGGTGCGAGAGGCTCGAGCGCGAGTGCAGGCGCGTGATCGGACACTCCCCCGACGAGGCGCTCGCGATGTTGGGGGCCGCGCTCGCCGATGATCGACGCGTGCCGCTCGCCGACGTTCCGCCGTCGGAGCTGCCGATCGAGATCGCACACGCGATGACGGCGACCTGCATTCGCACGGAGCACTACGGGACGCGCTCGTCGACGCTGTTCGCGGCGAGCACCGCCGGTGCGCTCGCCTATCGCCACGCGGATGGACCGCCGAACCGAGCGCCGTTTGTCGATCGGATGGATCTTCTATGAGCGAGACAGCCCCTCGCGCACGCAAGCTCGTCGTCGCGGGCTTGATCGTCGACGATCAACAGCGCGTGCTCATCACCCAGCGCGCGGCGACGTGGAGCTTGCCTCTTCAATGGGAGTTCCCCGGCGGCAAGGTGGAGCCCGGCGAGTCCCCGCAGGCCGCGCTCGAGCGCGAGCTCGTCGAGGAGATCGGAGCGCGCGTGGTGGTCGGACGAATCTGGGACGTGCTGTTCCACGCCTACCCGGCGTTCGATCTCGTCATGCTCGTCTACGCATGCCGGCTCGTGCCCGGCCACGTGGCGCGCATCGTCGAGGTCGCGGACCTCGCATGGGTCTCGGTGGGCGAGTTGCCGGGTGCGTGGGACATCCTTCCGGCCGACAAACCGCTCGTCGATCGGCTCATCGCTGAAGGTCCGCCGCCCGTGTAATTGACCCTATCTCCGTAGCCTGCCTACAATTCATCCACATGGAAGGCCGCGCCAAGGTCACGAAGAAAGTCCTCTGCGAAGAGGCACGCTTCATCCTCGCGAACGTGATGGCGGAGGCCCGCTACGGTCGTCAGAACCGCTACGACGACATTCGACGTGTCTGCGAAGGTGCGGTGTCGATTCCGTTCTCGGAGTACATCGGATTCCTCGAGAAGTCGGGGTACCTCCGTCACGACCGCACGAGCGAGAGCCTCGAGGTCACGCCCGATGGCGAGACGGTGGTCAACGGGGGCAACCTCACCGAGTTCACCGAGCGCGCGGTCAGTCACTTCAAGAAGCTGCGCCAGAGCCGCGCGATGGCGGTGCCGTCGGGAGCGATTCCGATGGGAACGCAGTCCGGTGTGTTGTCCTCGACGATGAACCGCAACGCCGATCGGGGCGAGCGCAACGATCACAGCGGCGCGGTCCCGATGCCGAAGAACACGTCCTCGCAGGCCAAGGTCTCCGGTGGACAGAACCGCGCCGTCGCCGGGGGCGAGATCCAATTGGGGGCTGACATCGAAAATCGTTACGAGAAGCTCGCGTCGATCGGCTCGGGCGGTATCGGCACCGTGTATCGCGCCCGCCAAGTCGCGCTGAACCGCGAGGTCGCGCTCAAAGAGGTGCGCGATCTGTTCGGCTTCTTCAGCGACGATCAGCGCAACGAGATCGTGCGCCGCTTCACGGACGTCGTTCGCGCGTGGGGCAACCTCGCGCACCCGAACATCCTCCCGATTCACGACGTGAACCTGTGGAGCGAGTTCCCGCACGTCATCACCGAGCTCGCGCCCAACGGAAGCTGCCGCCGCCTGATCAATGATGCGGAGGAGCTGCCGGTCGAGCTGGTGTTCAAGTATCTGCTCCAGACCCTGCACGCCCTCCGCGCCGCGCATGCCCAGCGCGTCTATCACCGCGGCCTCAAGCCCGAGCAGCTGCTGATCGACGGCTACGGCAACGTGAAGGTCAGCGACTTCGGCTTCACGCGCATCGTCGAGCGCGATCACGCACGCAACAACCAAGTCGTCGTCGGCATGGGCAACATCGCGTACATGGCGCCCGAGCTGTACACGGATCCGATGATGGCCGGCGCGCAAGGCGACATCTACGCGCTCGGCATCATCTTCTACGAGCTGCTCACGCGAAAGCTGCCCGGCCGGCGCTCGCCGCTGCCGTCGCAGATCAACACGAACATGCCCAAGGGCGTGGACGACATCTTCGATCGCATGACGCGTGATGCGCGCAGCGAGCGCTACGCCACCGTCGACGACATCCTCGACGACATCGACAAGCTCGAGGGCATGGAAGCGCTGCTCGGCGGCGGTGATCGCGTGCTCGCGGCGGAGAGCCCGCTGTCGACCATCAAGTTCCGCCCGGGTGCGGAAGAGCCGCTCGCGGGAACGCCCGTCGAAGGCGGCGAAGAAGGGGACGACAAGGGCAAGTCGCACCGCCCGTACTCGTTCCAGCAGCGCCGCAACAAGAAGATCTGATCGTCAGTTCGGCGTGATCTTGTCGCGTAGCTCGTCGAGCTTTCGCTCGATGTCCTCGCGATCGATCTTGAGCTTCTCGAGCTTGTTCTCGATCGCCGCGCGCGCCTTCTCGTCGGTCGCCTTCGCGAGCTGGTCGACGAGCTTCGTCAGCTGGCCGTCTACATCGTCGAGACGCGAGGTCAGCTCGTCGGCCTTCTTCTCGAGCGCGCCGAGGTGATCCTTCAAGTTGCGCAGCTCGTCTGCAGCGCGATCCTGGATGCGTTGCTTCTCGCGCTCGGCGTCGCTCCTACTGCACGCGACGAGGAGCGCGAGCGCGAGAACGGCGCGCACTAGCGGCTCTTTCCGTCGAACTGCATGCGCTTCTGCGCGAACACGTCGACGTCCTCGAGGCAGCGCACGTTGATCGCCGCCGTCGCCTTACCGTCAGGGCCCACGCCCGTCGCGAACGACTTGATGCCGCATGTCTTGCAGAACACGTGGTCGATGTGCTGCTGGTTGAACTTGTAGCTCGTCAGGTTGTCCTTGCCGCTGTCGAGGTGGAACGTCTCCATCGAGGTGAACAGCAGCAGCGTGCCGGAGCGGCCGCAGATGGAGCAGTTGCACTCGATCGCTTCGGCGTCGGTGTCGAGCTCGACCGTGTAGCGAACAGCGCCGCAGTGACAGGAGCCTTTGTGGGTTGCGATTGCCATGGGCGGACTCTACCCCCACTGCGATGGATGACTCGACCGACCGCGCCATGCGAGAACGGTGACGAATCTACCTGGGCACAGCGGGCGCTTCGTGTATAATGGACACTATGACGGATAGCACGCTCGATCGAGCGCGAGGAGCGCTGCTCGGGCAAGCGGTCGGCGACGCGCTCGGCACCACGTACGAGTTTCGCCACATCGAACAGCCGGTCTATCCCACGCTCGCGACGAAGCCGGCGACCGACGTCATCGGCGCGGGTCCGTTCAACCTCCCGCCCGGTGCCATCACCGACGATACGCAGCTCGCCGTGTGCCTCGCGCGCAGCCTCGTCGAGCGCGGCGGCTTCGACGCGTCGGATGTCGCCGAACGCTACGTGGCGTGGGAGGACGAGGCGTTCGACGTCGGCGGTCAGACCGGGGCATCGCTGCGTGCGATCGAGAAGAGCGGCTCCACGGCGGGCGGCATGATCGCGTGGCGCGCGAGCGGCTATCAAGCCGCGGGCAACGGCTCGCTCATGCGCACCACGCCGATCGCGATCGCGTTCGCGAAGGCGCCTCTCGCCGAGCTGATCGACGCATCGATCGCGGACTCGATGCTCACGCACGCCGATCCGCGCTGCGCGCTCGCGTGCGCGGCCCACAACGCGGCGATCGCGATGGTGCTGACGACCGGCTCCGACGACGCGGTCGCGCGCGGACGCGAGATGGTGGAGGCGGCGCGCGCGGCGGTGAACGAAGGTGCACGCCGGCTGACCGCGATGTGGACCGCGGGCGTGTCGACGGTCGGGGCGGGGGACACGACGCTTCCAGCGATCGCGATCGGCGATGTGGACAGCGAGGAGCTGGCGCTCGTCGAGAAGGCGCGTGTCGCGCTGCTGCACGATCTCGACAAAGCGCTCGCGGACAACCCCGAGGTGTACGGCGAGGAGCACGCGGACATGCACCTCTACGAGCGCGCGGGCTTCGTTCGCCTCGCGTTCCGTCTGGCGTTCTGGCACGCGGCGCACTCGCCGGCGTGGACGGACGCGCTCGTCGACGTGGCTAGCCGCGGCGGCGACGCGGACACCAACGCAGCGATCGTCGGCGCGCTCGTCGGTGCGCGCGATGGTGCGGCGGCGATTCCCTCGGCGTGGATCGAACGCGTGCTCGCTGCACGGCAGCGTGGCAGCGACGCGTGGGGCGAGGCGCATCACCCGAAGCACTTGCTCGCGCTCCTCGAGACGTAGCTCCGTCGATCTCCGTCGATCGTCGTCGGGCGGAGAGATCTCCGGGGATCTGCACTCGCGTGTTTGCGTCGTCGTCTCCGTCGAGGATTCGATCGGTGGGCGTAGATTGAGCGCGTGATCGATCAAGCTCGCACGCGCATCGAGAGGTGGAAGTCGTCGTTGATCGAAGGGGCCGGCGGAGCCGACCTGCTGCTCGACGTTGGTGATGACCAGCGCTGTTTGCCGCTGCCCGGTGTCGATCCGATCGCGTTCGCGACGGCGCTCGGCGGTGGCGGCGCGTTCACCTTCGAGGCGGGCATGGATCCGGGCGTGGATACCGGTTGGCTGCGCATCCCGCTGCCGACCGTGGAGCTCGAGCGCAGGCTCACGCTCATGCGCCGCGCAGCGCGACGCGCGCGCCGCACGCGTGGCGAGCACGTGCTGTGGATCTCGCTCGGTGCGCTCGTCTGGGAGCGCGGTGGCGCCGAGCGCATCTCTCCACTCGCGCTGTGGCCCGCGGAGCTCGAGCGGACGGCGAGTGGCAGTGCGCGCTTGGTCGCGGCCGATGGCGTCGAGCCGCGGATCAACACCGCGCTCGTCGGTGCGCTCGAGCGTGACGTCGCCGTGGTGCTCGCGGCGCCCGAGGGCACGGGGGCGCTCGACATCGCGGGTCTCTTCGCCGCGGCGGACGGGCTCGCGGTCACGCGTCCGAGCTGGCGCGTCGAGCGGATCGCCAAGCTGGGTGTGTTCTCGTTCGCGCGGTACTCGTTGGCCGCGGATCTGGCACACGATACGGTGGCCGCGCATCCACTCGTCGCGCACCTCGCGAACATCGAGAGCGATGCGCGCACGCCGTTCGCGCAGCCGTCGATCACCGCGGCGGATGCGGTCACGCGTCCCGCGAGCGGTACGGCCGACATCGTGGCCCCCCTCGACGCGGATTCGCATCAGCTCGCCGCGATTCACGCCGCCTCCGAGGGTGCGACGTTCGTGCTCCAGACGCCGCCCGGCACTGGCGCTACGCAGACCATCGCGAACCTGATCGTTCACGCATCCACGCAAGGCAAGAGCGTGCTCGTCGTCGGAGACGCCCCGGCTGGGCTCGACGCGATCCTGCAACGCCTCGGCACGGTCGGCCTCGCGGAGCTGTGCTTGCCACTCTATGCAGCGAGCGCGACGCACGAGCGAATCGTCGCGCACCTCGCGCGCGTCGTGGAGCGCACCTTCCGCCCGGGCGTTGGCGGATCGGGTGGCATCGAGATGCGCGACTCGCGGCTCGTCGAGCTACGCGCGGCGCTCGACGGGCACGTGGCGGCGCTGCACGCGACCGGCCCGTTCGGGCGATCGCTGCACGAGGTGCTCGGCCGGCTCGTCGAGCTGAAGACGGCGCCGAACGCGGACCTCGCGGAGCAGGACGCCGTGGGCCTCGATCGCGCGACGTTCGAGAAGCGTCTCGCCGCCGTGCAATCGCTCGCGGAGGCCGCGGTGCCCGTCGAGCCCGTGGCGACGCACGCGTGGCGTCTCTCGACGCTCGAGTCGGCTCCGCCCGCGTTGCGCGAGACCGCGCTCGCGGCACTCGACGACGCTGCGAGTGCCGCTGACG